>CAYGLV010000045.1:0-16163 GCA_964351025.1 uncultured Gaiellales bacterium | reverse complement strand
GCTTCGTGACCGAAGCCGTCGAGGCTCTCATGGTCCTCGGCTGCGACGTCCAGGCTCAGTAAGCCTTCGGATCCCCGGCGCCGCCGCGCTAGACCACGAGCACGCGGGCGATCTCTTCGATCGACGTGAGGCCCGCGGCAACCTTGGCGATCCCGTCGTCCCAGAGCGAGCGCATCCCGGAACCCATGGCGGCGCGCTCGATGTCCTGGCGGCTCGCCTTCTGGACGGCGAGTGTCGCAATCTCCTCGTTCATGGTCAGGAGCTGGAAGACGCCGATCCGGCCGCGGTACCCGGACTGACTGCAGCGCGGGCAGCCACGCTTGCGGTAGAACGCCATCCCGTCGGAGGCGAGAGCGACGTCAGGCGCAACACGGGCCTGGAGCAGCTCGTCGGACGAGGGCTGGTACATCTCGCAGCAGTGCGAGCAGAGCTTGCGCGCGAGCCGCTGGGCGAGCACGGCCGAGACGGCGGCGCCCGTGAGGAACGGCTCGACGCCCATCTCGTTCAGGCGCGTGAGCGCGCCGGGGGCGTCGTTCGTGTGCAGCGTCGAAAGCACGAAGTGGCCGGTGAGCGCCGCCTCGATCGAGATCTTCGCCGTCTCGCCGTCGCGGATCTCGCCGACCATCACGACGTCGGGGTCGGAGCGGAGGATCGAGCGCAGCGCGGCTGCGAACGTGAGGCCGGCGCGGTTGTTGATCTGCACCTGATTGACCCCCGACAGCCGGTACTCGACCGGGTCCTCGACGGTGATGATGTTGATCTCGGGCCGGTTGATCTGCGACAGGCCGGCGTACAGCGTCGTGGACTTACCGGAGCCGGTCGGCCCCGTGACGAGCAGCGCTCCGGTCGGGCGCTTGATGATCTCCGCGAACTTCACGCGCATCTCGTCCGAGAGCCCGAGCTCCTCGAGCGTCGGCGGCTTCTTCGACTTGTCGAGCAGGCGCATGACGATCTTCTCGCCCTCGACCGTCGGCAGGGTGGCGACGCGGATGTCGAGCGTGCGCCCGGCGGCGGCGGCGTTGAGGGAGATGCGTCCGTCCTGCGGCTTGCGCCGCTCGGCGATGTCGAGCTTTGCGAGCACCTTGAGGCGCGTCGTCACGCCCGGGGCCATCCGCTTCGGGATCCGCTGCACCTCCTGGAGCACGCCGTCGATCCGGAAGCGAACCACGAGCGCGTCCTCGTGCGGCTCGAAGTGGACATCGGAGGAGCCGTCTTCGGCGGCCTGGAAGATGACCGAGTTGACGAGGCGCACGAGGGGGGCGTCGGAAATGCCGTCCTCGGCCTCGAGATCGTCACCCTCCTCCTCGTCCTCGGCCTCGACCGCCTCGAGGGCGGCCCGCGCGCCGGTGGCCTCCGAGGCCCGCGCGAGACGGCGGATCTCGACGACGATGTCCTCGCGCGAGGCGACCGCCAGCTCGAGCGGGAAGCGGGTGGCGATCCGCAGCTCGTCGATCCCGTGCAGGTTCCCCGGGTCCGCGATGGCCACCCGCAGCGCGTCGTTCTCGAGTGCGTAGGGAACCGCAGTCACTCGCTCCAGCACGTGGAACGGGATCTGTTGCGCGGCGTCCGGCGACACGCCGGTCGCCGCGAGGTCGACGAGCGGCACGTGGTAGCGGACGGCGAGCGTCCGGGCAATACCGTCGCTCGAGGCGACGCCCTCGTCCACGATCGCCTGCGCCAGCGAGCCACTCTGGCCTGCGCGGCCGCGGACGAGCGCGAGCTTGTCGGCCGAGATCAGCCCGGTCGCAGCGAGCAGGTCGACGACGAGCTCTGCGGTCTCGTTGACCCCGAAGGCGACGTGCAGAGGCGACGCGTCGGACGCGGCGGGCTCACCGGCGGCAGGGCCGACGGTGCGCAGTTTGGGTGGACGGTCAGTGTCCAACAGCGATCCCTCGAACGGGTTATCGGCACCCGGGGGGGCGCACTTGACCTCCGACGCCTACAGGAGCGTCAGGTACCAGTCCAGAACACGCTCGCCCGCGAACAGCGCGACGACCGCGCCCAGCGCGAGGAACGGCGCGAACGGAATCGCCATCTTCCGCGCGGCGGCGCCGTGGCGGGCCAGCAGCACGACGCTCGGTACGAGCGCCGCCAGCATCCCGAGCATGAGCGCGACGGGGACCGTCCGCCCGAGCATCGCTCCGAGCAGGAGGGCGAGCTTCACGTCGCCCATCCCCATTCCCTTCGGGTAGGCGAGGACGGCCAGAAAGAGGAAGAGTGAGGCGCCGAGGGCGCCGACGGCCCACTCGACACTCGGGTCGAGCGCGGTGCGCGAGACGAGCACGATCGCCGCCGCGGGCAGGACGATCACGTTCGGGACGATCCGGTGGCGCAGATCGGACGCCGAGAGCACGACGAGCGTCGCGCAGAAGAACGCGGCGACGACCGCCTGCCCGGAGAGGCCGAAGACGAGGAAGCAGGCGGCGACGAGCAGCGCTGTCGCGAGCTCGACCGCCGGGTAGAGCGGGCTGATCCGCGTCCGGCAGCTCCGGCAGCGGCCCCCGAGCGCGAGGTACGAGACGACAGGGACGTTGTCGTACCAGGCGATGTCGTGCCGGCAGCCCATGCAGGCCGAGCGCCCCGAGACGACCGAGCGCCGCAACGGCAGGCGTGCGGCGACGACGTTCAGGAAGCTGCCGATCGCGAGCGCGGGCGCGAACGCGAAGGCCGCCAGCGCGACGTCCATCTAGCCCCAGCTTCCGCCGACGTTGACGAGCGTGATGATCTCTTCATAGGTGGCGGGCATGCCGGGCAACAGGGTCCCTATCGGCACGTACTGATGGATGGTTGAGTTGATCAGGTGCACCTGATTGGCGATCACGGGGCCCCAGAAGACCGTGTTGTTGCCCTCGCGGAAGTCGGTTACCGCGTAGGCGGCGCCCTGGAAGCGGGAGTTGTTGCCGATGTCGAAGCCGACGGAATCGGTCGCGCTGCCGGCGACGAAGGCGAGCAGGTTCTCGTCCGGGTTCCAGTCGTTCGGGCACCCGACCTTGCCGCAGACGCGCGTCTGGTTGGCGAACGTGATCTTCCCGGACGCATAGATCGTCGCGCGCCCCTCGTAGACGGCCTCGTTGTACTGCGCGAACGAGATGTCGCCGTCGAAGAAGATCGTGCCGGCGATCTTCAGGCTGCCGGGGGTGCCGGGCGTCCAGGAGAGGCGCCCGACCTCGTAGCCGCTGGCGTCCGTGACGCGGCAGTCGTAGGCCGTCGACGGTGTGAGGTTGACCGGCGCGCGGCTGCGGTTCATGACCCCGTCGTTGTCGAAACCGCCCGGGAAGCTGCCGCTCGTGCAGGCGTGCATGGGGCCGGGCTGGGAGTCGCTGTACCACCGCGCAAGGTCGACCGGCGGCTTCGTCAAGCCGGGGGGGTTCGTGCCGATCACCTGGCCGTACACCTGGTCGGCAGCGCCGCACGGGGAGTGCGGCGTGCCGTTGCCGAGCTGGCACGTGCCCCCGACCGACACCTCGTAGATCGGCTCAGCGGCCGACCCGACCGCTGCCTGGTTCGTCAGCGTGACGTTGCCGCCGACGCGCAGGGCGTAGCCGGTCATCTTCGCGCTGTTCGACAGGCACAGGTTCCCGCGCACGTAGAGCGGCACGTCGAGCACGACCGAGTTGGAGAGGTTCGTGCAGCCGGTGAGCGCGTCGGCGTAGACGTAGTTCCAGACCGCGTTGTTCGTCGAGCTCTGCCGCGCCGACCCGAGCCGGACGCGGCCGCTGACCGAGCGAACGACGGGCGCTGCGGCCGGTCCCGTCGGGTTGCGCGCCGTACCGGTGCCGGTCAGCGTCCACGTGTCGCCGGCGAGCGTTCCCGCGTACTGGGCCGTGCCTCCGTCGAGCGTGACCGTCGTGGACGGCACCGTCGCCGGGTTGGACGGCGTCGCGGAGTTGTAGAGCGTCGAGTAGGCGTAGTTGAGGCCGGCTTCAGCGAGCGCGAGAGCGACCTGATCGGCGTTCGAGCGGGCAGCCGAGCCGGTGTTCCAGCTCGTGTACGCGGCGACGCTCGTGCCGAGCCCACCGAGCACGACGAGCGTGACGAGGGCGAACGGCAGGGCGAACCCCGACTGGTTGCCGAGCCGGCTGTGGAACCTTTGTGGCGCTGATCTTCCTCGACGCACCTGTGCAACTCCTCGTTCGGCATTCAAGCCGCAGGAGTGATGACCCTGGGTACTCACTAAACTTGCTCTCTAGCAGGGGAAAATCCCTCTTTCGGGGTAGAGAGGATTTTTTGGGTCTGCCGACTGCGCGCGCGGATCAGCCGCTGAACTTCTGCGGCTCGTTCGGCTGCGCGTAGACCGCCGGGTTCCCCGGCAGCCCCGAGGGGGCAGTCGTGATCACCGGGAAGGCATCCGGCGTCACGTTGTTGTCGACGACGATCGTGCTGGCGATGATCGGCCCGTCCACCTTCGCGTTGTTCTGAAGCTGGACCGCCTTCGTCGCCTGGAGCGCGCCCTGGAAGCGTGTGTTGTTGACGAGCTTGATGCCGTTGCCGCCGCCCGACGTCGTGGAGCCTGTCTGGCTGCCTGCGCCCGAGATCGAGCCGTCGCCGTTCGCGACGACCGCGAGCATGGTCGTGTTCGGATCCCAGCCGGCGTAGTCGCAGTCCGTCCCGCCGGCGTTGACGACGGCGCACATCTTCGCGCCGTTGTCCATCAGGAAGGTGCCCGAGAGGTAGAGCGTCGCGTAGCCCGTGTACCGGTTGACGGCGGTGTTCACGATCTTCGCGCTGCCGTCGATGAACATCGTCCCAACGAGCGTCAGCACCCTCGTCGTGTGGTTCCAGGCGATCTTGCCGATCGGGTTGCTCGCCATGCCGGAGACGCAGGTGTAGCTGCTCGACACCGGCGCCAGGTCGAAGACGGTGCTGACGGAGCCGTTGTTTCCGTCGCGCGTCGAGTTGTTGTCCCACACCGGCGGCGTCCCAGTGCTCGTGGTGCAGGCGATGGTCGGCCCGGGGGCGGAGTTCGAGTACCAGTTGTCCCATTCGGGCGCGGGCGGCGTGATGGCCTCCGGCGTGTAGCTCACGGTCATCGCCGTCGCGGCCGCGTTCCTCGAGTAGACGTGGTGGGCGTCGCCGCAGGTCTGCCCGCTCCACGCGCCGCCGGCGTAGCGGCAGTATTGCCCGCCCGACCCGCCGACCTGGACCTCGACGCGCGTCGACCAGTTGTTCGTCCCGGACGTACCGATGCGGCCGTTGTTCTCGATGTCGATCTTGCCTCCGACGATCACCTTCGGCGAGCTGATGACGACGTTCTGGTCGAGGCACAGGTTGCCGGCCGTGTAGACGTTCGAGCCGATCGTGACGTTGTTCGAATACGTGAGGTCGCAGCCCCCCGACGTCCCCGTCCGCGTGGCGAACATGTAGTTCCACGCCTGCGCCGAGTTGTCGGTCGTCGCCTGCGGCGTGATCGGGACGGTGGCGGTGAGCGTCCGCCGCACGTCGGGCGCGGTGGAACCCGTCGGGTTGTCGACGATCCCGAGCGCCTTCAGGTTCCAGAGGTTTTGCGAGAGATCGAGCGTCCCGCACCAGCGCGCGGTGCCGCCGTCGTAGGTACCCACGCTCCAGTTCGCCTCCGGCAGCGTGCAGGCCGGCATGAGCCCCTGCGAGAGCACGTTGCCGCCGTTGAACATCACGGCGAGTGCGTTGTTCAGCCCGGCCTCGGAGAGCGTGAACGCGTTCTGCGCGCCCTTGCCGCGCGCCGCCGAACGCGAGTTGGAGCTCGAGTACTCGACGATCGAGACGAGCATGATCGACGACACGATCAGCACGGCGAGGGCAAACGGCAAAGCGAGCCCGCGCTCGGAGCGCAGCAGCCGCATCGCTAGATCCGCGTGCTGTTCCGCAGCACGATGTCGTCTGTGAGCGTGTAGGGAATCGCGCCCTTGCCCGGCTCGACGTCGACGGGGAAGGAGACGCCGAGCAGGGCGAGGCTCGATACCGACTGCACCGTGAACGTGAACACCGTCTGCGACGTCAGGTAGTCGGCGACCGCCACCCCGGTCCCGCTGCACGCCGCACCCACGTAGCGCCAGAGCTCATACCGGTTCGTGCCGGCGGACTGCGTGCACCACGTGATGGTCGGGCTGCCGCCCGCCGTCGGGCAGTGCGACGGCATCGCCAGCGTGACCGACGCGGACGTAGCGGGCGTGATGTCGCTCGCGCAGTGCACCTCGCGGCGCAGCCGGTCGAGTGCGAGGCGCGCGTTGCTCTGGGCCTGGAAGCGGTTGTTCATGTCGAGCTCGGCTTTCGACCCCTGGACGAGCAGCGTGGAGATGGCGCCCATCACGACCGCGAGGACGATCATCACCGTCAGCATCTCGACGAGCGAGTAGCCGTTCTCCGCCGCCAGACGCGCCCTGATCGCTGCGAGCCTGCTCACTTCGCCTTCGCCCGAACCTCTGTCAGCGCCCGGCTGGCGACCTGCTCGCTCTTGCCGCCGAGACCCCAGAGCTGCTGCGCGCGGCGGTCGACCTCGATCAGCGTCTTCAGCGCCTCGGCGCCCTGCCACCAGCCGAACTGCGCGCCGGTGACGATCCAGGTGTGCTGGTAGAGCCAGTGGTTGACGGTCGCGGCGGTCGGCACGCGGTGCCGTTCGAGCCAGGCGGCGAGCTCCTTCGCCCGCTGCGGAAGCGAGATCTCGGTCAGCGGCTCGGCGGGCGCACCGGCGACAGCGAACGCAGGCGGGCGGGCGGCGGGCTTTGCCGCAGGCGCCTTCGCCGTCGGCTTCGCGACCGGTGCCTTCGCCGTTGGCTTCGCGGCGGGCTTCAGCACCGGAGCGGCGACGGCCGACGGTGCAGCGGCCGCGCGTCGCGCGGCCGCGGTGGTGACGAGCCGGGCGGGGCGGCCCGCGTACGAAGAGGCGTTTTCGGGTGTTCCCTTTTGCTGGTAAGCCGGGTTCCGAGCGAGAGTGAGCACGACGAGCGGCTTGCCGTCGGCGACGACCCGCGCGCCCGCGGCGGGACTCTGCCCGACGACGAGGTTCGCTGCGTACCCCTGCACCTTGCCCTCGACCCGCCAGGCGAAGCCCGACTGCTCGAGCGCTCCCTTGGCGAAGACGTAGGCCTGGTGCCGCACGTCGGGCACCACGAGCGACCCTGCCTTTTCGGCAGGCGGCGTCGCTCCCTCGGCCGCCCACGCCACACCAGCCGCCCATCCCGCCGTGGCGAGCAGGAATGCGGCGATGAGCGCGGCCGGCCAGGGCGCGCGCGCGACGAATCGTGCGGCCATGTCCCGCTTGTCGGCAATTCCCACGCTCGACTCAACCCCCGAGGAGGGTGAACTCGACGACATCGTCGTTCGCGGCCGCGGAGGGCTCAGGAGGCAGCACCGCGAAGACCGGTCCCGCCTGGGCGAACGAGAGCGCCAGCAGCCGGTCGCCACCGTCCTCCTGCCAGCGGAATGCGATCCCTGCGGCCTGCTGGAACCACGCAAGATCCTGCGGGTAGGCGGTCGGCGGATCGAGCTGGAGATGGAGGTGCGGGCCGCTCGAGTTCCCGGTCGAGCCGACAAGGCCGACGAAGTCGCCTGCGGCGAGCACGGCGCCAGGGGCCGCGCCCGGATCGAGGTAGGCGAGGTGGCAGTAGCTCCAGACGAGGCCGTCGGCGGTCAGCAGCTTGGCGCCGATTCCGCAGCGCCCGGCCGGAGCCGGCCACGCCTCGAGCACGACCATCGGGGCCAGGGCGTAGACGGGCGAGCCCTCCGGCGCTGCGATGTCGGCGGCCGCGTAGTCGTGGTGTTCGCGACCGACGGAGACAGCGGCCGGCCCGCCGCCGACCGGGAAGACGTAGTCCTCCACGGCGAGCGGAGCGCCGAGCAGCTCGGCGGCGCCGGGCGCGAAGGTGGCGGGGATGGCTCCCGCACGCGCCGACGCAAGCGTGGCCTCGGCCTGCGCCAGCTCCTCACGCCGGAGCGCGACCTCGGCCGAGGCCTCGGCTCGGCGCCAGTCGAGCTGGAAGACGTTTTTCTGCGCCTCGAGCTGGTCCGACAGCAGCACAAGGACGTCTGCGGCGCCGTCCAGCTCGGCGACGGCCGTCCGGAGCGCCGCCTCGGCTGCTTCCGAGCGCTCGAGCGCGTCGCGCGCGGCGATGACGTCGGCCTGGGCCTGCTCGAGGTCGATCTGCAGGCGGTCGAGCGCAAACGTGGCCTCGACCCCGCCGCCTCTGTAGAGGGCGGCGAGCTGGAGCACCTGATCCACGTACCACTGGGCATGGTTGTAGGCGAACACGGCCCGCTGGAGGTCGAAGCGCCCTCCTGCAGCGGCCAGATAGCGCGCCGCCGAGTAGACGGCGTCCTCGGCGTTCCAGGGGTCGGCGAATCCGTCACCGGAGCCGTCCATCCCCCACCGCAGCCAGGTGTCCGGCATGAACTGCATCCAGCCGACGGCGCCCGCGGAGCTCGGCCCCATGTTGCGCCCGAAGTTGGACTCGATCTTGTTGATCGAGGCGAGCAGCTCCCAGGGAATGCCGTACGCGGCCCCCGCGCGCTCCCAGAGATCCCGCAGAGCGGCCTCGTCGAAGACTTGGGGAGCGGTCGCCGGGCCGCTGAAGACGCCGGGCGGAAGCAGGAGCGAGGCGGCGAGGTTCGGTTGCTCCGCGCTCGGCAGCGCCGCGGGTCCGGTCTGCACGGGCGCAAAGGTGTCCGCGGCGGCGGCGCCGGCGAGGGCGAGCGCCAGCACGAATGCGGCGAGCGCGTGCCTCATCGCTCGGCGGGGCGAGCAAGACGGAGCGCCGGAACTCCCGCCGCCGCCTCCGCCGCCTCCTCCGCCACCGAGCCCGCAACCCGCTGCTTGAGCGCTTGCTCGAGCAGCACGAGGAAGTCGTGCTTGTTCGTGGATGCGTTTGCGGCCGTCTCGCGATCCACATGACCGGCGAGGACGAGAGAGATAAGGGCCTGCGCGAAGGTCTGCATCTGGAAGTAGGAGCCCTCGGCGATCGCGTCGATGATCTCCTCGGTGCGCTCCTCGCGGATGAGGTCGGCGATCCGGGCGTTCGTCACCATCACCTCGACGGCCGCCACGCGGCCGCCCCCCTCGCGTGGGAGCAGTCGCTGGCTGACCACGCCCTTGAGGACGCCGGCGAGCACCGAGCGGACCTGCTGCTGTTTGCCGGGCGGGAAGAACTCGATCATCCGCGCGATCGTCTCAGCGGCGTCGACCGTGTGCAGCGTCGAGAAGACGAGGTGTCCCGACTCGGCGGCCTGGAGCGCGACCTCGGCCGTCTCGACGTCGCGGAGCTCGCCGATCAGGATCACGTCGGGGTCCTGGCGGAGCACGCGCCGCAGCGCCTGGTGGAAGGACTCCGTGTCGAGCCCGACCTCGCGCTGGTTGACGATGCAGCTCCGGTCGGGATGGAGGACCTCGATCGGGTCTTCGATCGTGACGATGTGCTGCTGCCGCGTCCGGTTGATGTGGTCGAGCATCGCCGCGAGGGTCGTCGTCTTGCCGGAGCCGGTGGCGCCCGTGACGAGAACGAGGCCCCGGTGCTCTCCGGCCAGGCGCTCGACGCCCGGCGGCAGGTTGAGCAGCTCGAAGTTCGGCACGTCGGTCGGGATCACGCGCAGCGCGAACGAGATCGCCCCACGCTGGCGAAAGCCGTTGACCCGGAAGCGTGGCAGGCCCTCGGAGGTGTAGGCGAGATCGAGGTCTCCGCTCTCGTCGAACGCGACGCGGCGCCCCGGCACGTGAGCGGTGACGGTCGCGAGCACGACCTCGAGGTCGTGCTCGCCGAGCGCGGGCCAGCCCTCGAGCAGCGCCAGCTCGCCGTCGCGCCGGAGCACGGGCGGCTGCCCGAGCTTCAGGTGGACGTCGCTGGCGCCGAGCTCGACGGCTCGTTCGAGCAGAGTGTTGAGATCCATAGCGGCACGGCGTGCATCGGCACGTCGGCGCGCGCGCTTTAGACCGGGACTTTGTAGGGGGCGCCGGGGTCCCCCGCGGCGCGTCCCAGCCGCTCGACCAGACCGAGCGGCGCCCGGGCAAGGCCCCGCGCCTCCTGCGGGTGGCCGAGCTCGCCGGCAAGGATCCCCGAGACGATGCGGAAGACGCCGGGCGCGCGCGCGAGCGCGAAGACGGTGCGCGGGAACCGGTCCAGCGCGACCTTCGCGCCCCACGACGCGGACGCGTGCGGCCCGAGTGCCTGCTGAAGCGACTGTGCGTAGCGGTCGAGCGCTCCGGCGTCGCCCCCAAGGAACGCGACCGCGTGCTCGGCCGCGAGCCGCGCGGACGCCAGCGCCTCGTAGATGCCGTCACCGGACAGCGGATCGACGAGCGCCGCCGCGTCGCCCACGAGCAGAGCTCGCCCGCGGGCGAGCGGACCGTCCGGTCGCCGCATCGGCAAACGATGCCCGCGCACCTCGGAGAGCGCCGAATCCGGCACGCCATGCTCGGCGCAGAGCCGGCGGAGGTGCTCGCGCAGCCGAGGGCCTTCGCGTTCCCAGCCGCCGACCCCGAAGTTCGCATGCTCGCGCTTCGGGAACACCCAGCCGTACCCGCCCGGGACGACCCCTAACTCGACGACTACACGGCCGCGGTAGCGCCGCTCCGGGATCGCCTCGTAGGAGACGTTCCCCTCGCACGCCACGCTGTAGTGCGGAGCGCCCGCGAGCCCGAGGGCCTTCGCGCTCGTGCCGTTCGCGCCGTCGGCGCCGATCACGACCTGCGCGACCACGCGGTCGGCACCGATGGTCGCCTCGGCTCCGTCCGGTCCGGCGGATAGACCTACGATCTTGACACCGTCACGGAAATCGACCCCCGCTCGGGCGGCCTGCTCGACGAGCAAGGCGTCCAGGCGGCGCCGCTGCGTCATCAGGGCGACGGGCGCAGCGGCACGGCGCTCGAAGCGCTTCCGGTAGCCGAGCCGCAGCTCGACGGCCGCGATCCGGTCCTCGACGACCGGGCCCACGTCGCAGGGCAGCTCGCGCACGGCACGCCCGGTGAGCCCGCCGCCGCACGGCTTGTCGCGCGGAAAGCGCGCTCGATCGGCGAGCAGCACACGCGCGCCCGCGCGAGCGAGGCGCAGCGCGGCCGTCGAGCCCGCCGGCCCTGCGCCCACGACAAGGACGTCGAAGCGCTCCACCTCTACGATCCTAACGCCCGGGTCGCCGGTAGAATCGCGCCTCGCCAGGGCGGATTCCCGAGTGGCCAAAGGGGACGGGCTGTAAACCCGTTGGCTCAGCCTTCGGAGGTTCGAATCCTCCTCCGCCCATAAAGCATGGGGGAAACCATGTTTCCCCCACGAGCCCCTGCTTCTGCGCTTCGCTTCGCTCGCGCGACGGCTCCGTTAGGGTGACTTCGTGAGGCGCGCGATCCTCCTTCTCGCTCTCGTGCTCGCCGGCAGTGCCGCCGCGGGTACGCCCCCGCTCCGTCCGACGGTTCTGCCGACGCCGGCATTCGGCCCGCCCGTCACGAGCGTCACGCCGGCAGGGCCGCTGCGGCTCGAGCTCGTCTCGTCGCGCGCGCGGGAGCCTGGACAGGGTCCCGCGTGGCCCGCCGCACCCGCGTGGGCGCCGGAGTCATTCGAAGGCAAGCCCCTCCTGACCGCGATCCGCCAGACGGGCAAGCTCTTCCTCGTCTACGGGGCCGACTTCGCATCGGCGCGCTACCTCGTCGCCGCCAACCCACGGACGCAACGGCTCCGCTACGCCTTCGACTTCGTCAACTACGCCTACGCCCCCGAGATCGCTCCCGGAGACCGGGAGTTCGTCTACCAGCAGCTCGTCTGGGCGCGCGAGGCCGGCGGCGTCCTCTACGTCGAGACGGCGCATTCGACCTACGCGCGCTCGAGCAGCGGCAGGAACGCCTACGTCACAGCGATCGACCTGCGCACGCGCAAGGTGCTCTGGCGCAGCCCGGCGCTCGTCGCCAACGCCCGGACGTTCGTGGTGGCGGGCGACGTGCTCGTCACGGGCTACGGCTTCACCGCTGAGCCGGACTTCCTCTACGTGCTTGACAGGCGCACCGGCCGGGCGCTCGACCGGCTCGCGGTCCCAACGGGCCCTGAGACGATCGCGCTCCACGGCGACCGGCTCACCGCCCGCGCCTACGCGCACACGATCGTCGCCGAGCTGCGACCACGCTGAACGGAAGGGCGCGCGCGGGCTAGAATGCCGCGCGCGCCCTCTTAGCTCAGCTGGTAGAGCACCTCCATGGTAAGGAGGGGGTCGACGGTTCGAGTCCGTCAGAGGGCTTACAAAGACCCCGCAAATCGCGGGGTTTTGTTCTTCTCGGAGACAACGCGGGCCGGTGCGGTCCGCACCAGGTCCGCACGCGCCTCCCGGATCGCCTCCTCAGGGACGATCCGCCCGGCACCGTCGAGCTCGTCGAAGGCGTGCCCGTAGGTGTCGAGTGCCATCGTCGCCGAGTGCCCGGCTTGCCGGGCGACGTCGACGATGGACCGTCCCTCCGCGATCAGCAGCGACACGAACGAGTGCCGCAGGTCGTAGGGACGGACGTGACCGAGGTCGGCCCGATCGACGGCGGGATCGAACACGCGACTTCGCCAGTTCTTCCAGTCGTCGCGGTCCCACGGTCTGCCGTCGTGCGCCGGGAAGACGAGCTCGTCGTCTCCCGGTCGGCCGTTCTTCATCCGCAACTCCGCGAGGTCTTGCTTCAACGGAGCGAGGATGCGCACCGAGCGGGTCGCCCGGGTCTTCGTGCTCTTGACCTCGCCGTACGAGACGGCCCGCTCGACGAGGATCGTGCGCTCGCCGATGTCGCCCCAGCGAAGCCCGAGGGCCTCGCCCGGGCGCAGGCCGGCGTAGGCGAGCATCGACACGAGCGCGGCGTCGCGGTGCGTCGGCAGTTCCCGCCGCAGCCGCTCGACCGCCGCCGGCAGGAGCGGACGCACCGCTCGCTGGCGGACGACCGCTCGCTTCCGGACCGGCTTGACCGGGTTCGACGTCAGCCTCCCCCAGGTCACCGCCTCGCGGCAGACCGCCTGGAGGAGGGCCAGCGTCTTCCGGATCGTCGGCTCCCCTACGCCGGCCGCCCGGAGCTCCGACTGGAACTCGTCGACGACGCCAGGTGTCAGCTGCCGGAGCTGCAGGTCGCCGAGCCTTGGCAGGACGTGCAGGTCCCACATCGACGCGTACCGCTCCTGCGTGCTCCGCGCGAGCTCGGTCGAGGCGGACCGCCGCCACCACTCGCGGGCGAACTCGTCGAGCGTCACCTTGCTCGCCTCGAAGCCGGCGAGCTCGCCGAGCTGCTTGCGGCGGCGCATCTCGGTCTCGAACCTGACCGCGTCCTCGCGCCGGTCGAACGACCGCAGGTGTTCCCGGGAGCCGCGGCCGGCCTCGCGCCAGCGGACGCGATAGACGCGGCGCCCGTTCTTGAGCGTGCGCTTCTCGATCACTCTTGATTCACCTCCTCTCCGAGTGCGAGTGAGCATGGGTCGAGTTTGCACGCTCGTTCGGAAGTCGGCTAGTCGGCGTCGAGAAGCTCACGAAGGCCACGCCTCGGAATCGAAGGAGTCGCAACCGGCGTTCGGACGCGGACGACGTTCGAGTCGATCCAGTCGTCGACGTCGGCGAGGCGGACGCGGAGCCGGCCACGCAGCTTCGACGCCCGCAGCTCGCCCGCGTCGATCGCGCGGTAGATGGCATTGGGCGAGAGCCCGGTCGCCTCGGCAACCTCGCTCACGGTCAGCAGCCGTCGATCGATGTTGACTGATGCGGGATTCACGTCCTTCGAGGCGCCGATCATGGCCGGAGACCCTGACGCGAGCCTGACAGCCGGCTTACGGGCCTGGTCGGTGTTTCCTCGGAGGCCCTGTTTGCGGTTACAGCAAACAGCCGGTAATAGGCAACACGTGCTGCTATGCTCCTGTTTGCAATGACAGCAAACACTCTTCTCAGAGAGAACGACCTCATCGAAGCGGCCGCTGCGTGGCTGCGCGAGCGCGTCCCCGCCGCCTGGGCGGTCAACGTTCGTCCGGAGGCTGCGATCGAGGTTCGGGGCACGGGCGTTTACGCCACGTTGGCCGTCGAGGCGCGTGGCTCGCTCGGCCCGCGCGATATCGAGCGCCTCTTCGGGAGCCTCGGCCGAAGGGTTCGTGCGCTCTCGCCGAACATCCAGATCTTGGTCGTCGCACCCTGGCTGAGCGCTCGCACACGGGAGCTTCTCGCCACGGAAGGCGTGAACTACGTCGACCTGACCGGCAACGCGCTCGTCCACCTCGACACTCCGGCGCTCTTCGTCCAGACGCGAGGGGCCGATCGTGATCCCGCTCCAGCCCCGCGCGGGAAGGCTCGCGTTCGCGGTCCGAGAGCCGGGCGCCTGATCCGGACGCTGGTCGACGTGCGCCCGCCGTACGGGGTGCGCGAGCTCGCACAGGCGACCGGACTGGCGCCGGGCTATGTCTCGCGGCTCCTCGACGCGCTCGACGAGGACGCGCTCGCCGAACGCTCCAAGCGCGGCCGCGTCCAGTCAGTCGACGTCGCGGGTCTCCTCCGGCGCTGGGCCGAGAGCTACGACGTCTTCAGCTCAAACGATGCCGCGACCTTTCTGGCGCCGCGCGGCGCGGCGCAAGCGCTGCTGCTGCTCGCCGACCTGCCGGAGGCAGCGCAGACCGCGGTCACCGGCTCGTTCGCCGCCGTTCGACTCGCGCCGGTCGCCGGCCCGGCGTTGCTCTGCGTCTACTGCGAGAACGTCAACGCGCTCGCCGAACCGCTCGGCCTGATCCCGACGGACGAGGGCGCGAACGTCGCGCTCCTCCGCCCCTTCGACCCGGTCGTCTGGCAGCGGACCGATCGGCAGGACGGCATCCGCTACGTCGCGCCGTCTCAGGCGGCGATCGACTGCCTTACGGGCAACGGGCGGATGCCTGCCGAGGGCGAGGCGCTGCTCGAATGGATGCTCGCGAACGAGCAGGAGTGGCGGCTCGACTCCCTGGCCGACGTGACGCGGAACAGGGTCGCCTGATGCCTCGCAGCCGAAGTGAAGCGGATCCCCGGTACGTCGCCGCGCGGCGCGTGCTGCTCGACGCTCTGGAAGCGCTCGCTCCCCACGGGCGGGCAGTGATCGTCGCCGGGGCACAGGCCGTCTACCTGCGCACGGGTCTGAGCGAGATCGGCATCGCTCCCTACACGACCGACGGCGACCTCACGCTCGACCCGGCCCTGCTCCGCGACGAGCCGCAGCTCGAGGCTGCGATGCGCGCGGCTCGCTTCCGACCCGACCTGCGCGAGCCGGGGATCTGGCTGGCGAGCGTAACCGTCGATGGAGAAGAGTTGATCATCCCGGTTGACCTGATCGTTCCGGAAGGCGCGGCGAGCGGCGGCGGGCGCCGAGGTGCCCGCCTCGGCCCGCACGGCAGGCGCGCCGCGCGCCGAGCCGTCGGCCTCGAAGCCGCGCTCGTCGATCACTCGTCGATGACCGTCGCCGCGCTCGAGGCGGCGGACACGCGCTCATTCGAGGTCGAGGTCGCGGGACCCGCCGCGCTGCTCGTCGCCAAGGCGCACAAGATCCACGACCGGCTCGGCTCATCGCGTCCCGGCCGCCTCGACGACAAGGACGCGGCCGACGTCTATCGGCTCATGCAGGCCACCTCGCCGATCGAGATTGCGGAACGACTCGCCGAGCTTCGACGCCACGAGATCGCAGGCCCCGCGACCGAGGCCGCGATCGCCTACCTCGCCGAGCTGTTCGGGCGCCGCAACGGCGAAGGCGTCCGCATGGCCACCCGCGCGCTCCGTCTCGCCATCCCAGCAGCGCAGGTCTCGACGCTCGCCACGAGCTACATCGGGCGACTGGTCGGCGCGCTCGACGCGCTCCGCGCCGCCGGCGACGAGCCGGCCTAGCCGATGCGCGTCGCTCTGACCTGGTTTCCGAAAGGCGAGTACGAGCGGGCGCTCGCGACGTGGCCCGAGCTCGCCGACAAGTGGGGCGGCGTGCCGCATCCGGAGTACTGCCGACGCCTGGAAGCGCGCCTACGCGAGCTGACCGCGCACGGCATCCTGGTCCGGAGCATCGCGCGGATTCGGATCGACGACTACGTGGCGTGGTGCGAGGAGCGAGGCGACGACCCTGCGGATGACGGCAGCCGTGCCGTCTACGCCGCCGAGCTGGAGCGCCTGGGCGGCACCGTCCCGTGGCCGCCCGGACGCAACGAACGCTGCTGGTGCGGCAGCGGCGCGAAGTACAAGGCCTGCTGCGGCAGCGTTCCCCCGGCAAG
>CAYGLV010000044.1:0-20700 GCA_964351025.1 uncultured Gaiellales bacterium | reverse complement strand
CGGCGCACTCGTCGTCGCGATCCTGGTCGTGATGGTGTGGAAGCCCTCGCTCTAACAGAAACCTTACGGAAGGAGCAGGAAATTCCTTTCAGAGGGCTTCTACGGTTCAGCCCATGAGCACTCTCGAACTCGATCTGCGGAACCTCAAGGGCTTTCTCGTTGCGGACGCCCGCGGCCGCATGGTCGGGCGCGTCGAGTGCCCGATGTACGGGACGAAGCCGGACGTGCCGGACGCACTCTCGGTGCGCTCGGGCTTCCTCTCGCGCCACCGCGCCCTCGTTCCCGCCGAGACGATCGTGCAGATCGACGGCCAGAGCGGCGTAATCGGCCTCACGGTGCTCAGAGAGCACCTGAGGAAGTTCCTCTAGCGCCCGTCCTCTCCCGCCCCCGTTCAGCCGCGGCCACCTCCTCCAAAACGCCGCGGCGAAGTGGGGGCGGTCCGACAACGACCACGGGCTCCCACCGGGAACCCGCGGTCGGCCGTCAGTAAAGGTGCGTCACTCGCCTGGTGACGCAGCCCTCAGCGCTAGTGTGCGCCACTTTCTTCTCTCCGTAAAGGGCGCGCCTACAGCGCCTTGAGGTAGCGGTTCATCTCCCACGCCGTGAGCTGGACGCGGTACTCGTCCCACTCCTTCCGCTTCAGCTCGATGTAGCGCGGGAAGATGTGCTCGCCGAGCGCCCTCTGCATCAGCTCGGAGCCGGCGAGCTCGTCGACCGCTTCGCCGAGTGTTTCCGGCAGAGAGACGATCCCGAGCTCGCGCCGCTCCTCGGGCGTGAGGTGATAGAGGTTCGTCTCCATCGGATCGGGCAGCTCGTAGCCCTGCTCGATCCCGTCGAGACCCGCGTGCAGCAGGCAGGCGAACGTGAGGTACGGGTTGCACGCCGGGTCGGGGCAGCGGATCTCGGCCCTGGTTGCCTGCTCGGAGCCCGGCTTGTAGAGCGGGATCCGGATCAGGGCGGAGCGGTTCCGCTGCGACCAGGCGACGTACACCGGTGCCTCGTAGCCCGGCACGAGCCGCTTGTACGAGTTCACCCACTGCGCGAACACCGCCGACAGCTCGCGGGCATGCCGCAGCTGGCCCGCGATGAAGGCCTTCGCCACCGACGAGAGCTGGTAGGCGTCCTCGGGATCGAAGAACGTGTTGCGACCGTCCTTGAAAAGCGACATGTGCGTGTGCATGCCCGACCCGTTCTCGCCGAACAGCGGCTTGGGCATGAAGGTCGCATAGACGCCGTTCTTGGCGGCGATCTCCTTCACGATCAGCCGATACGTGATCGTGTTGTCGGCCATCTCGAGCGCCGGGCCGTAGCGGACGTCGATCTCGTGCTGCGACGGCCCGACCTCGTGGTGGTGGTACTCGATCTGGATCCCCATGGACTCGAGCGCCTGGATCGTCTCGTTGCGCAGCTCGGTCGCCGCATCGAGCGCGGTCATGGCGAAGTAGCCGCCCTCATCGAGCGTCTCGGTCCCGTTCCCGTCCTTGAAGAGGAAGTACTCGAGCTCGGGGCCGACGTTGAACGTGTCGAAGCCGAGGTCACGCATCCGCTTCAGCGCCTTCTGGAGGACGAACCGCGGGTCGCCCTCGTACGGCTGCCCGTCAGGGGTGACGACGTCGCAGATCATGCGTCCGACCTTCGTCTCACCGGGCTTCCACGGCATGATCTGGAAGCTGCTGGGATCGGGGATCGCGACCATGTCGGACTCCTCGATCGCGTTGAAGCCCGTGATCGAGGAGCCGTCGAAGCCCATCCCGTCGTCGAGCGCGTTCGCGAGCTCGTTGAGCGTGATCGCGAAGCTCTTCAGGTGCCCTTCGATATCCGTGAACCAGAGGAGCACCGACTGGACGCCTTCCTCCTTGACCCGTTTCAGCACCTCCTTGCGGGACTCCTCGGTGGAGGTGGCTCGATTCTTGCTCGTCATCATTTCGCCGCTCCTTCCCTCAGAACGAAAAAAGCCCCGGACGCGGAAAGACCGCACCCGAGGCGACGTCGCCTCACGAAGACGAGAAGAGTCTACACGCCGGCCGCGGACGTGACGAGCCGGCCGCGCACCGAGATCGACGCGAGCTGTTCGCGGTAGCCGAGCTTGAGGTTGAGCGTCCGCATCGCGTCGTTGCCCACCTGGGTGTAGGTGACGAGCTGCCGGTAGCCCGCCTCGGCCGCCCAGGCAAGCTGAGCGCGCTTGAGCGCCTCGGCGATCCCCCGTCGCCGGTACCGACGAAGCACGGCGGTCAGCTCGTGCTCGAGCACTCCCGGGCGGGCCGGAAGCGGCGCCAGCGTCGCGAAGCCGACGACCCGACCACGGTCCAGCGCCACGTGGAAGATCCGGCCCGCGCTCTGCGCCAGCCAGCGCTCGTACGGCACCGCCTCGATCGGGGCGTCTAGTGCCATGTCCGGCGTGGCCTCGACCGCAACCGCGTAGACGCCGGCCAGGTGCTCCGGCTCTAGCTCGGCGAGCGCGATTCCGGCGGGCGGGGCCGGGGGCTGCTCGTCACCGAGCTCGCGCACCTGCTCGACGTCGCGCGCGACCTCGACGAAGCCGCGTCGCAGCACGAACCCGAGCGACTCCGCGTCGTCGCCGTCCACGCGGCCGTAGAGGTGCCCGCGGCCGAGCGCGGCCGCCTCGGCCGAGCAGGCGGCGAGCAGCGCCGAGCCGACACCCGTCCGCCGGGCCTCGGGCAGTACGCGGACCATGGAGAAAACGGAGTCGACGAGGCTCGACTCCTTCACGACCGCGTAGCCCGACTCGCCATGAAGCAGGAGGCGCGCACCCGGGTCGTCGCGCAGCTCCGCGGCGGTGACGGGCTCGCGGGGCTGGACCGCATTCTTGATCCGCGCGCAGAGCGCGAAGTCCTCATCGGTCACGGCCACCCGGATCGGAACACTCACGGGAGCGGCCCTTCCACCGTGATCGAGACGTGGCCGGGACGGAAGCCGGCCTTGAGGTTGACGGCCTGCATCGCGTCGTTGCCCTGCTGCGTCCAGGTCACGAGCTCGCGGTAGCCCGCGCCCGCCGCCCAGCGGACGCAGGCCTGCTTCAGCGCCTGCGCGATCCCGCGCCCGCGATGCGTGCGGGCCACTGTCGTCATGGCGTGCTCGAGAGCGCCCTCGCGCGCCCCGTAGCGGATGAGGCCCGCGAGCCCCACAAGGGCGGCGCCGTCGAGCGCGACCACCAGATAGCGGGCGCTCCGAAACTCGTCCACGAGCTCGTCCACCAGGGTGGCGTCAACGGCGCCGACGACCGGCATGTCCTCGACCGCGGCGACGAGCAGCGGTCGAAGCTCCTCCACACGCTCCGCCGCGCGCTGCTCCAACTCGATCCCGGGCGGCGCGGTCGCGGGCTGCTCCGCCTCCCTCAGCGCGCGTACGAGCTCGACCTGACGGTCGACCTCTACGAACCCGTGGCGCGCCGCGAACCGCAGGGCTTCGAGATCGGCACCGTCGACATGCGAGCGCACGGTGTCGCAGCCGAGCCCCCGGATCGCCTCCAGCGCAGCCTGGACGAGCGCCGTGCCGACGCCGCGGCCACGAGCCTCGGGCACGACCCGTGGCAGCAGGAACGCGCGGCCCTGGACCGACGAGCGCGAGACGAAGGCGCAGCCGACCGCCTCGCCTCCGTCCTCCGCGATCCAGTGACGCGTCTCGGGCTGGTGCCTCAGCCCGTTGCGGACGTCCTCGATCGTCGTCGGATTGTCCACCTCGACGAGGTTCCGGATGCGCGTCCAGAGCTCGAGCTCGTCGTCGGTGACGGCCGGACGGACGATCACCCCGACCTCTTCAGCTTCCCGTGCCGCTTCGCGTACTGCTCGCCACGGCCGAAGACCCAGAGCCCAAGCGGGATCGAGGCGGCGCCGATCACGAGCAGCGGCCAGATCTCGTCCCACATCGTCGAGAGCCCCTGCCCCTCGAGGATCGCCTCACGGATGCCGTCCAGGGCGTACGTCGCGGGCGAGATCTTCGCGAGCCACTCCATCCAGGTCGGCAGCACCGACACGGGGTAGTAGACGCCCGAGACGACGAGCAGCATCCCTTGCGCGACGAAGCCGAGCTGCATCCCCTTCTCGGGCGAGATGAGCGGCAGCACCGCAGTCATCGTCCCGATCCCGATGAACGACACGGAAGCGACGACGAGCACGACGAGCGCCGCGAGGAAGTCCGCGTCCGGCAGTGCGAGGTCGAAGAAGAACGCCACCACGACGAACAGCAGCGCCGCCCTCGCGAGGCCGTACAGGACAGCGAAGACTCCCTGCCCTGCGAGGTGCATCGAGCGGGAGAGAGGCGCCATGAACGTGTACTCGATCGTCCCCTCCCAGCGCTCCCACGCGACCGTTTCGGTGAGGAACTCGAAGAGGATGCCGAGGTACGCCCAGACGACCGCGCCGATCAGCAGCGTGGCGGTCGCTCGGTTGACGTCGATCGAGCCGCCGGTCGCCTCGATCCCCTTGGCGATGAAGACGATCGTGAGCGTGTTCGCGACCGTCCAGACGAAGAAGGCGACATCCCAGAGGATGTAGCGCTTCGTGAGGTAGACGTTGCGCTCGACGACCCCGCCGAGCCCGATCAGCTCGGCCCGCAACGTGGTGGCAAGCGCCCTCATGCGAACACCTCCCGCTCCTGGTCGTCGTCGACTTCCTGCTCGAATTCGCGCCCGGTGGCGGCGAAGAACGCCTCCTCGAGCGTGGCGACGCCGAAGCGCATCCGGATCTCGGGCACCGTCTCGAGGAAGAGCAGCCGGCCACGGTCGAGGATGCCGACGCGGTCGGCGAGCGACTCGGCCTCGGCGAGGTCGTGGGTGCAGAGCAGGATCGTCGCGTCGTGCACCGTCCGCACCTCGCGGACGAACTCCTGCACCTCGAGCTTCGAGCGCGGATCGAGGCCCGTCGTCGGCTCGTCGAGCAGCAGCAGCACAGGGCTCGTCAGGAGCGCGCGCGCGAGCGCGACCTTCTGCTGCATGCCGCGCGAGAGCGCCTCCATCGGCTCGTGCCGCCGGTCGGCCGGGAAGCCGACGCGCCCGAGGATCTCCGGGATCAGGTCGCGGGTCTGCCTCGCTGTCATCCCGTAGAAGCGCGCGGCGTAGCCGAGGTTCTCCTGCGGCGACATCTTCTTGAAGAAGGAGGCCTCGACCGAGACACGGTTGACCAGCCGGCGCACGGGGCGGGGCTCGGCGAACACGTCGTGGCCGAAGACGCGAGCCTCGCCGCCGTCGGGGAGCAGGAGGGTCGAGAGCAGGCGGACGAGGGTGGACTTCCCCGACCCGTTCTGGCCGAGGATGGCGACGCACTCGCCGCGTGCGATCTCCAGTGAGACACCGTCGAGCGCGACGCGTCGCTTGCGGGCGAAGAGGCCGGCGCGCCGGTCGTGGCGGCGAAACTCCTTGCGCAGGCCGTGCACCTCGACCGCGGGCACGCCGGCGCCCGTACGCGTTGCGCTCGGGGGTGCTGCGTTCAGGTCGGTCATGGCAATGCTCCTTCGAAACGATGATCCAGGACGGCAGGCGGAAAACGGCCCCACCTGGCGGGCCGCGGCAACGGGTGTCCTAGATACGGGCGAGCATTGCGCCGGGAAAGTACCAAACGCACGGGGGTGCGCACAACCGCGCGTCTGTCGCCGCACCGGGTCGCTCCGCCGCACGGCGCGGGCCCGGCCGGCGACCGCGGCCGGGCCCGCGCCGGAGTCGTCCTACGAGATCGCGAACGTCACGGTCACGGTTGCGCTCACGTCCTGGGTGCCCGGCTCGATCGGCGTGACGTCGCCGGCGGCCTTGGAGCGCTCGGCGAGGGCGTAGACCGGGCCGCCGCTCGCTTCGACGACGTTGGTGACCCGCCCGAGCGTGACGCCCGCCGCCTCGGCGAGCGCCTGCGCGCTGGCGCGCGCCTCCGCGACGGCGCCCTTCAGCGCCTGCCGGTAGAGCGCCGCCTGCGCGGTCACCGAGCCGGATGGCCCGTAGACCTGGTTCGCGCCGGCCTCGACAGCCTCGTCGATCACGGTACCGGCCTTCGCGGCGGTGGCCACGGTCGCGGAGACGGTGTTGGAGGCCGCGTACGACTGGATGTCGCCGCCCTCGCGATAGCGGGGCGAGAGTGAGACCGACAGCGTCTTCACGTCGGTCGCGCCGGCTGCCTTGATCGCGGCAATCACCTTGCGCATCTCGGCCGAGTTCGCGGCGAGAGCCGCCTTCGCAGTCGAGGCCTGGCTCTCGACGCCGAACGAGAGCTGGAGCCTGTCGGGCACGACGCTGACCGACGCCGACCCCTGCACGACGATCGAGTTGCCTTCCTCACCGGCGACGCCCTGGGCGCCCTGCGTCGCGAAGGTCGCGGCCGCCGCGGCAAGCACCACGGTGGCCGCGACGACGGCGGCGCTGCGGGAACGCTTCATCTTTTCCTCCTTGGAGCTCGTTGTCTGCAGTGATATACGCCGGCGGCGCCGGCGACGTCACACGTGCATCGGAGAGCCGCAGACCGTCGGCTCGGCGAACCTCTCACTTGACAGGCCCGCCGGGGGTCCGCACACTCAGACGACTCCGATGCCTCGCCAGGCCACCACAGTCACCGCTGTCTCCACTCGCGCCCTCTGCGCGGTGGCCGTATCCGGCCTCGGCATCGTGTTCCTCATTCTCCCCCACTAGGGGGGAGAACGCGACCACGCGCCGTCACGGCGCACACGCCGACCGAATCACACCACCGGTACGTCCGCGTGCAGGACGCAGCGACCAAGGAGGAGCAGTGAGTCCCAGCCCAACCGACAGCAGTAGTGAGACCGTGAGTGCCCCATGAGCAGGCGGCGCCGCTACACGATCGCGTGTCTGGCAGGGCGCGGGATCGGCCCCGAGCTGATGGCCGAAGCGAGCCGCGCGCTCGCCGAGGTCTCGCGCCTGCACGGCTTCAGCGTCGAGGAGGTTCATGCCCCCTTCGGCGACGAGGCGGTCTGTTCCGCCGGGCACCCGCTGCCGGCTGCCACCCGGGCCGCCACGAGCCGCGCGGACGCGATCCTCGTCGCGGCGATGCGCGAGCCCGCGCTCGCGGGCGTCGAAGCGCAGCTCGACCTGGCCGCCTCGGTGACGTCGGTGCGGCTCCGCCCGGGCGGCGAGCTGACCGTCTTCGCGCCGCTCGTCGAGGGTGCCGAGGAGTGGACGATCGAGCGGGCCTTTACAGCGGCACGCGCCCGCCGAGGGCGGCTCACGTCGGTCGGCACCACCCGCGACTGGCGGGAGCAGGTCGAGGCCGCGGCCGAAGCTCACGAAGGGGTCACCCTCCGCCATCTCACGCTCGCCGAGGCGTTGCCCGTGCTCTCGACCCATCCGTCGCGGATCGACGTGCTCGTGACCGAGCGCGCGCTCGCAGATGCGCTCGCCGAGGTGCCGCTGGCGCACCCGGGCGGCACGCGTATCGCCGCTGCCGGCGCGCTCTCGGTCAGCGGGCCGGGCGTTTTCGGCCCCACGCACGGCCCGGCACACGACATCGCCGGCCAGGGGGTCGCGAATCCGAGCGAGATGCTCCTCGCCGCCTCCCTCCTGCTTGGCGAGGGGCTCGGTCGCCGCTCGGCTGCACAGACCCTCGAGAGCGGGATCGCAAGCGCTCTCGGCGGCTCGAGGCGGACCGCCGACCTTGCCGGCGCGGGCGTGGCGGCGACGACACGGGAGTTCGCGGACGTCGTCCTCGGGCTGCTGCCGAGCGTGCGAACGGATACCGAGTTCGCTCCGGAGCCCGCCATATGACCCGCATGCTCGGCTCGGATGCGATCCTGCGCTCGCTCGAGGCGGAGGGCGTCGAGGTGATGTTCGGGATCCCCGGCGGGGCAGTCCTGCCGACCTACGACGCGATCGCGCGCGGCACGACCGTGCGTCACGTGCTCGCCCGCCACGAGCAGGGCGCCGGGCACATGGCCCAGGGCTACGCCCGCGCCTCCGGCCGGGTCGGGGTCGCGCTGGCGACGTCCGGTCCCGGCGCAACGAACCTCGTGACGCCGATTGCCGACGCCTGGATGGACTCGACACCCCTCGTCTGCATCACGGGTCAGGTGCGCACGAACCTGATCGGCACCGACGCGTTCCAGGAGATCGACATCACGGGAATCACGTTGCCGATCGTCAAGCACTCCTGGCTGATCCAGAACGTCGAGGAGATCCCGCACGCGCTCAAGGCTGCCTTCCACGTCGCGCGCACCGGCCGCTGCGGCCCGGTGCTCGTGGACATCCCGCGCGACCTGCAGGAGGCGCCCATCGACTTCCACTGGCCCGACGCGATCGACCTGCCGGGCTGGAGGCCGCCGACCAAGGTCAACAAGCCGCAGGTGCACGAGGCTGCGCGCGCGCTCGCACACGCCGAGCGGCCGTTGCTCTACGTCGGCGGCGGCACCCTCAACGGGAATGCCTGCGTGGAGGTGCGCGCGCTCGCCGAAGATGGCAGGCTGCCGGTGGTCACAACGCTGATGGCGAAGAGCGCCTTCCCCGAGACGCACGAGCTGCACTTCGGCTGGCCGGGCATGCACGGTCCGAAGTGGTCGAACCTCGGGATGAACAAGGCCGACGTGCTCGTCGCGGTCGGCGCCCGCTTCGACGACCGAGTCACGGGCAAGCTCTCGGCGTTCGCGCCCGGCGCCACCGTCGTCCACCTCGATGTCGACTCGGCCGAGATCGGCAAGCTCCGGCACGCCGACATTCCCGTCGTCGGGCCGCTGAAGCAGGTGCTCGCCGAGCTGGGGCGCGAGGTCGCGCGGCTACGCGAGGAAGGGGCTCCGGCACCCGAGGACTGGCTGCGCCAGCTCGCCGACTGGCGGGACGAGTTCCCACTCCGCTACGGGGAAGACGGCGAGCTGCTGAAGCCGCAGAAGGTGCTGCAGGCGCTGCAGGCACTCACCGCGGGGCGCGCTGACGTCGTCTTCACGACCGGTGTCGGCCAGCACCAGATGTGGGCGATGCAGTACCTGCTCTGCGACACGCCGCGAAGCTTCATCACGTCGGGCGGCCTCGGCACGATGGGCTTCGGCATCCCCGCCGCGATCGGCGCGAAGGCGGCCCGGCCCGAGGCGACCGTCGTCTGCGTGGACGGCGACGGCTGCTTCCAGATGACCGGTCAGGAGATCGTCACCTCGGTGCTCGAGAACCTGCCGATCGTGATCGTCCTCGTGAACAACGGGAACCTCGGTATGGTCAGGCAGTGGCAGGACATGTTCTTCGAGGAGCGCCTTTCCCACGTCCACCTCACTCATCAGGTGCCGAACTACGCCATGCTCGCCGAGGCGTACGGCGCGAAGGGGTACACCGTGGACGCAGCGGAGGACCTCGAAGGCGTGCTCGCCGAGGCGCTCTCGCTCGGGCGCACCGCTGTCGTGGACTGCCGTGTCGACCCACAAGAGCACTGCTTCCCGATGATCCCCGGCGGTGCCGCCGCGCTCGATCTCGTCGAGTGGCCCGGTGAAGGGTCGGAGGTGATCACCGGATGAAACACACCGTCTCCGTCCACGTCGAGGACAAGCCGGGCGCGCTCGCGCGCATCTCGACGATGTTCGCACGGCGCGGCTTCAACATCGAGAGCCTCGCCGTCGGCCCGACCGAGCGCCCCGGCGTATCGCGGATCACGCTGCGCGTGGACTGTGAGCAGCACTCGCTGGAACAGGTCGAGAAGCAGATGCACAAGCTCGTCAACGTCCTCCGCGTGACCGAGCTCGCACCCGGCGAGGCGCTCGAACGCGAGCTGCTGCTGATCAAGGTCGCCGTCCCGCCCGACCGCCGCGCCGAGTTGATGTCGCTCGCGCAGGTGTTCCGGGCACGAGCGGTCGATCTCGGGCCCGACGCCGTCGTCTTCGAGGTCGTCGGCACACCGGAGGAGCTCGAGTCGTTCCAGGAGCTCTGCCGGCCGCACGGGATCAAGGAGCTCGTCCGCACCGGCCGAGTCGGGATCGGCCGCGCCTCCGCCCAGCCGGCGCCCCGCAGGCTCTCAGCCATCAACTAGAAGGGAACGCATCGCCCATGGCGACAATCCACAAAGAAGGCAAGCTCGATCTGCTCTCCGGCAAGGTCGCAGTCCTCGGCTACGGCAGCCAGGGGCACGCGCACGCACTCAACCTCGCAGAGTCCGGCGTCGAGGTCGAGGTCGGCCTGCGCCCCGAGAGCGCCTCGCGCGAGACCGCCGAAGCCGCCGGGCTGACCGTGCGCTCGGTTGCCGACGCTGTGCGGGGCGCGCAACTCGTCTCGATTCTCCTGCCCGACCAGGCCCAGCCCGCCGTCTACGCGGCCGAGGTGGCGCCGAATCTGGCGGCCGGCGCCGCGCTCCTCTTCGCACACGGCTTCAACATCCACTACGGACGCATCGCGCCCGAGCCGAGCCACGACGTGATCATGGTCGCGCCGAAGGGCCCGGGCCACATCGTCCGCCGGCTCTACGAGCAGGGGCTCGGCACGCCGGCGATCGTCGCCGTCCACCAGGACGCGAGCGGCAAGGCCTTCGAGCTCGCCCTCGCCTACGGCGCCGGAATCGGTGCGGGCCGGGCGGGGATGATCGAGACGACCTTCCAGGAGGAGACCGAGACCGACCTCTTCGGCGAGCAGGCCGTCCTCTGCGGCGGTACCGCCGAGCTGATCCGTGCGGGCTTCGAGACGCTCGTCGAGGCCGGCTACCAGCCCGAGGTGGCCTACTACGAGTGTCTGCACGAGCTGAAGCTGATCGTCGACCTGATCTGGGAGGGAGGGCTTGCCGGGATGCGCTACTCCGTCTCGGACACCGCCGAGTTCGGCGATCTCACCCGCGGCCCGCGCATGATCGACGAGCACGTGCGCGACACGATGCGCACCCTGCTGCGCGAGATCCAGGACGGCACATTCGCGCGGGAGTGGATCGCCGACATGGACGCAGGCGAGCCGCACCTCCGGGAGCTGCGTGCGCAGGCGGCCGGAGAGCGGATCGAGGTGGTCGGCAAGGAGCTGCGCGGGCTCATGAGCCAGGTGGAGGCCACGGAGCGCAGTGGCGTCCGTTGACGTTCCTGTAGCGCTGCTCGGATATGGAACCGTCGGGTCGGCGGTCAACCGCCTCCTCGTCGAGCAGGGCGAGGAGATCGAGCGGGCGACCGGCCACCGGCTCCGCGTCGTACGCGCGCTCGTCCGCGACTTCGACAAAGAGCGCGGCTTCGCGCCGGAGCCGGGCGTGCTGACGACGGACTTCGCCGCGATCCGCGACGACCCCTCGATCGCCGTCGTGGCCGAGGTGATGGGCGGGCTCGAACCGGCCGGCGGGCACGTGCTCGACCTGCTCCGGGCCGGCAAGCCCGTGGTCACGGCGAACAAGCAGCTCGTGGCGCGTCGCGGCGGCGAGCTCTTCGCGGCCGCATCCGCCGCGGGCGTGCAGCTTCGCTTCGAGGCGTCCGTCTGCGCGGCGATCCCGGTGATCAAGGTGCTGCGCGAGGCGCTCGTCGTCACGAACGTGCACCGCGTGCTCGGGATCGTCAACGGCACGACGAACTTCATCCTCAGCGAGATGCACGGCGGGCGCGAGTACGCCGAGGCGCTTGCCGAAGCGCAGCGCCTCGGCTACGCCGAGGCTGATCCGACCGACGATGTCGCGGGCTACGACGCGCAGGCGAAGATGGCGATCCTCGCGACCGTCGCCTTCGGCTCGCGCGTCACCCCGGCCGAGGTCGAGGTGGAGGGAATCGAGGGGATCACGCAGGAGCACGTAGCCGCCGCGACCGCGATGGGAATGGCCGTGAAGCTGATCGGGCAGGCCTCCCTCGTGGACGGGTGCTACGACGTCCGCGTCAGCCCGGCCCTCGTGGACCGGCACCATCCGCTGGCTGCGGTGGACGGCCCGTTCAACGCCGTCATGCTTCAGGGCGACGCGATCCGCGAGATCACGCTCGAGGGCCCAGGCGCCGGCGGCTCGGAGACCGCCTCCGCGGTCGTCGCCGACATGGTCAGCATCATCGGCACGACGGGCACGGGATTCCTCCAGAACGACGCCTGCTGGCGCGAGCTGAAGCGTCTCCCGGCAGGCGACCTGCGCTCACCCTTCTATGTGCACGTGGACGTCGAGGACCGCTCGGGCGTGCTGGCGAACGTCGCCCGGCGGCTCGCAGCGCACAACATCTCGGTCGCCCGGCTCGTGCAGGACCCGACCGAAGGTGGCGCCTCGCTCCACGTCGTCACCCACGAGTCCTCGGGCGGCGACGTTCAGGCCGCGCTCGCCGACATCGAGGGCTTGCCGGAGAGCAGGGGCAAGCCGACGGCCCTGCGGGTCATCTCCGACCGGGGTGTGGCCGGCCTCGGCTGGGCCTAGAGTCGTACGATCCCGAGGATGGCCTTGCGCGCATCGCTGATCGAGCGCTACCGGGAACGCCTGCCCGTCGGCGCCGCCACGCCGGTCATCTCCCTCGGCGAGGGGTCGACGCCGCTGCTCGCGGCGCCCCGCCTCTCCGCGCGGCTCGGCTGCGAGATCTGGCTCAAGTGGGAGGGCTCGAACCCGACCGGCAGCTACAAGGACCGCGGCATGACGGTCGCCGTCTCGAAGGCGCTCGAGGAGGGCGCGCACGCGGTGATCTGCGCCTCGACAGGGAACACGGCCGCCTCGGCCGCGGCCTACGCCGCCCGCGCCGGCATCGCAGCCGTGGTCCTGCAGCCGCGCGGCGCGGTAGCCGGCGGCAAGCTCGCTCAGACGCGCTCGCTCGGGGCGCGCCTGCTCGAGGTGGACGGCAGCTTCGACGAGGCACTCGCCGCCGCGCGCGAGCTGGCATCCCGCGGCACGCACACGCTCGTCAACTCCCTCAATCCCTACCGGCGCGAGGGACAGAAGACGGCCGTCTTCGAGATCGTCGAGGAGCTCGACGGCGCTCCGGACATTTTCTACCTCCCGTACGGCGGCGGCGGCAACACGTCCTCGTACGCGCAGGGGCTCGCGGAGCTGGGCGTCTCGGCGCGGCTCGTCTCCGCCCAGGCCGCAGATCGCGCGCACACCCTCGCCAGCGCGATCCGGATCGGCGAGCCCGCACACATCGCGGCCGTCGCCGCAGCGGGCGCCGACGTGGCGACGGTGAGCGACGAGCAGATCGTCGCCGCCTGGCGGGCGCTCGCGCGCGAGGAGGGAGTCTTTTGCGAGCCGTCGGCGGCGGCGGGGCTCGCCGCGCTCGAGGCCGACCCGCCACGCGGAGCCCGCGTCGTGCTCACGATCACCGGTCACGGGCTCAAGGACCCCGACGCCGCTGCTGCCTACGCCCCGCCGCCGATCGTCGTCGCCGCCGACGCGGACGCCATCGCTGAGGCAGCCCGGTGATCGTCCGAGCCCCGGCAACGACCGCGAACCTCGGTCCGGGGTTCGACTGCGCCGCGGTCGCGCTCGACCTCTGGAACGAGCTGGAAGTCGAAGACGGCGAGGGCATCGCGATCGAGGGCGAGGGGGCGGGTGAGCTACCCGAGGACTGGTCGAACCTCGCCGTGCAGGCCTACTCGCTGCTCGGAAGCCCCGAGGGCAAACGCTTCCGGTTCCTCAACCGGATCCCGCTCGAGCGCGGGCTCGGCTCGAGCGCCGCAGCGATCGCGCTCGGCCTCGCGGCGGCTGGACCCGGCGAGCCCGCGGAGCGCCTGCTCCAGCTCGGGAGCCTGCTCGAGGGCCACAGCGACAACCTCGCCGCCGCCCTCGTCGGCGGCGCCTGCCTCACCTCGGGTGGCCGGATCGCGAAGGTCGCGGAGACGCTGCCGGTCATCCCGCTCGCGGTCGTGCCCGCGGGCCGTGTCTCGACCCGGGGAGCGCGAGCGGCGCTGCCGGAGACGATCTCGCACGCCGACGCCGCTTTCACCGCCGCCCACGCCGCGCTGCTCGGCGCCGGGCTCGCCTCCGGCCGGCTCGACGTGCTCGCAAGCGCCTTCGAGGACCGGCTGCACGAGCCGTACCGCGCCGCCACCGCTCCGCTCCTCGAGCAGGTGCGCGCAGAGTGGCCCGCGGGCGCGATCGGCGTCACGCTTTCCGGCTCCGGGCCGACGGTGATCGTCTGGGCGCGCCCGGAGCGCGTCGACGACTGCGAGAGCGCGCTCGCGCGCCGCTTCCCGGCGGAGTTGGTGCTGCGGCTCGCGGTCGCCCCGCGGGGGGCTCTGTGAGCGTGCGCTTCGTCGACTGCCGCTTCGGCACCGGCGGTGCGGGGGGAGGCTACGAGGGATACCTCGCCGCCCACCTTCCCGGCGCCGCCTATGCGGACACCGAGCGCGACCTGACGGGCGGCGAGGGCGGCGGGCGTCACCCCCTGCCGTCCGCAGAGACATTCGCCGCCTGGGCCTCCGCCGCGGGCATCGGCCCGGGCACCCTCGTCGTCGCCTACGACGAGGGCACGGGCTGGGCCGCCCGGCTCTGGTGGTTACTGCGGCACTTCGGGCACGACGCCTGCGCGACGATCCCCTTCGGCGCCTGGCGCGGCCCGCTCGCGTCCGGGGAGGAGCGCATCGAGCCCGGGGCGTTCGTCTGCCGCGCGCGGGACGACGACACGATCTCGGCGGACGAGATCCTTTCCCGCCTCGGCGACCCGCGCCTCGTCCTCTACGACGCGCGCTCGCCGGAGCGCTGGCGCGGCGAGGTCGAGCCGCTCGACCCCGTCGCCGGCCGCATTCCCGGCTCCCGCAATGCGTTCCACGTCGAGCCGCTCCCCGCGGCGGCGCTCGCGGCCGAGGAGCTCGTCTTCTACTGCGGCTCGGGCGTCTCCGCCTGCCCGCCGCTCCACGCAGCCGTCCTGGCCGGCCGCAAAGACGCGCGCCTCTACCCCGGCTCCTGGAGCGACTGGATCTCCCGCGGCTTCCCCGTCGAGAAAGGCAAACCCGAATGAGCAATCCCTACGACCGCCCGTCCGATCCCGCCAAGCGGCACAGCGCCGCGCTCACCGACGGCCCCGACCGCGCCGGCGCGCGCTCGATGCTGAAGGGCACAGGGTTCACCGACGAAGACCTCGCCCGCCCGCTGATCGGCGTCGCGACGACGTGGATCGAGACGATGCCGTGCAACCTGAACCAGCGCGAGCTCGCACAGGACGTCAAGCGCGGCATCCGCGAGGCCGGCGGCACGCCGATGGAGTTCAACACGATCGCCGTCTCGGACGGCGTCTCGATGGGCACCGGGGGCATGCGCGCGTCGCTCGTCTCGCGCGAGGTGATCGCCGACTCGATCGAGCTCGTCGCGCGCGGCCACCTGTTCGACGGGCTCGTCTGCCTCGTCGCCTGCGACAAGACGAACCCGGCCGCCGTGATGGCGCTCGGGCGGCTCGACATCCCGGGAGTCGTCTTCTACACCGGCTCGATCGTGCCCGGCGTCTTCCGCGGCAAGGAGGTGACGATCGCCGACGTCTACGAGGGGATCGGCGCCTACGCCGCAGGAAAGATGAGCGCCGAGGAGCTGCACGAGCTCGAGTCGGTCGCCTGCCCGGCAGCGGGCGCGTGCGGCGGCCAGTTCACGGCCAACACGATGTCCACGCTGCTCGAGTTCATCGGGCTCAGCCCGGCGGGGTTGAACGGAATCCCGGCGCTCTCCAAGAAGAAGGCCGAAGCGGCGGCAGCGTGCGGCCGCCTGGTGATGGAGCTCGTGCGCAACGACGTCCGCCCCTCGCACATCGTCTCGCGGACCGCGCTCGAGAACGCCGCCGCCTCGATCGCCGCCATGGGCGGCTCGACGAACGGCGTCCTGCACCTGCTCGCGATCGCACGCGAATTCGACATCCCGTTCACCATCGACGACTTCGACGAGATCTCGGCGCGGACGCCGGTGCTCGCCGACATGAAGCCGTGGGGCCGCTTCCATGCCACCGATGTCCACCGGGCCGGCGGCGTTGCACTCGTCGCGCGCGAGCTGGCGAAGCAGGGGCTGATCCACGGCGCTGCGCCGACGGTGGACGGGCGGACCCTCGGCGAGATCGCCGCGGCAGCCCGCGAGACCGACGGGCAGGAGGTCGTGACAACGATCGAGCGGCCGCTCAAGCCTCGCGGCGGGATCGCGATCCTGCGCGGCAACCTCGCCCCCGACGGCTGCGTCGTCAAGCTCGCCGGCCACGAGCGCTTGCTCCACCGCGGCCCAGCGCGCATCTTCGACTGCGAGGAGGACTGCTTCGCCGCGGTCAAGGCCGGGCGTATCGGCGAGGGCGACGTCGTCGTGATCCGCTACGAGGGCCCGGCGGGCGGGCCGGGGATGCGCGAGATGCTCCACGTGACCGCTGCGATCGTCGGAGAGGGGCTCTCCGACTCGGTGGCCCTCGTGACCGACGGCCGCTTCTCCGGGGCGACGCACGGTTTCATGGTCGGCCACGTGTGCCCCGAGGCGTTCCACGGCGGGCCCCTGGCAGCGCTGGAGGACGGCGACACGGTGGTCGTGGACGTGGACGCGCGCGAGCTGCGCGTCGAGCTGTCGGACGACGAGCTGGAGGCCCGCCTCGACGCCTGGCAGCCGCGGGCGCCCCGCTACACGACCGGTGTGTTCGCGAAGTACGCCGCCGAAGTGCTGTCGGCTTCGGAGGGTGCCGTCACGCGCCCTGGCGGACCGTGACTCTCTTCAGTACAGTTCGGCCTGGAAGCGGGCACCGTCCCGCTCCGCATCGAGAGAGGCTGAGGGACCGGCCCTGTGAAGCCTCGGCAACCTGCCCAGACGGGCGTGGTGCCAAACCCGGACGGATGTCGAGCGAGACGAAAGGAGCAACCCAAGTGCCCGTCCACACCCTTCGCTGCCGCGCCTGCGGCGTCGAGCACCCCGCCGAGGCCATCGGTGCCTGCCGCCGCTGCTTCGGACCGCTGGAGCCCGTGTACACACTCACGTCCCTGACCCGCGAGGAGATCGAGGCAGGACCTCGCTCGCTGTGGCGCTACGCAGCACTGCTCCCCGTTGCCCCACCGGCCGAGCAACGGCTCGCGCCCGGCCTGACACCGCTCGTCGCGGCGCCCCGCCTCGCGGCCGCGCTCGGCATCGCCGAGCTGTGGCTCAAGCTCGACACGGCCAATCCAACCCACTCCTTCAAGGATCGCGTGGTCGCGATCGCCGCAGCGAAGGCGCAGGAGCTCGGATTGACCACGCTTGCCTGTTCGTCCACCGGCAACCTCGCCGGAGCGGTGGCCGCCCGCGCGGCCGCCGAGGGGCTCGAGGCGGTGGTCTTCTGCCCGGCCGACCTCGAGCCGGAGAAGCTCGCCGCCGCAGCTGTCTACGGCCCGACGATCTACGCCGTGAACGGCAACTACGACCACTGCGCGCGGCTCTGCGTCGAGCTCTCGTTCGAGCTAGCGTGGGGCTTCGTCAACGTCAACCTGCGCACGTACTACGCGGAGGGCTCGAAGACGCTCGCCTACGAGATCGCCGAGCAGCTCGGGTGGGAGTTCCCCGACGCCGTCGTCGGCCCGATCGCCTCGGGCTCGCTCTTCCACAAGGTCGGCCGCGGGTTCGCCGATTTCCGCCGGCTCGGGCTCGTGCACGGCGCCGTGCCGCGCCTCTTCGGCGGCCAGGCCGAGGGCTGCTCGCCGGTGGAGGCCGCGTTCCGCGGGGGCACGCGCGTGACGCCGGTGCGCCCGGACACGATCGCGCGCTCGCTCGCGATCGGCAACCCGGCCGACGGCGACGAAGCCGTGGCGATCGCACAGAAGACGGGCGGAGCGATCTACGCCGTTCCCGAGGACGACATCGGTGAGAACATGGCTCTCCTCGCAGAGACGACGGGTGTCTTCGGCGAGACGGCCGCAGGGGTCACGCTGGGCGCGCTGCGCGAGGCCGTCCGGCAGGGCGAGATCGAGCCGCACGAGCGCGTCGTCCTGCTTGTCACCGGCGACGGCCTGAAGACCCCCGGTGCCGTCGCGCACACCTTCGCGCCGGTGACGATCGAGGCCGACGCCGACGCCCTCCTCGACCGCCTGGCGGCCGCCTGAGCGATGGCGAAGACGCTCTTCGAGAAGATCTGGGACGCGCACGTGGTGCGCGAGCCGCCGGGCGAGCCCGCGCTGCTCTGGGTGGACCTCCACCTCGTGCACGAGGTCACGTCGCCCCAGGCGTTCGAAGGGCTTCGCCTCACGAGGCGGCGAGTGCGCCGCCCTGACCTGACCATCGCCACGATGGACCACAACGTCCCGACGCTGCCCGGGCCGATCACCGACCCGCTCGCCCGCGCCCAGCTCGACGCGCTGCGCTCCAACTGCGACGAGTTCGGCGTCCCGCTCTTCGCCACGGGCTCGGGCCGCGAGGGGATCGTGCACGTGATCGGGCCCGAGCTGGGCCTGACCCAACCGGGCCTGACGATCGTTTGCGGCGACTCCCACACCTCGACGCACGGTGCCTTCGGGGCACTCGCGTTCGGGATCGGCACGTCCGAGGTCGAGCACGTGCTCGCGACGCAGACTCTCGGCCAGCGGCGGCCGCGAAGCATGCTCGTCCGGTTCGAGGGCGACGCGGCACTCGGAGTTACCGCCAAGGACCTCATTCTCGGCGCAATCGGGCAGCTCGGCGTCGCCGGTGGCGTCGGCCACGTGCTCGAGTACGCGGGCGCGGCGATCCGGGGCTTCTCGCTGGAGAGCCGCATGACGATCTGCAACATGTCGATCGAGGCGGGCGCCCGGGCTGGCCTCGTCGCCCCCGACGAGACGACCTTCGCCTACCTCGAGGGCCGACCCGGCTCTCCCAGCGGCGCGGCGTGGGAGCAGGCGCTCGACCGCTGGCGCGCCCTCCCGTCCGACCCCGGCGCGGTCTACGACAGCGAGGTGGAGATCGACGTCGCCTCGCTCGCGCCCCAGGTCACCTGGGGGACGAATCCCGGCATGGTCGTCCCCGTCACGGGGCGCGTGCCCGACCCTGCGGAGTCCGCCGATCCGGACGACCGCGCCGCCGCCGAGCGCGCCCTCGCCTACATGGGCCTGCGACCGGGAACGCCGATCCAGGAGATCCGGATCGACAAGGTCTTCATCGGCTCCTGCACGAACGCGCGAATCGAGGACCTCCGGGTCGCAGCGGCGATCGTCGCGGGCAAGAAGGTCGCCCCGGGGGTGACGGCCCTCGTGGTCCCCGGCTCGGCGCAGGTCAAGGCCCAGGCGGAGGCCGACGGGCTCGACCGGCTCTTCACCGACGCCGGCTTCGAGTGGCGCAACGCCGGCTGTTCGATGTGCCTCGGCATGAACCCTGACGTGCTCGCGCCCGGCGAGCGCTGCGCCTCGACCTCGAACCGCAACTTCGAGGGCCGCCAGGGCCCCGGCGGCCGCACGCATCTCGTCAGCCCGGCGATGGCGGCCGCAGCCGCGCTCGCGGGACACTTCGTGGACGTGCGGGAGCTGGACGTATGAAGGCCGTCCGCAGAGTCACAGGACGTGTCGCGATCCTCGACCGGCCCGACGTGGACACCGACCAGATCGTCCCGAAGCAGTTCCTCAAGCGGATCGAGCGCACAGGCTACGGCGACGTTCTCTTCTTCGACTGGCGCTACGACGAGCAGGGGCAGCCGCGGCAGGGCTTCGCGCTCAACGACCCCGCGTTCGCCGGTGCGAAGGTGCTCCTGGCCGGACGCAACTTCGGCTGCGGCTCCTCACGCGAGCACGCCGCCTGGGCGCTCTCGGACTACGGCTTCGACGTCGTGATCGCGCCGTCGTTCGGCGACATCTTCCGCACGAACGCGGGGAAGACGGGGCTCGTCGCGATCGCCCTGCCCGAGCACGAGGTCAAGGACCTGATGGAGTCGGTGAACCTCGACAGCGGCTCCGAGCTCACCGTGGACCTCGAGGCGCGCACCGTCACTGCACCGGATGGGCGAGTGATCGGCTTCGCGTTCGACGAGACCACCCGCCATCGCCTCCTCCACGGCCTCGACGACATCGACCTCACGCTCGAGCACGAGGCCGAGATCGCGGCGTACGAGGCTGCGCACCCGTCGCCGGTCGACACGACGGCGCTGTGACGATCGCCTGCCTCCCGGGTGACGGCATCGGGCCGGAGGTGATGGCCCAGGCGGTGCGCGTGCTCGACCACTACGGGATCGCGCACGAGGAGCACCCCTTCGGCGGCGCGGCGATCAAGGCGCTCGGCATGCCCCTGCCCACTCAGACGCTGCATGCCTGCACGACGGCCGACGCCGTCCTGCTCGGCGCCGTCGGGCTGCCCGAGCTGGAGGGCCTGCCGGTGCGGCCCGAGCAGGGACTGCTGGGGCTGCGCAAGGAGCTCGGCGTCTATGCGAACCTCCGCCCGGCGCGGCGGGGCAACGTGGACCTGATCATCGTCCGCGAGCTCGTCGGCGGTCTCTACTACGGCGCGCGCGGCACCCGGGCCGACGGCACTGTCTTCGACACCTGCGAGTACACGCCCGCACAGGTCGAGCGGATCGCCCGCCGCGCGTTCGAGATCGCGCGGGCGCGGGGAGGGCGCCTGACCTCGGTGGACAAGGTCAACGTGCTCGCCACGTCGCGCCTGTGGCGCGACGTCGTGCTCACGGTCGCGGCCGATTTCGCCGACGTTCCGCTCGATCACGCCCTCGTGGACTCGTTCGCGATGACGATCGTGCGCTCACCCGAGACGATCGACGTCGTCGTCACCGAGAACACGTTCGGCGACATCCTGTCGGACGTCGCCGCGGCGGTGACGGGCGGGCTCGGGCTCGCGGCGTCCGCGTGCCTCGGCGATGCCGGGCCCGGCATCTTCGAGCCCGTCCACGGCTCGGCTCCCTTGATCGCCGGAAAAGGCATCGCCAACCCGGCTGCGATGCTGCGCTCGGTCGCGCTCATGCTCGCCTACG
>CAYGLV010000043.1:0-21236 GCA_964351025.1 uncultured Gaiellales bacterium | reverse complement strand
CCGCCACGGCGCGCTGCCCGGCGGCCGCCTCGGCGCCTTCGCCGCGATCGCGGGCACCGGCATCGCCGCGCTGCTGCTCGTCTGGGGGCTGAACCACTGACGTTACGGAACCGCGAGCTCGTCACCCTGCTCGTCGTCGCGACCTTGACGGCGATCGGCTTCGCGAGCGTCTACATCGCCCGGCAGGACGAAATCTCGAGCGGCTCTCTCACGTACGGCGCGATCTTTCTCGCGCTCTATCTCGCCGCCCATCTGGTCGCGCGGCGCACGGTGCCCCACGCCGACCCCTACCTGCTGCCGCTGGCCGCCCTGCTCACCGCCTTCGGCGTGATCGAGATCTACCGGCTCGACCCGGGCGACGCCTCGCGGCAGGGGCTCTGGGTTGGGATCGGGGTCGTCCTCTTCGCTGCGGCGCTCGTCTTCTTCCGCCGCGACTACCGGGTGCTCGAGGACTACAAGTACCTCTTCGGGCTCGGCTCCGTCTGCCTGCTCGCCCTGCCGGCCCTGCCCGGAATCGGGCACACCGTCAACGGCGCCCGCCTCTGGGTGCAGATCGGGTCGTTCCAGTTCCAGCCGGGAGAGCTGGCGAAGGTGATGCTGATCGTCTTCCTCGCCGGCTACCTGCGCGAGAAGCGCGAGGTGCTCGCACAGGGACGGCTGAAGGACTTCGGGCCGCTGCTCGTGATCTGGGGGGCGGCGATGCTCGTCCTCGTGCAGACGAACGATCTCGGCAGCGCCCTCCTCCAGTTCGGGATCTTCCTCGCGATGCTCTACGCGGCGACCGGGCGCGCCGCTTTCGTCGCCGCTGGGGCAGCGCTCTTCCTCGCCGGCTCCGCCTTCGTCTACCAGACCGTCCCGCACGTGCACGAGCGGGTCACGATCTGGCTCCACCCCTGGACGGACGACAAGGTCTACTGCGCGCTCAACGGCGAGCTGATGCTCCGCCAGGACTGCGGCAGCCTCCAGCTCGTCAAGAGCCTCTACTCGATCGGCAACGGTGGCTTCGGCGGCACCGGGCTCGGCCGAGGAACGTTCACCTCGACCACCGGCGACCAGCTGATCCCGTACCTCAACACGGACTTCATCTACTCGGCGCTCGCGCAGGAGCTCGGCCTGATCGGTGCCGCCGCGCTGTTGCTCGTCTACATGGTCTTCGTCGTGCGCGGGATGCGAGTCGCGCTGCACGCCGCCGACGGCTTCTCGAAGCTCCTGGCGGCCGGGCTCACGTTCGGCTTCGCGCTCCAGACGTTCATCATCGTAGGTGGCGTGCTGCGGGTGATCCCGCTGACCGGCATCACGCTGCCGTTCGTCTCCTACGGCGGCTCGAGCGTCGTCGCCAACTTCGTTCTCCTCGCCGGCCTCCTGTTGATCTCGAACCGAGCGGCGCTGAAGCGATGAACCGCCAGATCGCGCGCCTCGCCTTCGTCTCGCTCGCGCTCCTCGCCGTGCTCGTCGTAGCGACGACCTACTGGCAGGCCTGGGCGACCGGCGGGCTCGCGGACAGGCAGGACAACGCGATCCAGCGCGTGGCCCAGTTTGCGATCGAGCGTGGGGAGTTTCTCGCCAGCGACGGGAAGACGGTGCTCGCGCGCAGCGTGCCGCAGAAGGTCGGCGGGCGGACGCTCTGGTTCCGGCGCTACCCGCAGGGCGGCCTCGCAGCGCACACCGTCGGCTACTCGACGCAGTCGCGAGCGCGAGCCGGGCTCGAACGCTCCCTCAACGTCTACCTGACCGCCTCGAACGCCAATCTTTCGACGGTCGTCGAGCGGACGCTCGACCGGCTGCAGGGGCAGACCGTGGAGGGGAACGACGTCGTCCTCACGCTGAACGCGAAGGCGCAGCGGGTCGCACTCGAGGCGCTCGGCAGCCGCTGCGGCTCGGTCGTCGCGCTCGCGCCCGCGACCGGCAAGGTGCTCGTGCTCGCCTCCGCCCCGACGTACAACCCGAACCTCGTCGAGGAGAAGTTCGGGCTGATCTCCAGGATCGAGGCCGACTGCACTCGCCCCTCGCCGCTCGTCAACCGGGCGACAGCGGGACTCTACGTCCCGGGCTCGATCTTCAAGGTCGTGACCGCGGCCGCGGCACTCGACAGCGACCGCTACACGGCCAGGTCGGCGTTCGTGGACAAGGGGTACTGCATCGAGTACGGCAAGAAGGTCTCCAACTACTCCGACCAGAGCGGCCCCGAGGTGTTCGGCAAAGTGGATCTCGCCTACGCGCTCACGCACTCGATCAACTCGGTGTTCTGCGAGATCGGCAAGGAGCTCGGGGCCGGGGCTGTGCTCGACTACGCGAAACGCTTCGGCTTCTACTCGACCCCGCCGCTCGAGACACCGGCCGCCGAGCGCCGGGCGAGCGGTCTGTACCGCAAGGGCGAGCTCTTCGACCCGAAGGATCCCGGCTCGGAGGTGGACCCCGGCCGGCTCGCCTTCGGGCAGGAGCGACTGGGCGTGACGCCGCTGCAGATGGCGATGGTCACGGCGGCGATCGCCAACGGCGGGATCGTGATGAAGCCGTACGTCGTGGACCGGATCCTCTCCCCGAGCGGCTCGATCGTCATCCGCTCGAAGCCTGACGCGCTCCGGAGCGCGATCTCGCCCGAGACGGCGGCGACGCTCGAGCGCATGATGGAAGCGGTCGTCGTGAGCGGCACCGGCGGCGGCGCGCGCATCTCCGGCCTCACGGTTGGCGGGAAGACCGGCACGGCCGAGACCGGCGTGCCCGGCCTCAACACGACCTGGTTCATCGCCTTTGCGGGGCGCGACCGTCCGCAGGTCGCCGTCGCCGTCGTGCTCGAGGAACAACGAGGAACCGGCGGCGCGACGGCGGCCCCGATCGCGCGCGCCGTGCTGCAGTCCCTCCTTCCGGCACCTTCTAACCCCTAACCTCTATCCAGGCATGGCCCTTCCCGACCCCCTGATCAACGCCCTCTTCGACAATCGCTACCGGATCGTCCGCAAGCTCGGCGCCGGTGGGATGGCGAACGTCTACCTCGCCGAGGACCAGGAGCTGGGGCGCCGCGTTGCGATCAAGATCCTCAACGACCGCCACGCTGGCGACCAGCAGTTCATCGACCGGTTCCGGCGCGAGGCGCAGAACGCGGCCGGGCTCTCGCACCGAAACATCGTCTCGACCTACGACCGCGGCGAGGCCGAGGGGACGTACTACATCGCGATGGAGTACGTCGAGGGGAAGACGCTGAAGGAGCTGATCGTCGCGCGGGGGCCGTCGCCGGTCCGGATCGCGATCGAGTACACGCGCCAGATCCTGTCGGCACTCCGCTTCGCGCACCGTAACGGGATCGTCCACCGCGACATCAAGCCGCACAACGTGATCGTGGACGACGAGGGCCACGTCCGGGTGATGGACTTCGGCATCGCCCGCGCGGGCGCGAGCCAGATGACGGAGACCGGCTCGATCATCGGCACAGCGCAGTACCTCTCGCCGGAGCAAGCCCGCGGCGCGCCCGTGGATCAGACCTCCGACATCTACTCGACGGGCATCGTCCTCTACGAGCTGCTCACCGGCACAACACCTTTCACGGGCGACACGCCGGTCGAGATCGCGATGAAGCATCTCTCGCAGACGCCGGATCCGCCGTCGGCCAAGCGTCCGGATGTCCCACGCGACCTCGACTACGTCGTCCTGCGCGCGCTCGCAAAGGATCCCGCGGAGCGCTACCGCAACGCCGAGGAGATGGACGCCGACCTCGACCGGATCGCGCGCGGCAGCGTCGTCAGCGCCGAGACCGCGGAGGCCGCGACCTCGGTTCTCTCCCGCCCTTCGGGCCTCGACGCCCCGACCACGGTGCAGCCACCGGCGCGCACACCGTCGGGCCGCCCGTACGAGCCGGCGCCGCGGCGGCGCTCGCGCTGGCCGCGACTGCTGCTGCTGCTCGGGCTGATCGCCGCCCTGGGCGCCGGGGGCTACTACACCTTCGACCGCGTCTCCAACGAGCTGCGCTCGGCCAAGCCCGTCGCGGTCCCGGACGTCGAGGGCCTTCAGCAGTCGCTCGCGGTGGCGCAACTCGTCGAGGACGGGCTCGTGCCCGCGATCACGCGCGTCTCGCATGACACGGTCGAAGAGGGCGTCGTGATCGAGCAGGACCCAAAGGCAGGAGAGCGCATCGACAGGGGCAACGCGGTCACGCTGATCGTGTCGGAGGGGAAGAAGAAGACACCCGTCCCGGAGGTGCGCGGCCAGGGCCGCGACGACGCGGTGCAGGCGATCGCCGACGCGGGCCTGAAGGCGAGGGTGGTCGAGGTCAACTCGGACAAGCTCGAGGGGACCGTGACCGCCCAGGAGCCGAGTGCCGGCGAGACCGTGGAGGAGGGCACGGTCGTGCGGATCAACGTCTCGAAGGGACCGAAGGCGGTCGAAGTGCCGAACGTCGTCGGCCTCCGCTACGACTCGGCGGTCACGGTGCTCGAGGCCGTCGGCTTCGTCGCTTCCAAGAACGAAGTGTCGTCCAACGACGCCGCGGCCGACGTCGTCGTCGGGCAGGATCCCGGCGGCAAGGTGCCGGCCCCGAAAGGATCGACGGTAACGCTGCAGGTGTCCACCGGGCCGTCGTCCTCCGCGGTGCCGGCCGTGGCGAACCTCGACGAAGCGAGCGCCACCGAGACCTTGGAGGGAGCGGGCTTCCGGGTCAAGGTCGCGGCGGAGGACACCACCGACCCGGCCCTGGACGGCGTCGTGGTCTCGCAGGACCCGCCCGCCGGCACGGTGGTCAAGCCGGGCAGTAAGGTCACGATCTTCGTCGGGCGCTTCGTCTCCGACACGACCGGCCCGCCCATCGAGACGATTCCGTGAGCCGCCGCCTTCGGCTTGCCATCCTCGCAGGCGGGCGCTCGAGCGAGCACGAGATCTCACTGGCTTCGGCCCGCTCGGTGATCGCCGCACTCGACCCGGCACGCTACGACGCCGTCGCGCTGGAGATCGGCAGGGACGGTCGCTGGGCGCTCCCCTCCTCCACGGGCGGCTCCGGCTCGGTCGTCGAGACGCTGCCGATGCTTTCCGCCTCGGCGCCGGCGACTCTCGGCGCCGTGGACGTCGTGCTGCCGATCCTGCACGGGCCCTTCGGCGAGGACGGCACGGTGCAGGGCCTGCTCGAGCTGGCGGGCGTGCCCTACGTCGGCGCGGGCGTCGCGGCGTCCGCTCTCTGCATGGACAAGGATCTCTTCAAGGCCGTGCTGCGCGATCGTGGCATTCCCGTCGCGCCCAACGTGACGCTGCGCGACGGCGACGCGGTCACGAACCCCTTCGGCTACCCCGTCTTCGTCAAGCCGGCGCGTCTCGGCTCGTCGGTCGGAATCTCGAAGGCGCGCACGCCGGAGGAGCTGGAGACCGCCGTCGCCCTCGCCCGGCGCCACGACGACAAGGTGCTGATCGAGGAGTTCGTGGCCGGAGTGGAGGTCGAGTGCGGCGTGCTGGGCAACCTGAGACCGCTTCCGATCGCCTCCCTTCCCGGCGAGATCGTCCTGCCCGAGGCCGACTGGTACGACTACTCGGCGAAGTACGACGTAGGCGGGATGGATCTGATCGTTCCAGCGCGACTCCCTGATGAGACGAACCGTCGCGTGCAGGAGCTGGCCGTGGAGTCGTTCGTGGCGACCGAGTGCGAGGGAATGGCCCGGGTGGACTTCTTCGTGCGTGAGGACGGCGAGGTCGTGGTCAACGAGCTCAACACGATCCCGGGCTTCACCGCAACCTCGGTCTACACGAAGCTGTTCGAGGCCTCGGGGATCCCGTACGCGGACCTGCTCGACCGCCTGATCGAACTCGCCCTGGAGCGCCACGACAGGAGATCAACGCTCGAGTACTAGGCGGGTCTGCTCGACGTGCCAGTCGAGCCCGAGCGCCTCGAAACGAGCGAGCGCCTGCCGCACGAGCTCCTCGTCGTCGCGCACGCGGCCGAGCGCCCGCAGCGCGAACGGCTCAAGGTACGTGCCGGGTCGCAGCTCGGGCACCGCCTCGGCCTCGACGCGGTCCCGTTCGCCCAGCGCGGCGAGCCCGTCGAGCCGGGCGGCCACGTACGACGAGCGCCAGACAATCGACCGACCGGTGACGTGCTCACGCAACAGGTCGCCGAGCCGCTTTCGGTCGCCGCGCTCGAGCGCCAGCCGGATCCGGAGCGGATCGAGCACGCTGGGGAAGCCCTCCATGCCGAGGGCGTCGGCCTCCCGCTCGAGGCGCTCCGCCTCGTCGGCGTCGCCGAGCGCGAGCCGGGCAAGCGCCGCGGCGAGCAGCAGCCGTGGGTTCAAGACGCACGGCGTGTCGAGATTGCCCGCGACAGCCTCCTCCACGACAGCCGCCAACCCGTCGATGCGCTCCCAGCGTGCGAGCAGCTCCTCGAGCTCGACCACCGCAGCGACCCCGTGCACGCGATGGTGCGGCGTGAGCCGGGCAAGAGCGGCGTCGGCGGCAGCCGCATGGCGGCGGGCCTCGTCGAAGCGGCCGAGCATCACGCACGCCGGGATGGGCGCAATCAGGGAGTCTGCGACGAAGCCGGGATCGGCCACCTCCGGAAGGACGTCGAGCATGTGCTGCCACCACGTGAGAGCCTCCTCGAACCGGCCGCCACGGTACGCCTCGGACCCGCGCAGCCAGAGCGCGTCGCAGCGCAGCTCCGGCTTGCCGAGCCGCTCGGCGATCCTGCCCGCCTCGAGCAGGCTCTCGTGCTCGGGCTCGTCGCCCCACATCACCCCGGCGAGGAGGGCCTTCGCCTGCGCCTCGGACTCCGGCGCCGCGAGCGTCCGCGCCTGCTCGATCCAGCCGGCGACCAGCTCGCGGTCGGGCGCCGTCTTCCACATGCCCGCGCGGCCCGTCGTCTGGTAGGCAAGCTCGGCATACGTCTCGCCGCACGTCGCGCGGTCCTCACAGATCTCCAGCGACCGCTCCATCGCCGTCCAGAACGCCTCGCCGTCGTACTTGAGCGCGTTCGCGTGGCCAATCTCGCGCCAGAGGCGCGATCGCGCAGGCTGCCCCTCCTCCAGCTCGAGGGCGCGGTGGAGCAGGGCGAGCCCGTCGTCGATGTCGTAGCGGTGGACGGCCGCGTCCGCGGCGCGCTTCAGCCACTCGACCGCCTTGCCGCGCAACCGGTCCAGCTCCTCGCCCTCGCCGGGCCACGCGAGATCCGCGTCCTCGGGGCGCACGGCCTCGGCGTAGTGGTGGGCGAGCAGCGGGACGTGCTCGTCTCGCCCCTCGCCGGTGTGCTCGAGCCACTCGGCGAAGGCGGCGTGCAGCCGCGCCCGGCGCGCCTTCGGCAGGCTCGCGTAGGCCACCTCGCGCGTGAGCGCGTGCTTGAACGCGTACTCCTGCTCGCCCGCGAACGACGATCCGCTGCGCCGCCGGATGAAGTCGCGGTCCTCGAGAATCGCGCAGTCGGGCTCGGCTCCGTCGAGCAGGACGCAGACGGGTCCCTTCCAGAAGGTGCGGCCGATCACGGAGGCGGCCTGGAGCCCCGCCTTCTCGTGCGGGCCGAGCAGGTCGATCCGGGCGGCGAGGATCGACTGGACCGAATCGGGCACCGTGAAGCCGGCCGGCAGCTCGTTCGCGTGCCAGCCGCCCTCGCCGCGCTCGAGCACGCCCTGGTCGATCAGCGCTCCGATCAGCTCCTCGACGAAGAACGGGTTACCCTCGGCCCGCTCCACGATCACGTCGCGCAGGCGCGCCGGCAGCTCGGCGGCGAGCAGCTCGTCGAGCATACGCGCGGCGTCGTCCTCCGACAGCGGCTCGAGCCAGACGAGCGAGGCGTTGCGGCGCCCCCCGCCCCAGGCCGGCCGCCGATCGAGTAGCTCGGGCCGGGTCGTGCCGAGCAGCAGCAGGGGCCCGCGGACGTCGCGCAGGACCCGCTCGAGCAGGTCGAGCAGCGGCTCCTCGGCCCAGTGAAGATCCTCGACCAGGACGACGGCCGGCTGCTCGGCGACGAGCTCGGAGAAGAACTCGACCCACGCCTCGTGCAGCCGGTCGCGCGCGGCGAGCGGGTGGAGGTCACCGGCGACGTCGAGGCCGAGCGCGAGGCCGAGGATCTCGTGCGGCCCGAGTCGGCGCACGGCGGCCTCGGGTGTATCGCTCTCGAGGATGCCGAGGTGCTCCTTGAGCACCTCGCCGAGGGCCCAGTAGGTGGCGCTGCCGTACGGGAGGCAGCGGCCCGTGCGCTGGAGCGGCTGGGGCGATTGCTCGGCGAGCCAGCCCCAGAGCTCGCGGACGAGGCGGGTCTTCCCGACGCCCGCGTCGCCCATGAGCGTGACGAGATGGGGCTCGCCCTGCTCGACCGCGCGTCGGTACGTCGCCTGCAGCAGCTCGAGCTCGCTCTCGCGGCCGACGAAGGCCGACCGCAGGCCGCCGACGCCGCGCGGGCGCATCAAGGTCAGCGCCCTGACGACCCGCCGTCCGGTCACGGCTTCCGACTTCCCCTTCGCCTCCACGGGGAACGGCTCCGAGAGCTCGAAGGCGCCCCGGACGGCGGCTGCGGTGCGCTCGCCGGCGACGATCTCCCCCGGAGCTGCGGCCTGCTCCAGGCGAGCGGCGACGTTGACCGCGTCGCCGGTGACGAACGAGGAGCCCTCGCGCGGCCGTCCAACGACGACCTCCCCGGTGTTGACGCCGATTCGCAGCTGGAGCTCCGAGCCGAAGAGCTCGGCGAGCCGGCGCTGCATGGCGAGGGCGGAGTGGAGGGCGCGCTCGGCGTGGTCCTCGAGCGCAGCGGGAGCGCCGAAGGCGGCCATCACGGCGTCGCCGGCGAACTTCTCGACGGTACCACCCGCGAGCTCGATCTCCGCCGCCATGGCGTCGTAGAAGCGCTCGAGCAGGGCACGCGACCGCTCGGGATCGGAGCGCTCGCCGAGCGCCGTCGAGCCGACGAGGTCGGCGAAGAGGACGGTCGCGAGCTTGCGCTCGTCGCGGGCCGGCGGCGCTTCCTCGGCCGGGGCGCCGCAGGCCGAGCAGAAGCGAGCGCCCTCTGGGAGCGTGACACCACACGCGGGACAGACGCCCATCGGGCCCATTGTGACGAGCGGCGGCGGGCTACGCGAGCACGGCGGCCAGAGACTCCTCCCAGACCGTGAGCGCCTCGTCCAGCTCGCCGTCGGTGATGACGAGCGGGCAGAGCACCCGGATGCAGTTCGAGTAGAGGCCCGCCTTCAGCAGCAGCAGGCCGCGCTGCGCCGCCTCCTCGATCACCGCGCTCGCGATGTCGCCGGCCGGCGCTTTCGTCGTGCGGTCGCTCACGAACTCGATCGCAAGCATCGCGCCGAGACCTCGGACGTCGCCGATCGCAGCGAACCGCTCCTGCCAGCCGAGCATCCGCGCGCGCATCGTCTCGCCGATGGTGGCCGCCCGTTCGACCAAGCCCTCCTCCTCGATCACGTCGAGCACGGCAAGCGCCGCTGCGATCGCCACAGGGTTGCCCACGTAGGTGCCGCCGATGGCGCCCTCGTGCCCGGCGTCCATGATGTGCGCCCTGCCGATGACGCCCGAGAGCGGCAACCCCGCCGCGATCGATTTGGCGACCACCAGCAGATCCGGCTCGATGCCGTAGTGCTCACTCGCGAAGAGCTTCCCGGTGCGGGCGAAGCCCGTCTGCACTTCGTCCACGACGAGGACGATCGCGTGCTCGTCGCAGACGTCGCGCAGCCCGCGCAGAAACGCCGGCGGCGCTGGGAGGATCCCGCCCTCCCCTTGCACCGGCTCGACGACGATGGCCGCCACCTGCTCGGCGGCGACCTGCGTCGCGAACACCTGTCGCAGCGCCGCGAGTGCCGCCTCGGCGTCCGGCCCTCTGTAGTCCTGGGCGAACGGCGCCCGGTAGACCTCGGGCGCGTACGGCCCCATACCCGTCTTGTACGGATGCGGCTTGGAGGTGAGGGTCATCGAGAGCAGCGTGCGACCGTGGAAGCCACCCTCGAAGGCGATCACGGCCGGGCGGCGCGTGTAGAGGCGCGCGAGCTTGACCGCGTTCTCGACCGCCTCGGTGCCGGCGTTGAAGAACACCGCCTTGGCCGGGCCCTGGAAGGGCGCGAGCGCCGTCAGCCGTTCGGCCAAGGCGACGTACGACTCGTACGGGATGACCGCGAAGTCGGTGTGCGCGAAGCGGGAGAGCTGCTCCTGCGCCGCCTCGACGACCCGCGGATGCGAGTGACCGACGTTCAGGCAGCCGACGCCGCCGGTGAAATCGATGAACGTATTGCCGTCCACGTCGGTGAGGGCGGCGCCGCGGCCCTCCCAGGCGACGACCGGCAGGTAGATGGCGAGCGGGTCGGCGACGACGCTCGCCTTGCGGGCGAGAATCTCCGTCGAGCGCGGACCGGGGATCTTGGTGCGCAGGTCGATTGTGCGTGTCGTAGCCATCTCTCCCAGCCTACCCAAGCGGGCGGCGGCCCTCGAACCCCTCGCCTCTCGCGCCGCAGGCCACGTCCAGGGGTCTGACCCTGGGACGTGGCTGGACGGGAGTGTGGCAGGCCTCCGTAAGCTACGTGCGATGCTCGACGAGCGTACCGTCGATCCCGACCCGCTCCGCCAGTTCGAGGCCTGGTTCGACGAGGCGCGCGCCGCCGGCGTCGTCTTCCCCGAGACGATGACGCTGGCCACGGCCGGTGCCGACGGATCGCCCTCGGCACGGATGGTGCTGCTGAAGGGAGCCGACGAACGGGGCTTCGTCTTCTTTACGAGCACCGGCAGCCGAAAAGCAGGTGAGCTCGACGAGAACCCGCGCGCCGCGCTCGTTCTCTACTGGCGCGAGCTCGGCCGCCAGGTTCGCGTCGAGGGATGGGTCGAGCCGGTCGAGGCGCACGAGTCGGAGGAGTACTTCCGCATGCGCCCACGTGCGAGCCGTCTCTCCGCCTGGGCTTCGCCGCAAAGCCAGCCGGTCGAGAGCCGGGCCGACCTCGAGCGCCGCTTCGCGCAGGCGGCGGCGCGCTTCCCGGGCGACGAGGTTCCGCTGCCTCCCCACTGGGGCGGCTACCGCGTCGTGCCCGTGACGATCGAGCTCTGGGAGCATCGCGAGAACCGCCTGCACGACCGCGTCCTCTACACACGCGTGGACACCGGCTGGCGGCGCGAGCGGCTTGCGCCCTGAGGTGCTTAGCCTTGCGGCGCCAGGGCGCCCGGCGTGTAGACGCCGACCGCGTTCCAGAGCAGGTAGCCCTTGACATCGTGCAAACGCGCCGACTCGATCTGGGCCTTCACCTCGCTGAGCGTGTAGGGGCGGCCGAGCGAGAAGTCCTGAATCCACGGGATGAGCTTGGTGTCCCGGCCGCGCAGCTCCCTGCGGAAGTGCGCAAGCGACATGAAGACGGTCTCGCCCGGTGCGGCGTTCGGGTTGTCGATCCCGTACTCGCCGGCGCCGTAGTGCGACGGGTACGTCATCGGATAGATCGCGTCCACGTAGCGCGCGAGCCGGCGCGGGACCTGGCCGATGCCGAGATCGCGGGTCGCCGAGAGGCCGAAGACGTCGACCGAGACCCGGACGCCGAGCGGCTTGAGCCGCTTCGACGCGAACTGGACGAACTGGGCGATCACCCAGCCGGGCGCCGTGCTCGTCTTGCCCGGATACACCGCGTTGCCGATCGACCCGTCACTCGGGAAGCGGACGTAGTCGAACTGGATCTCGTCGAAGCCCATCCTCGCCGCCACTTCGGCGACCGAGACGTTGTACTCCCACACCCGCTTGTCGTACGGGTTCGTCCAGCCGAGGCCCCCACTGGTCGTCCAGACCGAGCCATCGGCGCGCTGGATCGCGAGGTCGGGCCGCGCGCTCGAGAGCTTCGGGTCCTCGAAGACGACGATCCGGCCGATCAGGTACGCGCCGGCTGCATGCACGGCCGCTACGGCCTCGCGCGGCTTGTAGTACGGCCTCGCTGCACCGATCTTGATCGCGAGGGGAACGGCTGAAGGAACGAAGCCGATCTCGCCGTTCTCGTCCTTGACGTCGAGCTGAATCGTGTTCAGGCCTTCGCTCGTGAGCGACAGGTACTCGTCGAGCTTGCCGCGGACCGAGGCAAGCGCCATCGTCACGTGGACGCCGCGTACCTCGGTGGGCAACGTCCGGGGCTGCGGGACGGCCCATGGCTGCGACTGCGGTGGCGTCCTGCCCTGCTTCGCCGCGGGCGGCGTCAGACCGCCTCCCTGGAAGCGCTGGGCACCGAGCGCGAGCGCGGCAACGGCGCCGAGCACGAGCAGGGCGAGCGCAGCTTTGTGCCGCCGCCGCCGCCGTCTGGCCGCCTCCCTGCGCTCCCTGAACCGCTCGGTGGGGTCCGGCTGCTCGAAGAGCATGGACATGGGCGGCACACGGTATGTGGAAAACCCTCGTTTCGCAAGCGTTTTCCGCCTACTCGGTGTTGTCGCCGCGGGTGATTCCCCGACCCAGCGCCGCTCGCTCGGCGTCCCTCGGTCGGCCCTGGAGGCGTACGATCCGCCCGTGGTCCTCTCCGATCGCACGATCCGACGCCTCGTCGCCGAGGGCCGCATTGGCATCGACCCCTACGACGAGTCGCTGATGCAGCCGTCGAGCCTCGACGTGCGCGTCGACCGCCTGTTCCGGGTCTTCCGCAACTCGCGCTACCCGTACATCGACGTCAAGGCCGAACAGGAGGACCTGACCGAGCTCGTCGAGGTCGTCGGCGACGAGCCGTTCATCCTCCACCCGGGCGAGTTCGTGCTCGGCTCGACGCTCGAGCGCGTGACGCTGCCGGACGACCTCGTCGCGCGGCTCGAGGGGAAGAGCTCGCTCGGACGGCTCGGGCTACTGATCCACTCCACCGCAGGCTTCATCGATCCGGGCTGGGACGGTCATGTCACGCTCGAGCTGTCGAACGTCGCGACGCTGCCGATCACGATCTACCCCGGGATGAAGATCGGGCAGCTCTCGTTCGTGCAGCTGACCGAGCCCGCCGAGCGCCCGTACGGCTCGGGCGGGCTGGGATCGAAGTACCAAGGGCAGAGGGGCCCGACCCCCAGCCGGTACTGGCAGAACTTCTCGTGAAGGTCCTCGTCACCGGAGGCACCGGCTTCGTCGGCCCGAAGATCGTTGCGGCGCTGCGCGCGGCGGGCCACGAGGTACGCGCACTCGTCCGCGACCCGGCCCGCGGAGCGGCGCTCGGCTGCGAGTTGGCCGCAGGGGACATGGCCGACCCGGAGAGCCTCCGCCGCGCGACGGACGGCTGCGCTGCGGTCGTCCACCTCGTCGCGATCATCACCGGGCGACCCGGGGACTTCGAGCGCGTGATGACCCGGGGGACGAACGAGCTCGCCGCGGCGGCGGCCTCGGCCGGCGTGCGCCGCTTCGTCCTGATGAGCGCCCTCGGCACGAGCGAGCAGACGAAGGAGCTCGTCCCGTACTACCGCGCCAAGTGGGAGATGGAGCAGACATTCAAGGGCTCGGGCATTCCGTTCACGATCTTCCGCCCGAGCTTCGTCTTCGGCGCCGACGGAGGCGCGCTCCAGCAGTTCCTGCGCATCGCCCGGCTCGCGCCGGTCACACCGATCGTCGGACCGGGCACGCAACGGCTGCAACCGATCTGGGTGGACGACGTCGCGGCCCACTTCGCCGCCTCGGTCGATCTCGGCCCGGCTGAGGGTCGCACGTTCGAGCTGGGCGGCCCCGATGTCGTCGACTGGAACGAGTTCTGGGCCCGCGCGAAGCGGGCGCTCGGCACGCGGCGCCCCTCGGTCCACATCCCGTTCTGGCTGATGCGCCAGCAGGCCCGTGTGCTCGAGCTGCTCCCGCGCCCGCCCGTGACGCGCGACCAGCTGAAGATGCTCGCCGCCGGCGACAACGTCGTCACCGACCCGAGCGCGGGCGAGGTCTTCGGGCTGCCGCTGGTGCCGCTCGACGAGCAGCTCCGCCGCGCGACGAACGCCTGAAGACAGACCGAGGGCCGCGTGAGCGGCCCTCGAGTCCCGGTAACCAGCGTAGTGTGGTAGAGGCGCTTCCTGCCTGCCGAGGTGGCCGGCGGCGCGAAAACGCGAGTCCCCTACGCGTGGCTATGGCGATTCCCCGTAGGTCCCGGGGACACGCCTCTACCCGCTGGCACCTCCACTGCCCGTACACGAAGATTCCATCAGCCGGACCACCTCCTTTCCGTGGTGACCGAACTATAGAGCGTCGCTCAGGACGACACTCAACTCGAGCCCACGATCGAGCGGAACAGTGACGCTCACGAGCGTCGGGTCAGCCTGCCGAGCGGCCGAGTAGGCAGCCAGGGTCCCGGCGTGCGAGAGGACGTTGTCGGCGATCACGAGCGCACCCGGCTCGAGCAGTCCCCGAATGAGCCCGAAGTACGTCTCGTAGTCGTCCTTCTCTGCGTCGATGAAGACGACATCGAACGGCTCGCCGAGCCGCCCGAGCGTCTCGTGCGCGTCGCCCTCGATCAGCTCCGCCCACTCCTCGAGACCCGCCTCGGCGACGTTGCGGCGCCAGGCGTCGCACTTTGCCGGATCGAGCTCGAGCGAGACGACGCGCCCCCCGAGAATGCGCGCACCCGCCGCGAGCCAGATCGTCGAGCCGCCACGCGAGCCTCCGATCTCGAGCACCTCGCAGCCGGCCTGGCCGGCGACGCAGGCGAACAGGAACTGGCCGGTCGGGCGCGCGACCTGGCGCGCACGCCGCTCGGACGGGACGCCCCGAGCGCGCTCGGCCGCGTCCTCGGCGGCGAGGCGGTCGAGCACGGCGCGCACACGGTCGTCGAGCATCAGACGGTCAGCGTGACGACCCCGCCCTCGACCCGGACGGGATAGGTCTGGACCGGCTCGAACGCGGGCAGTGTCAACGGGCGCCCGCTCGCGAGATCGAACCGGGCACCGTGACGGGGGCACGTGACGACGCAGTCGTCCGGCTCCCAGTCCCCCTCGCAGAGCGGGCCGTCGTCGTGCGAGCAACGGTCCTCGAGCGCGTACAGGGTGCCGCCGCAGTTGTAGACGCCGACCTGGAACGAGCCGGCCGGGACGAGCCGCATCGAGCCGGGCGGCAGCTCCTCGAGCCGGCAGACCTCGATCTCCGTCACGAGATCGTCAGGTCGTCGCCGAAGGCCCATTCCTCCGGCAGCGGCGTCCCCTTCGCCTTGTGCAAGGCCACCTTGAGCACGCCGAGACCGAGAATTGCGCACTTCAGCCGCACCGGTGTAAGGGGGATGCCGATCTCCTCGAGCAGCTCCTCCTTCGGCATCGCGGCGAGCTCGTGGACCGAGCGGCCGCGAACCATCTCGGTCAGCATCGACGTAGCCGCCTGGCTGATTGCGCAGCCCCGGCCCTCGAAGCCGATGTCGGCGACCGTGTCACCGTCGAGGGTCAGCGACATCGCGATCTCGTCGCCGCAGAGCGGGTTCTGACCCTCGGCGAACGCGTCTCGCGGCTCCAGCAACCCGTGCGAGCGGGGGCTCTTGTAGTGGTCCAGGATCACTTCGCGGTAGAGCTGCTCGAACTCGCCGCTCACGTCCCCGGCCGCCTCTCGCTCCCGCCCCGCGAAGCGGGGCTCCGCAAGAGGCTGACGCCGCTGGACGTCAGGAGGCCGCGCGCGCGCCGCGCGGGCCGTACCCGGATGTACTGTCCCACGCGTCGCGCGTTTGCCTCCTTCGCCAGCGGCGCCCCGGGAACGTGAGCGCAAGCGCTCACGAGAAGTTCTTGCGCACCTTGTGCAGCCCGTCCACGAGCCGGTCGATGTCGTCGGGAATCGTGTAGAGGTAGAAGCTCGCGCGCGTCGTCGCGGAGATGCCGAGTCGGGTCATCAGCGGCTGGGTGCAGTGGTGCCCGGCCCGAACGGCGACGCCCTCCCAGTCCAGCACCTGGGCGACGTCGTGGGGGTGGACACCCTCGATGTTGAAGGAGACGATGCCGGCACGGCGCTCGGCCGGTGGCCCGTACGTCTGCACCCAGGGCAGCTCCGCCAGGCGTCCGAGTGCGTACGTGGTCAGCTCGTGCTCGTGCGCCTCGATCGCCTCAAGCCCGACGGCGCTGATGTAGTCGAGGGCGATGCCGAAGCCGTATGCCTCCGCGATCGCGGGCGTTCCGGCCTCGAACTTGTACGGCAGCTCGTTCCAGCTCGTCCGGTCGAGCGCGACCGAACGGATCATCTCGCCGCCGAGGTTGAACGGCGACATCTTCTCCAGGAGCTCGCGGCGCCCCCAGAGCGCCCCGGAGCCGCTCGGACCGCAGAGCTTGTGCGAGGAGAAGGCGAGAAAGTCGCAGCCGAGCGCCGACACGTCGAGCGGCCGGTGCGGCGCCGCCTGTGCCGCGTCGACGACCATGATCGCCCCCTGCTCGTGCGCCCAGGCAGCCAGCTTCTCGACCGGGTTGATCGTGCCGAGCGAGTTGGAGACGAGGTTGTTGGCGACGACCTTGACCCGGCCCTCACGGGCGATCGTCTCCAACGCGTCGAGCTGGAGCTCGCCGCTGTCGTCGATCGGGATGTGCCGGAAGCTCGCCCCCTGCCGCTCCGCGATGTACTGCCAGGGAACGAAGTTCGAGTGGTGCTCGAGCTCGGTGACGACGACGAGGTCGCCCGGGCCGAGGTTGTCGAGACCCCAGCCGTAGGCGACGAGGTTGAGCGCCTCGGTGGCGCTGCGCGTGAAGACGATCTCCCGGGTCGAGGGCGCGTTGACGAACGCACGCACCTTCTCGCGCGCGCCCTCGTACCCCTCCGTCGCGCGCTCGGCGAGGCGGTAGACGCCGCGGTGGACGTTCGCGTAGGAGTGCTCGTAGAACTCGCGCATCGCATCGAGGACCTGGCGCGGCTTCTGCGTCGAGGCTGCCGAGTCGAGGTACGCGAGCGGCTTGCCCTTCACAAGCTCCTCGAAGACGGCGAAGTCGGCCCGCAGGGCGGCTGCGTCGAGCTTTTCGCGGGCGGTGACGGCCACATGCTCATCGTAGCCGCCATCAGGCGCGCGACGACCACGCGGGATCGGGGATAGCGTCCTGGCGGGAGCGGGAAGCGACGGGTGGGCCGTCTGCGCCGATTATTGAAGTAGCAGATGACACGCCTGACGAAAGCTCTCGCCTCGCTCGCCGCCGCCGGCCTCGTTGCCGGCGCAACGATCGGCGCGGCGAACGCAGGCCTCGGCGGCAAGCCCGCCATTCACAGTGGCACACCGGCCGTCAGCGTCTCCGCCCGCGGCCCGCTCTTCACGCTCCCCGCCCTCGTCCCGGGCTCGAGCGCCACACGCTCGGTCGTCGTCTCGAACAGCGGCACCGGCGCCGGCTTCTTCGTCCTCAGGGCGGCAACCGGCGGCGACCGCACGCTGCTCCGCCAGCTCCGGGTAACCGTCTCCCGCAGCGGCGTGACCGTCTACAGCGGGCCGCTCGCGTCGCTCAACTCCGTCCGGCTCGGCGCGCTCGTCCCCGGCGCACACGCGCGGCTCGTTCTCCAGGTCAGCCTCCCGGCCGCGGGCAACGAGCTGCAGGGCCTGTCGGCGACCGCCGACTTCGAGCTCTCGGCGACCGCCGTCTAGGCCCGCTCGCCGCGCCCCGGCACGAAGCGGTCGTCTGTCAGCCAGAGGAAGCCGATGGACAGCCCCGCCCCGAACAACGCCATGGCGACGGCACCCGGCCCCGGGACGGCGAGCTCGAAGAAGCCGCGCAGCCCCGGCAGCGCGAGCACCACGACGTAGAGCGCGAGCAGAGCACCACAGAGGATCCCCACGCCGGCGCTGCGCTTCCCACCGGTCGCCTCCAGCGCGAGGATCAGCCAGAGCCCGACGACGATCAGCACCGTCGTCGCGACGGTGCGCGCCTCGACGAGGCCGAGGTCGAAGACGTTCAGTGCGAGCAGGTAGGACGCGAGCACGCCCAGCCCGGCCGCGACGCCGGCGGGGACGGCGAACCGCGCCATCTCGCGCAGGAAGCGCTCCGTCTTCCACGGCCCCTCGCTCGGGGCGAGCGCGAGGAAGAACGCGGGAATCCCGATCGCGAGCGAAGCGGCGAGCGTCAGGTGGCGCGGCAGCAACGGGTACTCCTGTGGCGTCACGCCGATCGAGAGGATGAGGAAGACGGCAAAGACTGACTTCGTCACGAAGAGCTTCGCGACGCGCTGGATGTTGCGCAGAATCTTGCGGCCTTCGGCGACCATCTTCGGCACCGAGCCGAACTCGCCGTTGACGAGCACGACGTCGGCGACGGACTTGGCCATCTGCGCGCCGGTTCCCTGGGCGATCGCAAGGCGTGCCGCCTTCAGCGCCGGCACGTCGTTGACGCCGTCTCCGACCATCGCGACGTAGCGGCCGGCGTCGCGGAGCGCCTCGACGACCCGCCGCTTGTCCTCCGGCGCGATCCGTCCGATCACGCTCGCCCCGAGCACGAGTCGGCGCAGCTCGGCAGGATCGGCGGGCAGCTCACGGCCGTCGAGCACGGGCCCCGCGAGCGGGATCCCGGCATCCGCCGCGATCGAGGCGACGGTCTCCGGCGAGTCGCCGGACAGAACCTTCAGCTCGACGCCCTCGGCCAGGAAGAACGCGACCGTCTCGCGCGCCTCAGGCCGCAGCTCCTCGGCGAGCACGGCCAACCCGAGCAGAACCGTTGGCGGCGGCCTCCCGTCCGTCCCGCGGTCGAAGGCTTGCGTCGTCGTCCCGAGCGCGAGCACACGACGGCCGGACTGCTGCTCGGACTGCACCTCATCGGCGAGCCCCCCAAGGGGGAAGTGCTCCGGCGCGCCGAGCACGTAGTTCGTATCGGAGAGCCGGAGGGCGCTCCAGCGCGTGCGCGACGAGAAGGGAACGACCTCGAGCGGCTCCTCGGCCGGCGCCGGATAGGACGCCGCGAGCGCTTCGAGCGTCAGGTTGCGACTCGGCGCGCTCGCGGCGAAGCGGCCGAGCGCGGCCGCCAGCTCGTCCGGCGAGGTGCCCGGCGCCGGCACGAGCGAGAGCACGCGCAGGTTGGCATCGGTGAGGGTGCCCGTCTTGTCGAGGCAGAGGACGTCCACCGAGGCGAGCGACTCGATCGCGTTCAGCTGCTGGGCGAGCGCGCCTCGGCGCGCCATCCGGAGCGCGGCCGCCGCGTACGTGAGCGAGGCGAGCAAAATCAGGCCCTCGGGAACGAGGGTGACGATGCCTGCGACGGCAGTCGTGACCGACTCGCGCACACCTTCGTCGCGCTCCCAGAGAGCGAAGACGAGCACCGCGCCGAGGGGCACCATCACCGCGACGAGCACGAACAGCAGCCGGTTCAGCGCGCGCTCGAGCGGAGAGCGGGGATGCCGGAACTCGCGGGCCTCGCCGGCCAGCCTCTCCGCGTAGCTCTCCGTACCGACCGCCGCGATCTCGTACAGGCCGTCGCCCTCGACCGCGAACGAGCCTGAGCGCACATGCTCACCCGCCCCGCGCACGACTGCCCGCGACTCGCCCGTGAGGATGGACTCGTCGAGCGCGAGCGCCGTCGCGGCAACGAGCGGCCCGTCCGCGACGATCTGGTCGCCCGCCTGCAGCCGGACGAGATCGCCCTGCACGAGCTCCTCGACCGCGAGCAGCCGCTCCGTGCCGTCCCGGACGACGCGCCCGTGCGGCGCGACGAGGGCAGCCAGCCGGTCGAGCGCCCGCTTCGCGCGCAGCTCCTGCGTGATCCCGATCCCGGCGTTCGAGACGACGATGCCGAGGAAGAGCGCGTCGCGCCAGTCGCCGAAGGCGAGCGTCAGCCCGCCCAGCGCGAGCAGGATGACGTTGAAGACCGTCAAGACGTTCGCGCGGACGATCGAGCCGGTCGAGCGGCTCGTTGCGGGCGGCTCGACGGGGCCCCGCGCCTCGAGCCGGCGGGCAGCCTCGGCCTCGCTCAGCCCGGAACGCGCGGTCACGTCTCGCGCGGCTCGACCTTGCCGTTTTGCGTGGCGCGCTCTGCGATCGCGCGCTCGAACTGGACGGCCTCGGCCGCCCGCCCCAGGAGCTCGCACACCCGCTTCAGGCGAACGCGCTCGGAGATCCCCTCGAGCAGCTCCTGCTTCAGCTCCGGTGCGAGCGCGACGCGGGCCGCCAGCTCGAACGAGAGCTGCTCCGAATCCGGCGGCGGGTCGTCGATCTCGGTCCCCGTCAGCTCGACGAGGGAATGGAAGAGGTCAACCGCCCGCTCGACGTCCGCCTCGGCCGCGGGGTCCGGCTCGTCGTCGAGGGGCTCGACTTCACCGGTCTGGAACGAGCGGCCCTCCGTGAGCGAGACGAGCCGGAAGCGCTCCCCTCCCTCCAGCACAACGTTCAGGCGGCCGTCCTCGAAGGTGTGCAGCACCTCGGTCACCGCCGCGCGTGTGCCGACCGCACGCAGGCCGTCATCGTCGGCCAGCACGATGCCGAGCTCGCGCCCCTCGGCGAGACACTCGCCGACGAGCTCCTTGTAGCGGGGTTCGAAGACGTGCAGCGGCACCTGCTCGGTGGGCAGCAGGACGATCCCGAGGGGAAAGAGGCCGAGCTCGCTCACGAGCTGAAGGTTACGCGCGCGGCCGCCTCGCGGCGGCCGCGCTAGAGAGGCGGCGTGAGCTCGATCTGCGCCGCCCGCGCTCACGCCCTGGCAAAGACGGCCACCTGCCAGACGCGGCCCTTGTGTTCGAGGGCGAGGTGCATTCCCTGCGCCGCCGCGGCGGCTGTGATCGCCGCGGGCGGGTGGATGAAGACGCGGAAGCGCCGGCGCAGGAGACGGAAGTAGAGGTTCTGGAGGCCGCCGACGACCGACGCGGGAAACGACGGGCGCGGGAACACGAGCACGAGCCTGCGCTTTGCGAGCGACGCGGCGATCCCTGCCAGCTCAACGCCGTCGGGGGTGCAACAGACGACCCGGTTCATGACGACGACGTCCGCCGGCTCGCCGGCGGCAGGGTCTGCGACGAGATCGGCGGTGCGGAAGCACGCGCGCTCGGCGACGCCTGCCTCCCCGGCCAGCGCGCGGGCGTGCTCCTCGTACGCCGGCAGCAGCTCGACGACCTCACCCCGCGCCGCGCCCGCCTTCAGCAGCTCGAGCATGATCTGGCCGACGCCGCCGCCGATGTCGGCGACCGTCGCGCCGTCGAGGCCCCCGGCCGAGGCAAGCTCGACGAGCAGCTGCGACGTCTTGCCGAGCCCCTTCTTGCGGTACCGCCGCGCCGCCCGCCGCGCGAAGCGGTCCTTGAAGAACTCGTCCTGCCCGTGCCGGGCGCAGCAGCTGCCCATCGGCGCATCCTACGCCCGGAGACCGGGCCGCAGCTATCGTCGGAGCCGTGAACCGCCCTGTGTCGACCTCCAACGCCCGCGCGTTCCTCGGGCGCCGCTCGCGGTGCCGGGCCGGAGGGGACAGTA
>CAYGLV010000042.1:0-21272 GCA_964351025.1 uncultured Gaiellales bacterium | reverse complement strand
TGCCCGGCGGGAGCTGACGCCGGCGAGGGACGCGCATGAGCGCGCGCGTCACCCTTGGCACGGCGCTGCGCGTGCTGACCCAGCTTCGCCGCGACCCGCGCACGATCGCGCTCCTGATCGCCGTCCCGACGGTGCTCGTCGCCCTTCTGCACGAGCTCTTCGCCGACCGGCCGCGCGTGTTCCAGTCGATCGGCGGGCCGATCCTCGGTCTCTTCCCGTTCGTGAGCATGTTCATCGTCACGTCGATCACGATGCTGCGCGAGCGGGTCTCGGGAACGCTCGAGCGGCTGATGACGATGCCGCTCGCAAAGCTCGACCTGCTGCTCGGGTACGGGCTCGCCTTCGCGCTCGTCGCCGCGGTTCAGGCGTCCGTCGTCTCGGCTGTGGCGTTCGGCCTGCTCGATCTCGAGGTCGATCGCTCACCCCTCGTCGTCGTTGCGCTCGCGATCGGCAACGCGACGCTCGGTATGGCGCTCGGCCTCTTCGTCAGCGCGTTCGCGCGCACGGAGTTCCAGGCGGTGCAGTTCATGCCCGCCTTCGTCTTCCCGCAGATGCTGCTCTGCGGGCTCTTCGTGCCGCGGGACGAGATGGCGCGCTGGCTCCAGCTCGTCTCCGACGTGCTGCCGCTCACGTACTCCTACGACGCGCTGCGCCGGGCGACCCAGGCGCCCGAGCTCGGCTCACGGTTCGCGCTCGACGTCGCGGTGACGCTCGGCACGACGTTCCTCGCGCTCGCGCTCGGCGCGGTGACCCTGCGCCGGCGGACGCCCTAGAGCGCCTTGACGGCTGCGGCGATCTGCTCGAGCGCGGCCTTCGCATCGGCGAACAGCATCGACGTCTTCTCCTCGTAGAAGAGCGGGTTGTCGATGCCGGCGAAGCCGGGGCTCATGCTGCGCTTGACGACGACCACGGCCGCAGCCTTGCTCACCTCGATGATCGGCATGCCGTAGATCGGGCTCGACGGATCGGTCTTCGCGGCTGGGTTGACGACGTCGTTGGCACCGAGGATGAGCACGACGTCAGTCTGCGGCAGGTCGGCGTTGATCTCGTCCATCTCGTACAGCTCGTCGTACGGCACGTTGGCCTCGGCGAGCAGGACGTTCATGTGGCCCGGCATCCGGCCCGCGACCGGATGGATGCCGTACTTGACGTCCACGCCGCGCTCCTCGAGCAGCTCCCCGAGCCCGCGGCAGTCGTGCTGCGCTTGGGCGACCGCGAGCCCGTAGCCCGGCACGAACACGACCTTGCGGGCGTACGAGAGCATGATCGCGACGTCCTCGGCTGAGGTCGCGCGCACCGAGCGGCCCTCTGCGATCGTGGCGCCGCTGCCGGTCTGAACCTGGCCGAACGCACCGAAGAGCACGTTGGCGATCGAGCGGTTCATCGCCTTGCCCATCTTCAGCGTCAGCAGCGTGCCCGAGGCCCCGACGAGCATCCCGCTCACGATCAGCACGTTCTCGTGCAGGACGAAGCCGGTTGCGGAGGCCGCGAGACCCGTGAAGGCGTTGAGCAGGGAGATCACAACGGGCATGTCCGCGCCGCCGATCGGCAGCACGAAGAGCACGCCGAAGACGAGCGCCGCGCCGATCAGCGCCACGACGAGCCACTGCTCCTCGGTGCCCGCGACGACGACGACTGCGAGGGTCACCGCGGCGCCGATGATCGCCGCGTTGACGAGCTTCTGGCCCGGGTAGACGATCGGGCGGCCGCTGAGCAGCTCCTGGAGCTTCGCGAAGGCGATCAGCGAGCCGGCGAACGAGACCGAGCCGATCAGCGCAGAGAGCAGAATCGAAACCGACTCGTTGGCGTCGAGCCGTCCCGGTGCCGGTGCGAGGTTGTGGAACTCGGCGAGCGCAACGAGAGCTGCCGCGCCGCCACCGACGCCGTTGAAGAGCGCCACCATCTGCGGCATCGCGGTCATCTTCACCTTGCGCGCGGCGGGCGCACCGATGATCGCGCCGATAGCCATCGCGATCGCCATCAGCCCGTAGCTCTCGAGCCCCTTCTGCGAGAGCACGACGACGATCGCGAGCAGCATGCCGACCGCGCCGAGTTGGTTGCCGAGCCGCGCCCGCTTCGGCGATGAGAGGAAGCGGAGCGCAAGGATGAACGAGATGATCGTCGCGAGAAAGAGGAGCTGGGTGAGGTTCGCACTCACTCCGCATCCTTCCTCTCGGTCGGCTTGCGCTTGAACATCTCGAGCATGCGGTCAGTGACGACGAAACCGCCGACGACGTTCGCCGTGCCGAGCACGACGGCGAAGAAGCCGATGATCCGCGTCACGGTGTCTGCATCGGGCCGTCCGGCGACGAGAATCGCGCCGACGACGACGATGCCGTGGATCGCGTTCGTGCCCGACATGAGCGGCGTGTGCAGCAGCGCGGGCACCTTCGAGATCACCTCGAAGCCGAGGAAGATCGCGAGCGCGAGCACGGTCAGCTCGGTCAGGAAGGACGTGTCTATGACGTCTCCTTTCGCGTCACGCACGCGCCGGCCGTGATCTCGTCGGCGTAGTCGAGCGTCAGCTCGCCGCCCGGCGCGAGGTGGGTCAGGAGCGCGGCGACATTGCGCGAGTAGAGCTGGCTTGCGTGGTACGGCATCTGTGACGGCAGGTTCGTGTACCCGACGAGCGTGACGCCCTCGCTGACGGCCTCCTCACCGGGGACGGTCAGCTCGCAGTTGCCACCCGCCTCCGCGGCGAGGTCCACGATCACCGAGCCGAGGCGCATCCGCGCAACGGCACTCGCGGGGATGAGACGCGGCGCCGGCCGTCCCGGGACGAGCGCGGTGGTGACGACGACGTCGTAGTCGGGCAGCCGCTTCTCGAGCTCCGCTTGCTGCTGGGCCTGCTGCTCCGCCGTCAACTCCTTCGCATAGCCGCCCTCGGTCTCCTCACCCCGCACGCCGAGGTCGAGGAACGTGGCTCCGAGGCTCTCGACCTGCTCCTTGACGGCAGGACGGACGTCGAAGCCGGCGACGACGGCGCCGAGGCGCCGCGCGGTCGCGATCGCCTGGAGGCCGGCGACGCCCGCGCCGAGCACGAGCACCTTTGCCGGCGCGACTGTCCCCGCGGCGGTCATCAGCATGGGGAAGAGCCGTGGCAGCCGGTCGGCGGCGAGCAGGACAGCCTTGTAGCCCGCCACCGTGGCCTGCGAGGAGAGGGCGTCCATCGCCTGGGCGCGTGTCGTGCGCGGGATCGACTCCATCGCGAAGCCGACGACGCCGCGGGCACGCAGGCGCTCGACCCCCTCCAGGTCTGTGAGCGGGGCGAGGAAGCCGATGAGCACGGTGCCCGACGCCAACGCGGCGGTCTCGTCGGCGCTCGGCGGTGCGACGCGGGCGACCCCGGCGCAGCCGTCGTAGAGAGCGGCTGCATCTGCGAGTGCCGCGCCGGCTTCCAGGTAGGCCTCGTCGAGGAAAGTCGCGGCCCGGCCGGCTCCCCGCTCGACCACGATCTCGAAACCCGCAGTGCTCAGACGCTGAACGGTCTCCGGCACGAGCGCCACGCGACACTCACCCTGGGCGCTCTCCTTCGGGACCGCGATCTTCACGGCGGGAGTCTAAATTGCGGCGCGGCTGTCGCGGGGAGGGAACCGTCACCCGTTGTGGAAACTCGCTGCTCGTGTCCATGATCGCGCACCTGATCGAGGCGCTCGAGGGCCGAGACCCTCACCTGCGCGGTCACTGTGGCCGGGTCACCGCGTTGGCGGAGGCCCTCGCCGTGCGTCTCGGCTGGGCCGAGACACGGCTCGCCGGCCTCCGGCTCGGCGGCGCTCTGCACGACGTGGGCAAGCTCGCAATCGCGGGGAGCGTCCTGCGCAAGCCCGGCTGCCTGACGTGCGCCGAAGTGGCCCACATCCGCACCCATCCCGAGGTGGGCGCGCGCCTGCTCCGGGGAATTGAGAGCGTGAGCCCAGCGCTGCCCTACGTCCTCTTTCACCATGAGCGCTGGGACGGCGGTGGCTACCCGCACGGGCTTGCCGGCGACGCAATCCCGGCCGAAGGGCGGCTGCTCGCCGTGGCCGATGCCTTCGACGCGATGACCTCCGTCAGGCCCTACCGGCCGGCGCTGCCGGTGGACGTCGCGCTCGCGGAGCTGGACCGCTGCGCAGGCTCGCAGTTCGACCCGCTCGTCGCGCAGGCGTTCCTCGAGTTCTGGCACGCGGGTGAGATCACGGCGGCTGAGCTGCTACCCGCCGCCTCCGGGCTGTAGAGCGCTAGAGCGTCGACCAGACGTCGAGCTTCGTGCGCGTGCGGCGGATCACCTCGTCGGTGAACTCGCTCGTCGCGCTGTGCCCGCCGAGGTCGGCGGTCCGCGTGCCGTCGGCCACGGTCTCGAGGCAGGCCTCGCGGATCGCACGCCCGGCCTGTTGGCACTCGTTGTCGGAGTGGGAGAGCAGCGCGGCGGCGGCGAGGACCATCGCCATCGGGTTGGCGACGTCCTTGCCCTTGAGGCCAGGGGCGGTGCCGTGCGCCGCCTCGGCCATCAGCGCACGCGGCAGGTAGTCGGCGTCGAAGGCGACGAGCAACGACTCCGAGCCGGCGATCGAGCCGAAGAGCGGCAGCACGAGGTCGCTCAGGATGTCGCCGTCGCGGTTGAGCGCCGGGATCACGAGCGGCGCGCCGGAGGTGGAGAGGAGGAGCGCGAAGGTGGCGTCGATCAGCTGGGGCTCGTAGACGACCTCGGGGTGGCGCGCCGCGGCGGCGTCCATCTCCTCCTTGAGCATCCCCTCGTAGGTCGGGCTGACGGTGTACTTGGGCCCGCCGAAGACCTTCGCACCGGTTCGCTCGGCCTGCCTGAACGCGAACTCCGCGACGGCCCGGCAGATCCGCCGCTCGATCCGCTCGGTGCGGTAGGCGACCTCGTCGTCTCCGGAGCCCTCGCGCCACTCCTTGGCCCCGTAGGCGTCTCCCACCGCCATGCGCACGACCGAGATCGGTGCGTGGACGCCGCCGAGCGGGACGACCCCCGGGATCCGCCGGCCTGTGCGGACGATCACCTGCCCGCCGATCTCTTCGCGCAGGATCCGGTTCGGCGAGCCGACATCGTCGCGTCCCTCGGGCGTGATCGTCGCCGCCTTGAGCCCGAGCCCGCGCTCACGAATCGCTGCCGCAGCCTCGTGCACGACGCCGTTGCGCGTCGAGCGCCTGCTCGCGAGCGAAAGGTCGAAGCGCGGCAGCTCGAGCTCGATGCCGATCACGTTGGGCGCGAGCAGGCGCAACGACTCCTCGAGCAGCTCCTGCCCGGTGTCGTCGCCCTCCAAGACCACGATCGTTCGCGCGTCCATCGGCGGCGGATTGTACTTGCGGTGCGGATTGGCTACCGAAACGGCGAAACGGTCAGGAATTGCCTGTGTCACGCGTCCGGTTGGATTTGCCGCTCATTTTGGATTAACGTGGGACCGTCGTTTTTATCGTTCTCAAGGAGACAACTTGGCGAAGAAGACAGTTCTCGTGTGTGACAAATGCGGCACGGAAGTCGCCGAAGGCAAGGGTGCGGCGCTTCGCGTGACGTATACGGATGCGCGTCGCGGCTCGAAGCAGGCAGATCTGTGCGACGGCTGCGCGGGCGGGATGCCTGGGCAGGCGGTCGCCCGCCGGGGGCGCAAGCCCAAGGCGCTGGCCTAGTCATTCGGGGGCGGGGCGACCCGCCCCCGAATCTCGCTCTTTGCTCGATTTCGTGGCGCCGGCGTGCGAAAAGCCGTCGGAGCGCGGGACTACGATGGGCGGATGGCCCTTTCGCTGGTCGTCGGGCCGGCGAACGCCGGCAAGGTCGCGCTGCTGCTGGAGCGCTATCTCGCCGTGCTCGACGACGATCCGGTGCTCATCGTGCCGAACCGGTCGGACGTCGATCGAGTCGAGCGCGATCTCCTGCGCCGCCGCCCTGCGCTCCTGTCGGGCACGATCGGCACGTTCGACGACCTCTTCGAGCGGGTCGCGAGCGGGAGCGGCGCGGCGCGCCCGGTCGCGGGGGATGCACAACGCGCGCTCGTCGCGCGGCGCGTCGTAGCCGCGGCTGCGCTGAACGGCCTCGGCGCGTCGGCCAGGTTCGGAGGCTTCGCGGACGCGCTCCTGCAGGCGCTCGGCGAGCTCGAGTCCGGGCTGCTCGAGCCGGACGAGTTGGACGGGGACCTCGGGCGCCTGTTCGCGGCGTACCGCGCCGAGCTCGACGGGCTCGGGCTCTGGGACCGGGACCGCAGACGCCGTCACGCCGCCGAGCGGCTTGCCACCGACCTCTCGGCGTGGGATGGAAGCCCCGTCTTTGCCTACGGCTTCGAGGATCTGACGGGCGCGGAGTGGCGCCTGCTCGAGGCGCTCGCCGGACGGACGGAGGTGACCGTCTCGCTTCCGTACGAGCCCGTGCGGCCGGCCTTCGCGTCGCTGCGCCGCACCGCCGAGGACCTCGCGGCGCTTGCCGGGGCCCGGATCGAGGAGCTGCCCCCGCGTGCGGAAGAGGTCGCGCACGCCGCGCTCGCGCACCTCGAGCGGACGCTCTTCGATGACGCCCCACCGGCCGGCCCGCCACTCGAGGGAGCCGTGCGCTTCTTCGAGGGGGCGGGCGCGCGGGCCGCGCTCGAGCTCGTGGGCGAGGAGCTGCTCGACCTGATCCGCGGCGGCGTCGAGCCGGAACGGATCGCACTCGTCTGCCCGTCGCTCGAGCGCGTGCGGGCGCCGCTCGAGACGGCGCTCGCCACGCTCGGCGTCCCCTACGCGCTCGAGGGTCGGGTTCGGCTGGGCCAGACGCCGTTCGGCGCGGCGCTGCTCGCGCTGCTGCGCTTCGCCTGGCTGGGCGGCGGCCGACGCGAGCTCTACGGCTTCCTGCGCTCGCCGTACTCAGGCCAGCCGCGGGCGGCGGTGGACTTCCTCGAGGGCCGGCTCCGCGGCCGGGCCGTGAACGAGGGCACGCAGGCCGAGGAGGAGACGATGCGGCTACGCGACGGCCGGCCGCTGCCACCGCTCGACCTGCTCCGCTCCGCCTCCTCGCCCCTCGCCGCGGTGCGGGCGCTGATTCCCTTCATGACTTCCGCTGCGCATGGAGTCGAGGCGCCTGCGGCGGCCGAGCCCGCGCGCCACGACCTCCGCGCCTACGGCGAGGCGGCCCGGACGCTCCATGAGCTGGAGGACTGGCTCGCGCTCGGAGGCGCGCTCGCGCCGGAGGAGATCGTTGCGGCGCTCGAGCGCACGACGGTGCCGCTCGCCGCGCCGGGCGAGGCCGGCCGCGTGGCCGTGCTCGATCTGCTGCGGGCGCGCACGCGCCGCTTCGAGGTCGTTTTCGTGCTCGGGCTCGAGCAGGGCAGCCTGCCGCGCCGGGGCACGGCGTCGCCCTTTCTGGACGACGACACGCGCCGCGCGCTCGACGGCCTGCCGCGGGCCCGGCTCGCGCAGCCCGACTCCGTCGCGCGCGACCGGTACCTCTTCTACACGGCGTGCACGCGCGCGCTGCGTCGGCTCTACCTCGTGCGCGAGGCCGCCACAGACGAGGGGAGCCCGCGCGACCCGAGCCCGTTCTGGGACGAAACGCGCGCGCTCTTCGCTCCCGAGGACGTTGCGCGCTGGACCGTGCGGAGGCCGCTCTCGGCTCTCACCTGGCCGCTCGAGCGCGCGCCGAGCGAGCGGGAGCGGTTGCGGGCGCTGGCCACGCTCGCGGCGTCGGACCGTGGCGCCGCAGAGGCAGTCGCGCAAGCCAACGGCTGGGCGCGACGGCTCGAGCGGGCGCTCGAGGCGTTCCGGCGGCCGACCCGCCTCGTGCATCCCCGCGTGCTGGAGGAGCTGGGCGCGAAGCAGACGTTCAACGTCACGGAGCTCGAGCGCTTCGCCGACTGCTCGTCGGCGTGGTTCGTCGAGCGGCTGCTCGATCCGCGGACGATCGACGGCGAGCCCGACGCCAAGCTGCGCGGCTCGCTCGCGCACACAGCGCTGCACCGCTTCTTCGCGGGCCTGCCGAAGCAGGTCGGCGGCGAGCGCGTGACGCCCGAGAACCTCGACGGCGCACTCGTCTTCATGCGCGACTGCCTCTCCGGCGCGCTGGAGGGCATCCGGCTCGAGCTGACCGAGTTGCAGCGGCGCGAGCTCGCGGAGGGGCTCCGGCGCGATCTCGAGCAGTTCGTGCGGGACGAGGCCGACTCGGAGCTGCCGCTCGTGCCACGCCGGTTCGAGGTCTCGTTCGGCTCGGAGCGCTCCGCGCCGGAGCTCCAACGCGGGCTCGATCTCGGCGGTGCAGTCCTGTCCGGGAAGATCGACCGGATCGACCTCGACCCGTACAGCGCCCGCGGCATCGTCCAGGACTACAAGTCGGGCAGGAAGGGCCACTCTGCGACCGAGATCGAGCAGGAGCTACGGCTCCAGATCCCGCTCTACATGCTCGTCCTGCGCGATCTCGTCGGGATCGAGCCGCTCGGCGGCGTCTACCGGCCGCTGGCCGGCGAGCGCAAGCCGCGCGGGCTCCTGCGCGCGGGGGCGCGCGAGGACGGCGTGCCCGGATTCGCGAAGAACGACTACCGGGACGAGGACGCCTTCTGGGCGCAGGTCGAAGGCGCACGCGACGCCGCACGCGGCTTCACGGAGCGGATCCGCGCGGGCGACGTGCACCACGACCCGAAGGGCGGCGACTGCCCGTCCTGGTGCGGCGCCTGGCCGATCTGCCGCGTGAGGCGCGCATGACCGTCGTCGAGCGGGAGACGGCGCGCGTGCCGAATCTGGAGCAGGCAGCGGCGAGCGCCGCCCGGGGACGCGTGTTCGTGTCGGCGGGCGCCGGCACCGGCAAGACCGCAGTGCTCGTCGAGCGCTTCGCCGAGGCGGTGTGCGAGCGCGGGCTCGACGTGGACTCGTTGCTCGTGATCACGTACACGGAGCGGGCGGCGGGCGAGCTGCGGAGCCGTATCCGCGCGCGACTCAACCAGCTCGGCCGGCACGATCTCGCGCGTGAGCTGGACGGTGCCTGGATCTCGACGATCCACGGCTTCTGCCTGCGGCTTCTGAAGGCGCATCCGTTCGCCGCCGGAGTGGATCCGCGTTTCCGCGTCCTCGACGACAGCCAGGCGCGCGTGATTCGCGGTGAGGCATTCGCACGGGCGCTCGAGGAGGCCTGCGCGGGGGAGCAGCCGGAGCGGCTCGCCCTGCTCACGACCTACGGCGCCGCGGGCCTGCGGCGGATGCTGACGAGCGTCTACGAGACCCTGCGCTCGGCCGGCCGAGCGCTCGTGCTCGAGCTCGGCGAGCGTCCGGGCCTGCCCGAGCGTCTGGCAGAGCTGCGGGAGGCGGCCGGGGTCCTGCTCGCCGATGCGAGCGCGACGGAGGCCGCGCAGGCCGCAGCCGCGCGCGCTCTCGAGCTCGCCGAGGCGGGCGAGTCGCCCGAGCGGCTGCTCGATCTCTCCGGCCTCAGGGCGCGGGGGGAGCGGGCTGCCGGCTACGAGGAGGCGCGGAAAGCGGTCGAGCAGGCTGCGCTCGACGAGCTCGCAGCGCGCGACCGCACGCTGTTGCAGGAGCTGCTCGAGCGGTTCGCCGAGGCCTATCAAGAGGCGAAGGACCGGGAGTCCGCGCTCGACTTCGAGGACCTCCAGCTGCGCGCCCGCGACCTGCTCTCCGGGCACGACGCAATCCGCGAGCGCGAGGCGCTCCGCTTCCGCTCGATCATGGTGGACGAGTTCCAAGACACGAACCGGCTTCAGTGCGAGCTCGTGGACCTGCTGTCGAGCGGGGAGCACGACCGGGACGTCCTCTTCGTCGGCGACGAGTTCCAGTCGATCTACGGGTTCCGGCACGCAGACGTGCAGGTCTTCCGGGAGCGCCGCGCGGAGGCCGAGCACCTGCTGCCCCTGACCCGGAATTACCGCTCGCGCCCGGAGGTGCTGGCCGTCGTCAACCACCTCTTCGCCGCCGACTTCGGTTCCGGGTTCCAGCCGCTCACGGCGTCGGGCGAGTTCCCCGACCCTGTCTTCGGAACGCCCGTCGAGCTACTCGTCACCGACAAGGGGAGCCACAACGGCACCGGTCTCCACTGGCGCCGAGCCGAAGCTCGCGAGATCGCGAGGCGCGTCCGCGAGCTCGTGGACACCGGCGCGGCGGCCGCCGGGGAGATCGTTCTCCTGTTCGCCGCGGGCACCGATGCGGAGTGGTACGAGGAGGAGCTGCGGGCCGCCGGCCTGCCGACCTACCGCGCCACCGGGCGTGGCTACTTCGGCCAGCAGCAGGTCGTCGACCTCCTGTCGTACCTGCGGCTGCTCCATAACCGCTACGACGACGAGGCGCTGCTGGCGGTGCTCGCCTCACCGCTCGTCGGGGTCTCCAACGACGCACTCGTGCTGACCCGGCGCGCCGCCGGCCGGAGGCCGATCTTCAGCGGCCTCGAGCGTGGACTGCCGCCGGGGCTCGCACCTCCCGACGAGCGGCTGCTGGCGGCGTTCAAGCAGCGCTACGAGCGGCTCTGCGAGGCCTCGGCGCGACTCTCGCTCGAGCGCCTCTGCGAACAGGTGATGGCCGAGCACGACTACGACCTCGCCGTGCTCGCCCAGTGGGACGGCTCCCGCCGCTACGCGAATCTGCGCAAGCTCGCCCGGCTCGCCCGCTCGTTCGAGGAACTGCGAGGGGCGGACATCGAGGGCTTCGTTCGCTTCGTCGCCGAGCAGGGCGCCGTCGGCGCGCGCGAGCTGGAGGCGGTCGCCGAGGAGGAAGGGGCCGACGCTGTCCGCCTGCTGACGATCCACGCAGCGAAGGGGCTCGAGTTCAAGGTCGTGATCGTGGCGGACGCAGGGCGTGAGAAGGCGCCGCCCTCGCCCGACGAGATCCTGTGCCTCGCCGACGGGCGATTCGGGTTCCGCGTGGCGGACCCGGCGACCGACCGGCGCGCTGGGGCGTTCGACTACGAGGCCGTCAAGGAGACCCGGCGGGCCGAGGAGGAGGCCGAGCGCCTGCGCCTGTACTACGTCGCGATGACACGTGCGATCGACCGGCTGGTCGTCTCCGGCGCGATCGGTGGGCGGAGCGGGGCCGAGGAGCGGACGCCGATCGGCTGGGTCCTGTCGCGGCTCGACGCCGGAGCCGAGCTGGACGCTGCCGGGGACGGCCCCGTCGAGCTCGAGCGCGGTGGCGCGCGGCTCGTGTTGCGGCTCAATCGCTTCGTTCCTCGCATCGAGGATGAGCGTTCCGTGGAGATCGCGGACGTCGAGGCTGCCGAGGAGGCTCAGCTGCCTCTCTTCGCCCTCGGCGAGGTGGGGGAGGGCGCGCCTTCCGCGCCCGCGCTCGTCGAGCTGCCACCCGTTCCCGCGCCGCCGCTGCACCGCGTGCAAAGGCTGTCCTACAGCGCGCTCGCGCTGTTCGAGCGCTGCTCCTACCGCTACTTCGCGGAGCGCGTGGCAGGCATGCGGCCGACCGACCTGCGCGGCGCTCGGCCCGGCACCGGCCTTGCCGCGACAGAGGTCGGCGACGCTGTCCACCGGCTGCTCGAGCTCGTTGACTTGACGGATCCGCGTCCGCCCGATGTCGAGCTCGTCCGGGGGTGGTATGCGGGTGTCTCCGAAGCGGAGCTGGAGCGGATTGCGGCCTTCGTCGCCGTGTACTGCGACTCCGAGGTGGCCCGGCGCGTCGCTTCGCGCCCGGGCGCGCGGGCGGAGCGGCCGTTCGCCTTCGAGCACGACGGCGTGCTGCTCCACGGCCGGCTCGACGTTCTCCATCGCGACGGCCCGCGGGCGCTCGTCCTCGATTACAAGACGAATGTGCTCGGCGAGCGGGCGCCCGAGGAGGTTGTCGAGAGCGAGTACCGGTTGCAGCAGCTTGTCTACGCGCTCGCCTGCTTCCGCGACGGGGCGGAGGAGGTCGAGGTCGCCTACGCCTTCCTCGAGCCACCAGGCGCCGTCGTCTCGACGACCTTTCGTCTCGAGCAGGCCAGTGAGCTGGAGGCAGAGCTGTCGGTCGCGATCGCGCGGATCGCCGAGGGGGACTTCCGGCCGACTCCGAGCGAGTTCGCCTGCGCGGGCTGCCCGGCGCTTGACGTCGTCTGTGCCGGGCCGCGGCTTCGCGGCTGATGGCGCGCAGCTTCGTCGCCGAGGCGCGCCGGCGCGGGCTGGGCCGGCGGCGCGAGCGGGTCGGCCCGATCGTCGAACGGCTCGCCGCCGAGCACGCCGATGCACGGATTGCGCTCCGCTTCCGCTCGGACCTCGAGCTGCTGGTGGCGACGATGCTGTCGGCGCAGACGACCGACGTGAATGTGAATCGCGTCACCGGCCCGCTCTTTCGCAAGTACCGGCGGCCGCAGGACTACCTCGCCGTGGCGCAGGAGGAGCTCGAGCGCGACATCTTCCAGACCGGCTTCTTCCGCCAGAAGGCGAAGGCGATTCGCGGCACGATGCGTGTCCTGCTCGAAGAGTTCGACGGCGAGGTGCCGCGGCGGCTCGAGGAGCTCGTCCGTCTTCCGGGCGTCGCCCGCAAGACGGCCAACGTCGTCGCCGCCGAGATCGGGCACGCGCAGGGGATCGTCGTGGACACGCACGTGCGCCGGCTCTCGCAGCGGCTCGGTCTCACGCGAGCGGATGATCCCGTGAAGATCGAGCGCGACCTGGCGCGGCTCGTGCCGCGGGCCGACTGGCACCGGTTCCCCCACCTGTTGATCTGGCACGGCCGCCGTGTCTGCGCGGCACGGACGCCCCGCTGCGAGGCCTGCGTGCTTGTAGACCTCTGTCCGTCGTCACGCGTGCGCTAGCCGGGCGCGAGCGCCACGAGCAGCCCGCCGTCTTCGTCGTAGGCGGGGAAGACGTCGGCGACGACCGGTTTCACGACGCCGGCGCGCGAGCGTAGCTCGAGCCGCTCGCCGAGCCGGCGCACGCCCCATTCGCGCGCGACCGCGACCGGGTCGCCCTGTGCCCCGAAGCCACCGAGACCGAGCGCCTCGACGACGTTCTTGCCCATCAGCTCGCCCTCGCGGAAGCCGGTCAGCTCGAAGACGCCTCGCCCCGAAGCGAGGATCCGACCGTCCCGGTCGCACGCGATCAGCCCGGCGTTCGGCGAGGGGTAGTAGTCGTCGAGCAGTTGGAAGAGGAAGCCGAAGCCGCAGCGCTCGCACGCGACGGCCTGGTCGAGCAGGCCCTGGCGGCCGTCACGGTCGAGTGTGCGCTGCTTGCAGTTCGGGCAGATGAAGAACGGCACGCGGCGGGCTTACGAGGCTGTGACGGCGTCGCGGGCCCGGTGGGCCGCGAGGAAGCGCTCGGCGTCGAGCGCGGCAGCGCAGCCGGAACCGGCCGCGGTGACGGCCTGGCGGTAGACGTGGTCCTGCACGTCGCCGGCCGCGAAGACCCCTGGCAGCTTCGTCTCCGTCGTCTTGCCACGTGTCACGAGGTAGCCGTTCTCGTCGTGGTCGAGCCAGTCGAGGAAGAGCCCGGTGGTCGGGTCGTGACCGATCGCTACGAAGAAGCCGTCCGTCGCGAGGTCGCTCGTCTCGCCGGTGGCGACGGTGCGCAGGCGCACTCCGGTGACCTTGTTCTCGTCGACGCCGAGGATCTCTTCGACGACCGAGCCGAGCACGAATTCGATCTTGTCGTTCGCGCGAGCGCGGTCGACCATGATCTGTGAGGCGCGGAACTCGTCGCGACGGTGAACGAGGTAGACCTTGCTCGCGAACTTCGCGATGAAGCTCGCCTCCTCGAGCGCAGAGTCGCCGCCGCCGACCACGACCACGACCTTGTCCTTGTAGAAAAAGGCGTCGCACGTCGCGCAGTAGGAGACGCCGCGCCCCTGCAGCGCGACCTCGGATTCGAGCCCGAGCTGGCGCGCGGTCGCGCCGGTGGCGATGATCACCGTCTCGGCGAGGTGAGCGTCGTTTCCGACGTAGACCTTGAACGGGCGCTCCGAGAGATCCACGCGCGTCACGTCGTCGGTCACGAACTCGGCACCGAAGCGCTCCGCTTGGCGACGGAAGTCCTGCATCATCGTGGGGCCGAGCACGCCGTCGGCGTAGCCGGGGTAGTTCTCGACGTCGCTCGTGATCATCAGCTGCCCGCCCCAGTTGAAGCCCTCGATGACGAGCGGCTTGAGGTTGGCGCGCGCGGTGTAGAGAGCGGCGGTGTAACCCGCCGGCCCGCCGCCGATGATGATCGCGTCGCGAATCTCGGTCACTGGTGCTCCTTCAGTCCTTGGGTCGCATTTGCGGCCTACGTTACTGAACGCTCCGGAGGCTTTGGATGTTCCGCGCCCCGCTTCGGGGCGGTCGGAACGAGGTAGAATCGGGGTGCGTAAAGCGGAATGACAACGACCACGATCAGCTGGGACGTCCTTCGTGAGCTGGCGGCGATTCGGGCGGCCAAGGGTCGCGTGATCAGCCTCTACGTCGATCTGAGCCCGCGCGTCGCCCCGAACATCGGCGCCGTTCGGACGCGCGTCCACGCGCTCCTCGACGAGGGCTCGAAGCCCGAGCGAAACGGAGGTTCCGCCCTCGACCACGAGCGCCGGCAGGCATTGCTGGCCGACTTCGAGGGGCTACAGGGCCACTTCGAGCGCGAGTTCGACCGCGACGGAGTCTCGGGCGTGGCGGTGTTCGTCTCCCGTCTCGACGACCTCTGGCGCGTGCTGCCGCTCTCGGAGCGAGTGCCCGACGCCGTCCGCGTGGGCGCTGAGCTCCACCTCGCGCCGCTCGTGCCTCTCATCGGACGGAGTGACGGGGCGCTCGTTGCCGTGGTCGGCAGAGAGCAGGGCCGGCTCTACCGCATGCGTGCAGGACACCTGGTCGAGATCGCCGACCGCAGCGACGAGATCCCGGGTCGCCACGACCAGGGCGGGTGGTCGCAGTCCCGCTTCCGGCGGCACATCGAGAACCTCGCCCAGGGCCACCTGCGCGCCGTCGCCGACCAGCTCGACCGCAGCCTCCGCGCGTCGGGGCGGCCACAACTCGTGATTCTCTGCGGCGACGAGACGCGGGCGGAGCTGGTGGGCCTGCTCTCGGCCGAGGTTGCCGCCGCAGTCGTCGGCTGGGCCCAGGTCGAGGCGCATGCTCCGGCCGGTGAGATCGCGGCGGTGGCGCTGCCTCTGCTCGAAGCCGAGCGCTCCGCGCGCGAGGCCGAGGCAGTCGAGCGCTGGCGCGACGAGATCGGCCGGAGCGCACCGGCGGTTGCCGGGGGGCCGGCTACGCTCGAGGCGGCCTCGGACGGGCGCGTCGAGCTGCTGCTCTTCGAGGAGGGCGGCGGAACGCAGGGCTTCCTGTGCTCGACCTGCGGTCGCGCCTCCGCCGAGGGCGGCGCCTGTCCGCTCGACGGCGCCGCGCTGGAGCCATGCGGCGACGGGATCGACCTCGCCCTCCGTTTGACGCTCGTGCACGGTGGCACGGCGCTGGCGGTGCCGCGCGGGGCGCTCGCGGGCGCCGACGGCATCGGGGCGCTGCTCCGCTTCTAGGCTGCGTCGAGCGTGCGCGAGCTACTCTGCGAGGCTCTCGGTCAGTTCGGGCGCGGAGAGCGGTCGCGCTTGCAACTCGACGGGAGCGATCTCGGGAAGCGGCCCTCCTGAGATCCCGTGGCTCTCTAGCTTGCGCGCCGTTACGAGCACGCGGCTTTCGAGCGAGCCAACCGTGTCGTTGTAAGCGTCGACGGAGGTGGTCAGGCTGCGGCCGAGTTTCGCGAAGTGCGTCGCCAGCTTGCCGAGGCGTCCGTACAGCTCCCGCCCGAGTTCGCTCACCTCGCGCGCGCTCTCGGCGACAGTCTCCTGTTGCCATCCGTATGCCACGGTGCGCAACAAGGCGATCAACGTGGTCGGCGACGCTGGAATGACGCCGGCGCCGACACCCGCCTCGATAAGCGACGGGTCGTGCTCGAGCGCGGCGCGGAAGAACGCCTCGTCAGGCAGAAACATCACCACGAACTCAGGCGTCGGCGTGAACTGTTGCCAGTACGCCTTCTGCCCGAGCTTCGTCATGTGATCGCGCACGAGCCGCGCGTGGTCGTGGAGCTTGACGCGGCGCTGCTCCTCGTCCTCGAGCTCGTACGCGTCCAGCACGGCGTGAAGGGGGGCCTTCGCGTCGACGACCACCCGCTTGCCACCCGGAAGCCGCACGATCAGGTCGGGACGTAACAGCGATCCTTCGTCGTCGCGGGTGCTCTCCTGCACGACGAAGTCGCAGTGCTCGACCATGCCCGCGAGCTCGACGACGCGCTTCAGGTGGAGCTCTCCCCACTGGCCGCGGACGTGCGGCTTGCGGAGCGCGTTGGCGAGGCTGCCTGTTGTGCGGGAGAGCTCGGAGACCTGCTGCCGGAGCGCCCCGTAGGCATTCTGGCGTGCCTGCTCGAGCTCGCGAACCTGGGTGTCGATCCGCCGCAGTGATTCCCGTAGCGGCGCCACAGTGCCCTGGAGCTTCGTCTCCGCGAGCTCGAGGAAAGATGTGTTGCTCGCCTGCAACGCCTCCGCGGAGATCGCCTTGAGCGTCGTAACCATCCGCTCGTCGAACGAGCGCTGCGTGAGCTCGAGCTCGGTGCGCGCGGTGGCGAGCTCAAGCTCGCGCTGGCGCAGCTCGGCCCCGGCCGAGTCGCCGGCGAGGAGTCTCCGCCGCAGCGTCAGCCATGCCGCAGCCGCGCCGAGGATGAGACCGCTGAGGAGGCCGATGACCAGCATGGGGCGAAGAAGCGTAGAGGGGGCATCGGACGGAGTCGGCCCAGCCTCCGCCGCTGGTAGAGTCGCGCGTTCAATGGCCCGGAAAGACCGCGTTCCCTCACCGCCGCGTGGCCCCAAGGGGCCGAAGCAGCGTCGCGAGCCGTCCACGCCGTCCGACGTCAAGCGGATGCGCCTCGCCCTCGGGGCGTTCGCGCTCACCGGCGTCGTCGGCGCGGTCGCCGTGGTCGGCTTCTTCGTGCTCGGTGGGGGAGGATCTTCGGGCGTGGTCACCGCGATGAAGAACGCCGGCTGCACCCTCGAGAGCTTCCCGGCGCAGGCGCGCACGCACCTGAGCGACGAGAACGCGACGCCGAAGTGGAACTCGTTCCCGCCGACGAGCGGCCCCCACTTCGGCCAGGCGGCGGTCTGGGGCGCCTACGACGAGCCTCTGAACCAGGTGCAGGTCGTGCACAACCTCGAGCACGGAGGCGTCGCGATCCAGTACGGCGACAAGGTGCCGGCCGAGACGGTCGCTCAGATCAGGACGTTTTACAGCCGGTCCCCGAACGGCTTGCTCCTCGCGCCGCTGCCGAAGCTCGGCCGCGACATCGCGCTCACGGTGTGGAACGCCGAAACCGATACGCCCGGCGAGCAGGGCAAGCCCGGCCGCGGCATCCTCGCCAAGTGCCGGGCCTTCGACGACAAGGCGTTCGGCGAGTTCCTCTCCGCGTACCAGGGCAAGGCCCCTGAGCGGATCCCGCTCGAGAACTTAACGCCCGGCACCTAGACTCGCCTCCCGCCGGGGTGGCGCAACGGTAGACGCGGCCGGCTTAAAACCGGCTGTCCCGAGGGACATGCGGGTTCGACTCCCGCCCCCGGCATCTCTGAGGCCTCGACTCGGCCCGCTCGCGCGTACACTGCCGCGCTGTGACGGCAATCCGCGAGGCGACCCCGCACGTGCCGCTCGAGTGGGATGTCCCGCTCTTTCGCATGGCGGTGGCGCAGTTCGAGCAGGCACTGCCCTACGCCGATGTCGGTGCCACGATCGCCGAGCGGCTCCGCTACCCCGAACGCGCGGTCATGTTCAGCGTGCCCGTGCATCTGGACGATGGCGGCTTCGCGGTCTTCCCCGCCTACCGCGTGCAGCACTCGATGGTTCTCGGCCCGACGAAGGGCGGCATTCGCTACGACCCCGATGTGACGCTCGGCGAGTGCGCCGCGCTCGCCTGCTGGATGACCTGGAAGTGCGCGCTCATGCGGCTGCCGTACGGCGGAGCCAAGGGCGGCGTGCGCTGTGCGCCGAGGGAGATGTCGGTCGACGAGCTGGAGCGGATGACGCGCCGCTTCACCTCCGAGCTGATGACGGTGATCGGGCCGCAGGAGGACATTCCCGCCCCCGACATGGCGACGAACGAGCAGACGATGGCCTGGATGATGGACACGTATTCGATGCAGAAGGGGTACGCCGTGCCGGAGATCGTCACCGGCAAGCCGATCTCCATCGGCGGCTCGGTCTTCCGGGCCGAGGCGACGGGCGTTGGAGTCGTGATGGTGATCGCGCGCGCGTGCGACCGCCTCGGCTGGGAGCTCGCCGGCCAGCGCTGCGTCGTGCAGGGTTTCGGCAACGTAGGCGGCGTGGCCGCGGCCGAGCTGCAGTCGCGCGGGGCAACGGTGATCGCCGTCTCGGATGTTTCCGGCGCGCTCGTTGACGACGCCGGCCTTGACGTGCCGGCGCTCCTGGCCTACACGGCCGAGCAGGGGTCACTGGAAGGCTGGCCGGGCGGCCGCCGCGTCTCGAACGCGGAACTCCTCGAGTTGCCGTGTGACATCCTCGTGCTCGCCGCCCGGGAGGACCAGCTCAACGGCGACAATGCGCCACGCGTGCAGGCGCGGCTGGTCGCCGAAGGCGCCAACGGCCCGACCTCGATCGAGGCCGACGCGATTCTCGCCGCGCGCGGCATCCCCGTCCTACCGGACATCCTGACGAACGCGGGCGGGGTGACCGTCTCGTACTTCGAGTGGGTTCAGGACATCGGACGCCTGTTCTGGGGGCGCGAGGAGATCCGCTCGAAGCTGACGGACAAGATGAACGACGCCTTCGACCGTGTCTGGACGCTCTCCAAGGCGCACGGGATCACACTGCGCACCGCATCGCTCGTCGCCGGCATCCACGAGGTCGCGACCGCGCTCGAGTTGCGGGGCATCTACCCGTAGACATGAGCGACCGCGTCCGCGATGCGATGCTTCCCGCCCCACGCGTGCTCGACGCGGGGGCGACCGCCCAAGAGGCGGCCGAGGCGCTGGGACGGCCGGAGGTGCGCTCGGTGCTCGTCTGCGAGGGCGAGCGGCTCGCCGGCGTCGTCACCCGCAACACGCTCGTGCGCGAGGTCGTCGCCGCCGGCCGCGACCCGCGCTCGACGGCGCTGCGGGAGATTGCCGAGGCGCCCAACTTCACTCTCGGCTCCGAGGTGCCGCTCGAGGAGGCATACCGCTTCCTCGAGGAGCACGACCTCGAGCGCGTGCCGGTCGTCGAGGAGGGGCGCCTCGTCGGCGTGCTCTCGCGTGCGGTGCTCCAGCGCCGCCTCGCCGAAGACGAGTCCGCCGACGGCGAGCCCGACGCGCCGGCCTAGGTCGGCGGCAACTCGGCGGCTGCCAGCGCGGCGCCGTGGAGGATGTCACGCTCGCTCGCCTCGAGGCCCCGCAGCCCGTAACGCGCCAGCACTTCGTGCACGATCACGACGCCCGCGACGATCACGGGCGCGCGCGCCGGCTCCAGCCCCGGCAGCTCGCGCCGCCGCGCCAGCGGGAGCGAGGCGAGCAGCTCCAGCTCCCGCTCGACCGCGCGAGGCGTCAGGACGTGGCCATGGATCCGCTCGGGGTCGTACTCGGCGAGCCCGAGGTCGAGTGCCGCGAGCGTTGTCACCGTGCCGGCGACGCCGATCGCCGCCCGGATCTCGAGGCCGGGGAGGAGCGACCGGACGTGAGCGGCACAGGCCTCGAGCTCGGAGGGCGCGGGTGGATCGGAGGCGAGAAAGCGCTCGGTCATGCGGACGCAGCCGACATCGAGACTCGTGTGGAGCGAGACGCCGCCCGGCCCGCCGACCACGAGCTCGGTCGAGCCGCCGCCGACGTCCACGATCAGCGTCTCGCCCGGGAGCTCCCTCCCGGCGGTGACTCCGCGGAACGTCAGTAGGGCCTCGTCGTCGCCGCCGAGGAGGCGCGCGACGCCGCCGAGGTCGCGCTCGAGCAGCTCGAGGAAGGCGGCACCGTTCAGGGCATCGCGCACGGCGCTCGTGGCGACGAGCAGCGTGCGTGTGGCACCGAGAGCCTCGAGCTCGCGCTGGTACTCGCCGAGCGCGGCGCGCACCCGTGCCATCGGCGCCTCGAGGAGCAGCCGGCTCTCGTCCACGCCTTCGCCGAGCCGCGTGATCCTCAGGCGTCGCACGACCTCCGTGAGCCGCCCGTCCTCGATGTCCGCGACGAGCAGCCGGGTCGAGTTCGTGCCGAGGTCGACCGCGGCGACGCGTGTCACTTGCGCGGCACGAACGCGGTCACGCGGCCGAGCGAGGAGCGGACCTCGGCGAACGCGCCGAGCAGGACGTCGAGCCGTGCCCGCGAGGCTCGCAGGCGTGCGAGCGCTCGCGCGAGCTCGTCGCTGCGCTCCGCGCCGGCCGCGAGCCGGGTCTCGATCTCGGCGGCCGAGCGGCTGATGTCTGTCGCCGCGTCACCCGTCTCCCGCATGAGCCGCTTCCCCGCCCGGTAGGCGGTGAGCCCCCGCAGGGCTGCGAACGCGGTCGCGCCTGCAGCGGCGAGCACGGAAAGTGCGAACGAGAGCCACGGCGAGGGCATGGAAAGATCGTATCCGGCCGTCGTACAATGCAGGCATGTCGCGCGTCAGGCGGGCGCTGCAGAGCCGTGACGGGCTCGCACAGGTCGGGGTGGTGCTCGGCGCCGTGGGTGTCTACGAGCTGGCGCGCATCCTGATCGAGCCCGACTGGCCGGCGGCGCTCGCGAACGCGCGCAAGATCGTCCGCGTCGAGCAGCTCATCGGGATCGAGTGGGAGCACTGGCTCCAGCGTGCGTTCCTCGCGATGCCCGATCTCGTGCACGCGCTCAATGCCTTCTACTTCGTCGGGCACTTCCTGTTCACCGGGATCTTCTTCTTCTGGCTCTACCACCGTTCCCGGGACGGGTTCCGCACCTTCCGCAACGGCTTCATGGTCGCGACGGCGATCTCCGTCTTCATCCACTGGGCGTTCCCGACCGCGCCGCCGCGCCTCGCCGACGTCGGTCTCCAGGACACGCTGCTGATGCTGTCGGGGATCGACATCGGCTCTCCCAGCACGTCCGCGCTGACGAATCCGGTCGCCGCTGTGCCGAGCCTGCATGCGGCGTACGCTCTTGGCGTCGGGATCGGTCTCGTGCTCTTCGCGCGTTCCCGCGTCTGGCGGCTCGCCGGTGTCCTGTATCCGCCGCTCGTCTTCGTGACGATCGTCGTGACGGGCAACCACTTCGTCCTCGATGCGCTCGCCGGCACGGCCGTGCTCGGCGCCGGTTTCCTGCTCGCCGCTCAACTCGATCGCCGGCGCGGCAGGGAGGAGGAGGCGCAGGAGCCTTGCTACACTTGAGACCACGGCGCGGGGTGGAGCAGCCAGGTAGCTCGCCGGGCTCATAACCCGGAGGTCGCAGGTTCAAATCCTGCCCCCGCTACT
>CAYGLV010000041.1:8696-23010 GCA_964351025.1 uncultured Gaiellales bacterium | reverse complement strand
CACTGCTGCCTCCCGTAGGAGTCTGGGCCGTGTCTCAGTCCCAGTGTGGCTGATCGTCCTCTCAGACCAGCTACGGATCGAAGCCTTGGTGGGCCGTTACCCCGCCAACAAGCTAATCCGCCGCGGGCTCATCCTCGATCGGAGGCCGAAGCTACCTTTTCTCACCGGCTCGAGAGCCAGCGAGGCTATCCGGTATTAATCCGGGTTTCCCCGGGCTATCCCAGAATCGAGGGCAGATTACCCACGTGTTACTCACCCGTTCGCCGCTGTCCCCGGGACCGAAGTCCCGGTTCTCGCTCGACTTGCATGTGTTAAGCGCGCCGCCAGCGTTCGTCCTGAGCCAGGATCAAACTCTCCGTGAAGATGGATTTGCCCCGAGGGGCAATCTTCTCTTCGAGCTTGAGCTCAAAGTGTCTCCCACCCGAAGGTGGTCGACGGGTCTTGTGCCTCACGCAGGCCGAAGCCCACGAGAGGTTCTCGACGTAAACGCACGCTGCTGAGTTTTCAAAGACCGCTGCCGCTTGCTGCCGCGTAAAAAAGCCTCCGCCTGAACTCGCAGCAGAGGCCTCCTAGAGATCTGATACAGGTCGTATCCGATTCCTGCGAAGGCGCTCCGGTAGTCGAGGGGCGGGACAGTCCTACGCAGCCCTTCCGGGCGGCCGAGGAATGATAGCACCGCCCGAATCCCTGTCAAGACAAGGCGTCAGCTCGCCCGAAAGCGCACGAAGCGGCGCTTGCCGGCCTGCACGACGGCCCCGTCGAGCCGGCCCCGCGGGAGATCCAGGTCGAGCACGGCGGCGCCGTCGAGCTTGACCCCGCCTTGGGCGATCAGGCGCCGCGCCGCGCTCGTCGAGAAGCCGAACGCGGCCGCCAGCGCGGCCGGCAGATGCACCGGGTCGCCGTCCGGCAGGCCTGCCTCGGCGACCTCGTCGGGCGCCAGCCCCTCACGGACGACGCGCGTGAAGTGGGCCTCTGCCGCCGCGGCCAGCTCCGGCCCGTGCGAGCGCGCCGCGATGAAGCGCGCGAGCGCGAGCTTCGCCTCCATCGGCTCGCCCGCTGGCGCCGGGCGCTCGAGCACGAGCTCGAACCATTGCCCGAGCTGGTCGTCGCTGATCCGCATGGTCCTGCCGAACTGCTCCTCGGCGGCCATCGTCAGCGGGATGTTGTTGCCCAGCGACGAGCTCATCTTCTCGCCGTCCCACGAGAGCAGGAGCGGCGTCGTGAGCACGACCTGCGGCTCGAGCCCGTAGGCCTGCATGACCTCGCGCCCCGCCAGGAGGTTGTAGAGCTGATCGGTGCCGCCGAGCTCGACATCGGCCTCCACCGCCACCGAGTCGTACGCCTGCATCAGCGGGTAGAGGAGCTCGGAGACCGAGATCGGCTCGCCCGCGGCGTAGCGCTTGGCGAAGTCGTCCCGCTCGAGCAAGCGCGCGACGGTGATCGTCCTCGCCAGCCGGACGACCTCCGCGTAGGTGAGCTTCGACAGCCACTCGCCGTTGCGCCGCACCTCCGTGCGGCCGGGGTCGAGGATCACCATCGCCTGGTCGAGGTAGGTGCGCGCATGGTCCTCGATCTCCGCGTCGGAGAGAATCGGCCGCTCTGCGGACCGGCCGGAGGGGTCGCCGATCCGGGTCGTGTAGTCGCCGATGATCAGGACGCCGAGATGGCCTTCGTCCTGAAAGGCGCGCATCCGCTGCAGCGGAATGGCACGACCGACGTGAATATCCGGCGAGGTGACGTCGATGCCGAGCTTGACCCGCAGCGGACGGCCGAGCTTCAGCTTGGCGTCGAGGCCGCCGCCGGGCAGAAGATCGACGGCGTTGCGTGTCAGCTCTGCGAGGCCCATCGGCAGCCGATTGTAGAGGCGCGGCCGGGCACGCATTCGGCACGGTCCCGCGCGCAAGGCGCGCCGACCCCGTCCGTACACTCGCCGGGTGACCGATCTGCTCCCCGAGCTTCGCCGTCTCTTCGGCTTCGACGCGTTCCGTGCCGGGCAGGAGCGGGTCGTTCGCGCGGCGATCGAGGGTCGCGACACGCTCGCCCTGATGCCGACCGGCTCGGGGAAGTCCCTGACCTATCAGCTCGCGGCGATGTTGCGTCCCGCTCCGACGCTCGTCCTCTCGCCGCTGATCGCGCTGATGAAGGACCAGCTCGACAAGCTGCCGCCCGAGATCGCGACACGCGCGACCCTGATCAACTCCTCGCTCGAGCCCGACGAGGCCGCGAGGCGGCTGCGCGCGGTCGCGGCGGGCGAAGTGAAGCTGCTCTACGCGGCGCCGGAACGGCTGCGCCAGCGCGCCTTCCTCGATGCCCTGCGACAGGTCGGGATCGGCCTCGTCGTGATCGACGAGGTGCACTGCGTGAGCATGTGGGGGCACGACTTCCGGCCCGACTACCTCTTCATCCGCACCGCGCTCGAGGCGCTCGGGCGCCCGTCGGTGCTCGGAATGACCGCAACGGCGACCCCCGAGACCGAGCGCGAGATCGCGGCCGCACTCGGGCGCGAGCCCGAGGTCGTGCGCACGAGCGTCGTCCGAGAGAATCTCCGCTACGACGTCGAGGTCGCCGAGGGTGAGGAAGAACGACTGCGTGCGCTCGTCCGTCGGCTGCACGCGCTGCGCGGCGCCTCGGCGATCGTCTACGCACGCTCGCGCCGCTCGACCGAGAAGCTCGCGCTCGTCCTGCGCCGGCATGGTCTCGACGCCATCCACTACCACGCGGGGCTCGAGCCGGCCGAGCGGGCCGCGGCCCAGGAGGCGTTCATCGAGGGGCGCGTGCAGACCGTCGTCGCGACGATCGCCTTCGGGATGGGGATCGACAAGCCGGACATCCGGCTCGTGCTCCTCTACAACTACCCCGAGTCGCTCGAGAGCTACGTGCAGATGGTCGGGCGCGCGGGGCGCGACGGGCGGCCGAGCGACACCGTCCTCCTCGCCGGCCGCGCCGACGCGCGCAGCCTCCTCCGGTTCGCCCGCTCCGACATCCCCTCGCTCGACGAGTTGCGCGGCGTCTACCGGGCTGTACGCGAGCACCCGCAGGCGACGCCCGAGGAGCTCTCCAGCTCGGCAGGCGGCGAGAGCGATCCGAAGGTGCTCGTCGGCATGCTCGAGCAGGCAGGCCTCGTCCGGCGCGGCTTCGACGCCGGCCGGGCGATCCAGGTCGAGGTGCTCCAGCAGCCCGCCGACGCGGCCGAGCGCCTGGACGCGCTGCTCGCGCGGTATGAGCGCGAGTCGCTCGCCCGGGCCGAGCGGCTCGTCAGCTTCGCCGAGTCAGGACGCTGCCGCCACCTCCAGGTCGCCGAGCACTTCGGCGAGACGCTCGCCGGCCCCTGCGGGATGTGCGATGTCTGCGCCCCGGACACCCTCGCCGTCGCCCCGGCCGAGGTCGCACCGCCGCTGCCCGCCGACGTTGCCGGTGCGATCGTGCGCGCCGTGGCCGGGCTGCGCTGGCCGCTCGGGCGTTCCGGACTGCTGGCGATGTTGCGGGGCTCGGTGGCCGCTCCGCCCTCGGCGCGCCGCTCGGACGCCTTCGGGATCCTCGCCGCGGCGACCGATGCCGAGGTCAAGCGCTGGCTGCGCGCGCTCGAGGACGGCGGCTGCCTGGCGGTGTACGAGAGCGAGGACGGCTTTCGGCTGTTGCGCGCCGTGCCCGGGGCGGCGCTGCCCCGGCTCGGAGCCGCTCGGGTGGCGGACGCGCCGGCCGCGGCCGGCGACGAGGGTCTCTTCGAGCGCCTGCGCGCGTGGCGGCTCGAGCGCGCACGCTCCGACGAGGTGCCCGCGTACGTCGTCCTCCACGACCGCACGCTGCGCGCCCTGGCGGCCGCGCGACCGGCGTCGAAAGCAGAGCTCGCGGCCGTCGGCGGCTTCGGACCGGCGAAGCTCGAGCGGTATGGCGACGACGTCCTCGCCGTGATTTCGGCCGCCCACGGCTAGAATTGCCGCCCTCGTGCGGCTGTTTTCACGCAAGGTGCCGCCCCCAAGGCGGCGGCACCGGATTCGCAAGCTTCGCCTGCTCGCTCTGCTCGGGGTGCTCGGGCTCCTCGGGGCGGCGGCGTTCACCTTTGGGCTGATCCGGGCCGTGGCGAGCGAGCTCCCTCAACTCGACCCGGCGCAGGCGGGCCGGAGCCAGGTGAACGGCTATATCTACGCCTCGAACGGGCGCTCGATTCTCTCGGTCCTGCGTGGTACGGAGGCGCGAACGCTCGTGGACTACGAGGAGATCTCGCCCTGGATGCGCCAGGCGATCGTCGCGATCGAGGACCAGCGCTTCTTCGAGCACCGGGGCGTGGACGTCCGCGGCATCGCGCGCGCGCTGTGGGCCGACATCCAGCAGCAGGCCGTCGTCGAGGGCGGGTCGACGATCACCCAGCAGTTCGTCAAGAACACATACTCCCGCAACCAGCTCTCGATCGCCCGCAAGGTGCGCGAGGCGGCGCTCGCCTGGCAGCTCGAACAACGCTGGTCGAAGGAGAGGATCCTCACCGCCTACCTGAACACGATCTACTTCGGAAACGGAGCCTACGGCGTCCAGCAGGCGGCACGCGCGTACTTCGGCAAAGGCGCCTCGAAGCTGGACCTGCACGAGGCAGCCCTGCTCGCCGGGATACCCGCCGACCCGACACTCTACGACCCGGCCGTGAACCCCAAGGACGCCAAGAACCGCCGTCGTGCGGTCTTGCAGGCGATGCTCGCGCAGAAAGACATCACGCCGCAGGACTTCGCGCGCGCGACGACCGCGCCGCTCCCGGATCCCGACTCGGTGCGGCTCCCGGGCACGCAGGGGCCGGCGCCGTACTTCGTCAACTACGTCAAGCAGCAACTCGTGGACGAGTACGGCGCAGCACGGGTGTTCGGAGGCGGGCTGCGCGTGACGACGACGATCGACCTCGAGCTCCAGGACCTGGCGCGCAAGGCGATCGCCAAGCACCTGACCGACTCGGAAGGCCCGTCGGCCGCGCTCGTCGCGATCGACCCGCGCGACGGCTCGATCCGCGCGATGGTCGGAGGAAATAACTACCGCAAGAGCCAGTTCAACCTCGCCGTGCAGGCCGAGCGACAGCCTGGCTCGGCGTTCAAGCCGATCGTGCTCGCGACGGCCCTGCGCGTCGGGGTCGCCCCGGCGACGCGCTTCGAATCGAAGCCGCAACTCATCTCCCTTGGCGACAAGTTCTGGTCCGTAAAGAACTACGACAACAAGTACGCGGCTGGACCGATCGACTTGAGCACGGCCACAGTGACCTCGGACAACAGCGTCTACGCCCAGCTGACGCAGCTCGTGGGCCCGGCGGAAATCGTCCGGACGGCGCGCGCGTTGGGGATTCAGAGCACCCTCGCCCCCTACTTCGCGCTCGGCCTCGGCGCCGAGGCGGTCAACCCGCTGGAGATGGCGCGCGCCTTCGCGACCATCGCGAACCGGGGCCAGCGGATCGACGGCTCGTTGATCGGCAACCGGCCCCGCGCGATCGCCTCCGTCGCGCGCGAGAACGGAAAGCCGCTCGCCGAGAACCGACCCGTTGGCCGCCAGGCGCTGACCGGGGCCGAGGCCGCGGTGCTGACGTCCATCCTCCAACGCGTCGTCAGCGAGGGCACCGGCCGGCGCGCGGCCCTGAAGGACCGCTCCGCTGCCGGCAAGACCGGCACGACCGAGAACTACGGCGACGCGTGGTTCGTCGGGTACACACCACAGCTCGTGGCGGCCGTCTGGGTCGGCTATCCGAACAAGCTCGTGCCGATGCTGACCGAGTTCCACGGGCGCGCGGTCGCCGGCTCGACGTTCCCGGCGGAGATCTGGAAGACGTTCACCGAGACCGCGCTCGCACAGCTCGGCGAGGAGCCCGAGGGCTTCGACCCACCACCGCCGCTGTCGATCACGCCGAAGCTCGTCGTCTGGCGGAACGGGAACCTACGGCTCGACAACGGCCTCTGCAAGCACCGGTCGGAGGTCGTCTACTTCACGGGCAAGGGACCGTCCCTCGAGGCCGACTGCAAGCCGAACGAGGTCGAAGTGCCGCGCGTCATCGGGCTGCCAGAGCAGACGGCGAAGGAGCGGCTCGCGCTCCAGCCGCTGACGCCCAAGCTCGTCTTCAAGCCTGCCGAGCCAAAACAGCGTCCCGGCATCGTCGTCAACCAGTTCCCGAAGCGGGGCTTTCTCTCGACCTACGACGAAGTCACGATCGTCGTGGCGAAGCCCGTGAACGGCGTCGTGCCGAACCTCGTCGGGGACACGCTGGGAGACGCGCGCGAGAAGCTGCGCAAGCTGAAGCTCATGCCGCGGCTCCTCTTCGCCGGCGGCAACGCGGGGCAAGTGGTCGGCCAGGCTCCGAAGGCGGGAGTCGCCGCGGCGCCCGGCCTCGTGATCACGCTGGTGGTCGGGCGCGGCTAACCGCTGTCACCTGTCCTGAACGGGCGGCTGAGGAAGCCTGACCCGGCCAGGCCGTAGCGCCACGGGACGGCGACGCCCTGGCTGATGCCGACCCGCGGGCCCGTGACCACCTTCACCGGCTCGCTCGAAGCGTAGAGCTCGAAGGGCGGGCCGTCGAGCGCGAGCCCGTCGTCGGCGTCGGTAATCCCGAGCGCCTGGCAGAGCCTCCCCGGGCCGGAGCAGAGCAGGCGAGCCTGCTCTACCCCACGCCGCTCGCGCATCGCGTCGAGGCCGCGCACCGGCTCGAGGGCGCGGATCAGCACGGCCGCGGCGGCGCCCTCACGGTCGGTGACGACGTTGAGACACCAGTGGATGCCGTACGAGCGATAGACGTAGGCGTGCCCAGGGGGCCCAAACATCGTGGCGTTGCGGGCTGTGCGGCCGCGAAAGCCGTGACTCGCCGGATCGTCGACACCGTACGCCTCGACCTCGACGATCACGCCGCCGGCGCCGTTGACCAGCAGCGTGGCGCCGATCAACTCGGGCGCGACCTCATGGACGGTGCGGGAGAAGAAGTCCCTGCCGAGCGGGTCGCTCAGAACAGCTTCGGGGTCTCGGCCGGCTTCGCGCTCTGCTCGAGCAGCCGGCGGGCACGGCGGCCGAGGTCGGCGAGGTCCACCTTGCCCTCGTCGGCGGCGCTCACGAGCCGCTCGGCGAGTGCGAGCGCGTCGTCGAGTAGCGGTGCACCGGCGGCGTCCTGGCCCATGTCGAGCAGGACCGTCCGCTCGGTGCGGGAGGCGACGAGCGGCTCGGCGATCCCCTCGACCCAGACGTGCGTCCGCCGGCCGCCACCGCGCTCGTCGCCCACGATCGGCTGGAGCGCGTAGATCCTGTCGGCGCGTGCGTACTTGCCAAATCCGAGGAAGACCATCCGTACGGCGTCCATGGCGGAGAGTATGAGCCAGAGCCGGCTCTTGGCGCTACCCCATGGCCGCGCGCAGCGCCTCGACCACGTACTCCTGCTCCTCGGCCTCGAGTTGGGCATAGAACGGGAGTGCCAGCGTGCGCTTCGCGATTCCCTCCGCGACGGGACAGAGCCCCTCCGCGAAGCCGTAGCGCTCGCGCATGTACGACTGGAGGTGGATGCAGGGCAGGTAGCGGCTCGTTGCGACGCCCCGCGCCTCGAGCCCGGCGATCACCCGTTCGCGGTCCGTGCCCTCCGGCAACTGCACGACGTAGACGAACCAGGAGCGGGCATGGTCGGCATCGTCGGCGAGCGGCGGCTCGACGTCCGAACCGGCGAGCAGCTCGCCGTAGCGGCGCGCGACCCCGGCGCGCGCATCGAGAATGCGGTCGAGCTTCTCGAGCTGCCCGATCCCGATCGCCGCGCGAATGTCGTCGATGCGGTAGTTGAAGCCGAGCCGCGCGTGGTCCAGCCACCCGCCGCCGTCGGCACGGCCCTGGTTGCGCAAGCTCTTCAGCAGCAGCCACTCCTCCTCGGAGTGCGTCGTCACCATGCCGCCCTCGCCCGTCGTGATCTGCTTGTTCGGGTAGAAGGCAAAGACCGCCGAAGGCCCGTGCGAGCCGACCGGGGCGCCGCGGTACTCGGCCCCAAGCGCCTCGCAGGCGTCCTCGATCAGGACGAGCCCGTGCCGGGCGCAGAGCTCTCGCAGAGGCTCGAGCTCGCACGGGTAGCCGAAGATGTCCACCGCCACGACCGCCTTCGTGCGCGGGGTGATCGCCTCCTCGACGGCCGCCGGATCGAGGTTGAGGGTGCGCGGGTCGACATCGGCGAACACCGGAGTGGCCCCCGTGTAGATCGCGCAGTTCGCCGAGGCGACGAACGAGACCGGCGAGGTGATCGCCTCGTCGCCGGGGCCGAGCCCGGCGATGTGCGTCAGGAGGTGCAGACCCGCCGTGCCGCTCGAGACCGCCGCTGCATAGGGGGCGCCGACGCGCTCCGCGAAGGCCTCCTCGAACCGGTCGATCGTCGGCCCGAGCGAGAGCCGCCCGGACCGGAGCACGTCCAGAACGAGCGCCTCCTCGCGCTCGTCGAGCCAGGGGCGCGAAAGCGGGATGCGTTTCGGCTGCGCCGAAACGCTAGGTGAGGCCTGGGATCTGGGCAACCTGCTACTCAAAGCGTTCGCTCTCGTCCCAGCTTCGTCGTGGCCCGCGCCGAAGTCCCTGGCCACACCGGTTCATTAGGGCTTCTTCGCGTCAGCGAAGAAGGCCCCGATGTCGAGCCAGTGGCTCCACCGAGAATCGCATCCCCGCACGGCGTCGAGGTAGACCTTCTGGAGCTCGAGCGTGACGGGACCGACACCGATCTCATGGTCGTCCACTGCCCGCACAGGCGTCACCTCGGCGGCGGTGCCGGTCATGAACACCTCGTCGGCGAGATAGAGGTCGCTGCGGATGAGGCTGTGCTCCTCGACGTCGTAGCCCAGCTCGCGCCCGATCTCGATCACCGACTCGCGCGTGATCCCGGGCAGGATCGAGGTCGAGAGCGGCGGCGTCACGATGATGCTGTCCTTGACGACGAAGATGTTCTCGCCCGGCCCGTCGGCGACGTAGCCGTCGTCGGTCAGCAGAATCGCCTCGTCGTAGCCGGCGCGCTTCGCCTCGGTGGTCGCGAGCATCGAGTTGAGGTAGATGCCGGTCGCCTTGGCGACATGCGGGATCACGTTCGGACCGATGCGCTTCCAGGAGGAGATCTTCGCGGTGATGCCCTGGCGCAGGCTGTCCTCGCCGAGGTAGGCGCCCCACGGCCAGCTCATGATCACGACCTCGACGGGATTCCCGGCTGTCGAGACGCCCAGCTCGCCGTACCCGTAGAACGCGATCGGGCGGACGTAGCATTCCGGCAGCCCGTTGACGGCGATCAGCTCGTGCGTCGCCGCGCGGATCTCCTCGACGGAGTACGGCAGCTCCATGTAGAGCAGACGTGCCGAGCTCTCGAGTCGCTTCAGGTGCTCCACGAGACGGAACACCGACGGGCCCTCCTCGGTCTCGTAGCAGCGGATCCCCTCGAACACGCCGGAGCCGTAATGGAGGCCGTGCACACCGACGTGGACGTGTGCGTCGGCCCAGTCCACGAGCTCGCCGTTCATCCAGATCTTCTCGGTCTCACGCATCGCTGCTCAGGGCTCCTTCGTTCTCGGGCTGTGAATGGTATCGGCGTCCTGCACGGCGTCGAGCGGCTGGGCGCGAGCGAGCCGGACGAGCTCGGCGGGCGCGAGCCGGGCGAGATGGCGGGACGAGCCGGCTCCGACCCAGACGTGCTCGCGGGTGAGCAGCGTCCGCTCGGCGAACACGCGCCGGCCGGACGGAAGGGGGAACGGCGCAACGGCTCCGGGCGACACGCCCGTCGCCTCCTCGACCTCCTCCGGGGTCGCGACGCGCGCCGTGCGCGCGCCGGCCGCGCGAGCGATCTTTGCAGGATCGGCGCGGCGGTCACCCGGCACGAGAGCGAGCACGAGCTCGCCGGCATCGGTGGCGAACACGAGCGACTTGACGATCTGCTCGATCCCGCACCCGGCGGCGCTCGCCGCCTCGGCCGCCGTCGGCGTCTCCGTTGCGAACTCCTCCAGCCGCGCCTCCGCGCCCGCCTCGCGCAGGAACGAGGCGACGCGCTCCACGGATTCGGGCCAGGCGGTCCGCACCCCCGAAGACTAGCGGGGCGCCGTCGTCACCAGACGAAGGGAAGGAAGCGGCGGGGCGTGCGGGCGCGGAAGGCAGCGTACTCGGGGTAGCGCGAGGTGAGCCAACGCTCCTCGACGCGCGACTTGAGGGCCCAGACCGCCACGAGCAGCGCTGTCAGCACGAGCGCCGGCACGCCCGTGAAGAGCGAGTAACCGGTGAGGATGAGCAGTCCGGCGCCGTAGATGGGGTGCCGGACGAGCCGGTAGGGGCCGGTCTCGACGAGCCCTCCGTGCGCGGAGGGACGCGGAAAGGGCGTCAGCGAGCGCCCGAGGGCACGAACGGAGGAGACGGCGAGCGCGCAGCCCGCGACGGCCAGCAGCGCGCCCCCGCCCCTGAGGACATCCCGCACGCCCGCCGGCCAGCTCGGCTCCAGGAAGCCTCCGCCGACGATCGCCGCGATGAGGACGAACTGGATCGCCACCCACCCCTCGCCGCGCGGGCCGAGCGACGGCAGACGGCTATTCGAGGCCGATGAAGTGGACAGCGTCGAACCCCTCTCGCTGGATCTGCTCGACGAGCGCAGGCGGCGGCGGCGAGTCGATCGAGAGCGCCATCAGCGCCTTGCCACCCTCCTTCGTCCGCGAGACGGCCATGTTGGCGATGTTCACGTGCGCCTCGCCGAACATCGTTCCGACGCGCCCGATCACGCCGGGGAGGTCGGTGTAGGTGAGGAAGACCATCCGCGGCGCCAGCTCGATATCGATCCCGAAGTTGAGCGCGCGAGCGAGGAACAGCCGGTGGTCCGGGCCGATGGTCGTGCCTGCGACCTCGACGTCCCGCCCTCCTCCGTGAACGACGACGCGCACGGTGTTCATGTAGTCCTGCGAGGCGCGCAGGCGCTCCTCGGAGACCTCGATCCCGCGCTCGGCCGCGATCACAGGCGCGTTCACGTAGTTCACCACCGTCTCGACACGCCCGCGGAATGCACCGTTGAGCGCGGCCACCGTCAGCAGCCGGATGTCGTGGTCGGAGAGCGGGCCGTGCGTTGCGAGGACGATTCGCTCGGGGCGGCCCTCCGCCAGCTCCATCGCCAGGCGGCCGAGTTGCGAGGCGAGCGGGATGTACGGGCCGAGCACCTCGAGATCGGCCGCGTCGATGCTCGGGATGTTCACCGCGTGGGTGACGATCTCACCTGCGAGGGCGGCCGCCACCTGCTCGGCGACGATGACACCGGCGCGATCCTGGGCCTCCTCGGTCGACGCGGCCAGATGCGGCGTGACGACGACCTCGTCCAGCTCGAGCAGCGGGCCGGAGTACGGCTCGGTCGCGAAGACGTCGAGCGCCGCGCCCCCGACCTTCCCGGAGCGGATCGCCGCGATCAGCGCCGGCTCGTCCACCAGCTCGCCGCGGGCGGCGTTGACGATCCTGACCCCGTCGCGCATGCGTGCGAACGCGCGTGTGCCGATCAGTCCGCGCGTCTCGTCGTTGAGCGGGAGGTGGAGCGTGAGCGCGTCGGCGGCCTCCAGCACTTCGTCCACGGAGCCGGCGTGCTCGGCGCCGAGCTCACGGAACCGCTCGGGTGAGACGTACGGGTCGTACGCCACGACGAGCATGCCGAGCGCGACCGCGCGGCGGGCGACCTGCCGGCCGATGCGGCCGAATCCGAGCACACCGAGCGTCTTGCCCGCGAGCTCGACACCGCCCCAGCGTCCGCGCTCCCAGCGACCCTGCTTGAGCGCGGCGTGCGCCTGGGGGATGTTGCGTGCGAGGGAGAACAGGAGGCCGATCGTGTGCTCGGCCGCGGAGGTGACCGTCGATTCGGGCGCGTTCGCGACGACGATCCCGCGCCGCGTCGCCGCCGCGACGTCAACGTTGTCAACCCCCACTCCGGCGCGTCCGATCACCTTCAGCCGCTCGGCGCGCGCGATCACAGCGGCGGTGAGCTTCGTCGCCGAGCGGACGACGATGCCGTCGTACTGCGCGATGATCTCCTCGAGCTCTGACTCCGAGTCCACATCGACGTCGATCCCGTGGGCGCGCAGCAGCTCGACCCCCGCGTCGGCGATCTGCTCTCGTACGAGGACCCTCACGCCCGCACAGCGCTCGCGTACGCCTCGAGCGCCCGCGTGACGGCGACGCCGCGCTCGATGTCGGCACCCGCGTCGGCGAGCAGCAGCTCAAGCGCGGCCAGCGCCGTCGTGATGTCGAAGACGTCGAAGTAGCCGATGTGCCCGATCCGCACGAGCCGAGACGCCAGCGCCCCGTGCCCGCCGGCGACGGTGATCCCGAAGCGGTCGCGCAGGGCCAGCCGGACCGCCTTCGCGTCCACGCCGTCCGGCAGGAGGATCGCGGTCACGACGGCCGAGCGCTCCTCGTCGGGGGAGAAGAGCTCGAGCCCCATCGCCTTGGCCCCCTCGCGGCAGGCGCGGCCGAGGGCAGCGTGGCGGGCAAACGCCGCCTCGAGCCCTTCGTCGAGCAGCAGTCCGAGCGCGACGTTGAGAGCGGCGACGGTCGAGACCGCCGGCGTGAACGGCGTGTCGAGCGTCCCTCGCGCCTTGCGCCAATCGAAGTAGAAACGCGGCAGCGTCGCTTGCTCACAGCGTTCCCACGCGGCCGCCGAGACGGTCACCAGCGACAGCCCTGGCGGCGTCATCAGAGCCTTCTGCGAGCCTGAGACAACGACGTCGAGGTCCCAGGCAGCGGTCTCGAGCGGGACCGCGCCGAGGCTCGAGACGGCGTCCACGACCACGAGAGCACCGGCCGCCTTTGCGACGGCCGCGAGCGCCTGAATGTCTGCGACGACGCCGGTCGAGGTCTCGGAATGGACGAGGAAGACCGTCCGCGCGCCCGTCTCCTCGAGGCGGCGTGCCAGATCGTCGGTGCGCGGGGACTCGCCCCACTCGTAGGCGAGCTGCTGCACGTCGCAGCCGAAGGCCGCCGCCAGCTTCCCCCAGCGTTCGCCGAACTCCCCGGCCGAGACCGCGAGCACGCGCTCTCCCGGCGAGAGCAGGTTGGCGACCGCCGACTCGAACGCGCCGGTCCCGGAGGCCGTGAAGAGGAGCACATCGCCGTCGGTGCAGCACACCCGACGAAGGCGCTCGAGGCACTCCGCGAACATCGCCTTGAAATCCGGCCCGCGGTGGTGGATGACCGGGCGGGCGAGCGCCGCCAGCACCTCCGGCGGCACCGGCGTCGGCCCGGGCGTCAGGAGATACCGCTTTTCGGCCATCGGCTCCAGCCTAGACGATCGACCGGAAGCCCCGATCGCGCTGCTAGCGCGGCCGGTGGCCCGAGAAGCTCATGAGCTGCTGGAAGGTCGGGCGGTTCGACCAGCGCATCGTGTCGGCGAGGATCCCCGACGTGAACTGGATCCGCTCCTTCGTCGCGTCCGCGCGCCAAGCGGACGGGATCGAGCCCTGCGCGGCGATGAGCTCTGCCGCAGCCGCGTCCAGCGCGGACCAGAGAGCGGCCCGGCACAGAGCGAGATCTCCGACGCCGCAGAACTTCGTCTTGTAGGCGCCCTTGACGGGCAGCTTGAGCAGCGAGCGCAGGTCCTTGTCCACGTAGCCGTACCAGCCCGAGATGTAGGCCGAGCCACTGGGCCCCGCGTCGTCGCTGCGGCCGATCAGCTGCGCGAGGCGGTCCGTCAGCGGGCCGAGCACCGTGCCGAGGACGGCGTCGGCGAGCCGCGGCCACGCAGCGTCCATCGCGGCCGCCCCGGGATCGTCCACCTTGCCGTCGAGATCCCTGTCGAGCCGGCTGCCGCCCTTGACCCGCCAGACATCGAGCAGGCCGGCAATGTCGGCGGCCCGTGTGCTCGGCGGCGTCGAGCCCTCGAGCACGGCCTTGATCGTCGGCCAGGCTCGCAGCGCACGGAGATCCTGCGTCGCCGCCTTGTTCATGATCGAGACCACGCTGGCGAGCGTGTGCTTGCGCTGCTCGGCGACGAGCGGCGTGAAGAGATCCACGCGCTGGACGGGCCCGTACGAGAAGTTGCTGTCCGCCGCGCCCACGTCCGCGGCCGGCTTGTTGTTCCAGTTGAGGATCACGCCGCTTCGCGGGTTCAGGCCCTGGGCGTGCTCGGCCGCCTTGAGGAAGCCGCGCCAGTCGTACTCACCCGTTCCCACCGTCGGCAGCGCCGGATCGGTCCCCGCCGCACGCTTCGGCAGCCGTCCGCTCGAGAAGAGCGCGATGTCGCGGTCGTCCGCGTAGAACCAGTTGAAGCTGAACTCGACGCCGTTCATCGTCTTCAGGAAGCTCCGCGCGGAGGTCACCTTGCCCGTGTTCAGCGCCCAGAAGGCGCGCGCGCTCA
>CAYGLV010000041.1:0-8596 GCA_964351025.1 uncultured Gaiellales bacterium | reverse complement strand
GACGAGGTCGCGCTCCAGGCGAAGTCGGTGCCGCGGCCGATGACGACGAACGGCACGCCCGGGAAGATGACACCGCGGACGTCGAAGCCGCCTCCGTGCAGGTCGGCCTCGAGGAAGAACTGCGGGAAGAAGTAGCCGACTTGCGGGCCCGCGACGAACAGCGGGTGGCCCGTCGCGGAGCGGCTCTTCCCGATCAGCAGCGCGTTCGACATCGCCGCGACCGAGCGCGGCGCGGTCGCGAAGCTGCCGTCGTCGAGCACGACGCTGCCCGGGGCGGCGCCGGTCGGGGGCAACTCCTGGTCGAACGAGCCCGGCAGCGACACCGGCGCCTCCGGATCGTTCGCGCTGCGCAGGTCGTCGAAGACCTCGCGCCCCTTGGCGACACCAAGGCGGTCCTGGAGCGCGTCAAGGAACTGGGCGTTCGCCGCCTCCTGGCCGCCGTTGGCGCCGAAGCGGGCGGCAATCAGCGCCGCAGCCGCAATCACGTCCACGACGCTGTACGGCTTCACCTGGATCTCCTTCGACCGGTAGTAGCCGTTCAGACCGGCGACGTACGCGGTGAGCAGGGAGACGTACTGCTTGCCGAGCGGCCCGGTCGCCTTGAGCACGCCGATCTGGGCGGCGATGAACGCCTCCGTCTGCGCGCTCGGAACGAAGCTCTTGCCGGAGAGCGCGAGCGAGATCGGATCGAGGCCGGGAACGTCCAGCGCGGCGATCCGGGCCGGCCCACGGATCAGCTCGAGCAGGATGCCGCGGTCCTGCGCGGTCACCCAGCCGGCGCCGTAGGCGACGTCCTGCGCCGTCTTGCCGGTGACGTGCGCCACCGCGAAGCGATCGCGGACGATCGAGACGCCTGCCCGGGGAGTGCTCTCCCTGCGCAGGGCCTTCGCGCCACCGAGGCCGAATGGGGCCGGCTTGAACGTGCGCGCGATGTCCTTCTGCCCGACCTTGTCGAAGAGCGGCGTCAGGGCGTCGTACATCTTCGCCTGGTCGGTCGTGTTCCTGTCGAAGGAGAGGCTGCCGTTCTCGCCCGGTGGAAGGATCGTGAACGCGGCGGTGGCGTAGTCGCGCGGCGTGGCCGCCGTGAGCGGCGCGAGCAGCACGGCGAGCGACCCGACAGAGGCGGCGGCAAGGAGCAGGGCGCGGCGACGCACCGCGTGAGCCTACTACGCTCCGGGGATGGAGCCGCTGCTCGCCTTCGGCGCCGCGCTCGTCTCGCTGCGGCTCGCTGCGGAACTGGCGCGGCGCTGGCGCGTGCGACGCGCTCCCGAGCTCGCAGCCTGGTCCGCGTCGCTCGCCGCGTACGCGGCTGCGTCGGGCGCGCTTGCCTGGGGCGCCGCAGCCGGCTGGGACGGGTGGGTGTTCCGCGTCTACTACCTCGGCGGCGGCCTGCTGACGGCGGCGCTCCTCGGCGTCGGCTCCCTCTTGCGGGCAGGCCGGCGGTGGGCTTGGCCCGCGGGGTTGCTGTACACCGGGCTCTCGCTCGGGATCGCCCTCGCTGTCCCCCTGACCGCGCCCGTCACAGGCGACTCGATCCCGGAGGCGCAGGCCCACCTCGACGTCTTCCCGGCGCGAATGCTCGCCTGGCTCGGCAACGGGCTCGGCACGCTCGCCGTCGTCGCCGTTGCGCTCGCGACGATCCGGCGCCGGCCGCTCGGGAACGCGCTCCTTCTCGCAGGTGTCGCCGTCGCGGCGCTGGGGAGCGCGGTCGCCGGGCTCGGCGCGGCCGAGAGCTCGGTCTTCGTCGCTGCCGCAGCCGGGCTCCTGTACGGAGGGTTCGTCACGGCGCGCTAGCCCCGCGAGAGGAGCCACAGGCCCCCGACGGTGTAGAGCACCATCAGCCCGAGCATCGCGTACTGCGAGCGCAGGGCCGGCCCGCGCTCGGTGAACGCCGTGATCGCGCGGTCATGGGCGACCGCAAGTCCGGCCACGTGCCCTGCGACGAGCGCGCCGACCTGCACGTACCAGACGGTGTTCGGGGAGAGCGGGTTCAGGTTCGGCTGAACGCCGGCTGCGCCGAGGAGGTTCCAATCCCGGCCGAACGGGTCGGCGGCGAGCGGTAGCGCGAACTGGCCCTGGACGACGAGCAGCGAGAAGTAATGCGCAACCGCGTAGACGAGAGCGATCGGCACGAGGCTGAGCAGGAACTGGTCGGCGAGCGGCGCCGCCGTGTTCACGAGCCGGCGCGCGATCGCCGTAGCCGCGAGGTAGGCGAGGGCGACGAGAGCGACGCCGCCGGCGAGCCCGAGCAGGTTCAGCCCGGTGACGAGCGCCTCCGCGAAGCCGGGCCGCTCGAGCACATACGGCCCCTCGACGCGGGCGACGAGATCGACCCAGGACGACGAGCGGCTGACTCCGTCGAAGGCGACGGAGCCGAGCATCACAGCGACGAACGCGAGCGTTCCCGGCGTCCGCTCGGCCCCGGCGAGGCCGGCGAGCGGCATGCGCACCACCACTTTCCCGTCCCGGACCGTGAGCGGCGAGATCCGAGCGAGCAGGCCGAAGTAGACGGAGAAGGCCTCGCCGCCGCCCAGCCATGCCTTGCGGCCGTACACCGCCATGCCCGTCCAGGTCACGTACGAGTAGAGCGCGATCGCCAGCGCGAGCGCTCGCGGGTTGGACGGCTCCCGGTAGGCGAGCTCGAGCGCGACGAAGCAGAAGAGCGCCCCTGCCGCGGGCCACCGTCCGAGCCGCTCGGGGTACGGGAGCAACGGGCGCGCCTCGCGACCGCCGCGCTCGAGCAGCCGCACGCCCGCGTCGGCCACCGCCCGCCAGGGGTTCAGGACGCGCCAGACGTCGCCGAGGAACACCGTCACCGCCACGAGCCCGAGCCAGAAGACGACCCAGACGAACGTCGGCGCGAGATTCTCCGCGGGGTCGGGCGCGCCCACGAGAGCGATCGCGAAGACGAGCCCGAGCAGAGCCGCCGACACTGCCTGCACCGCGAGCCGGAGCGGCCGTCCGAGCAGGAGCCGGGAGATCCGGTCGGGAAGCGCCCGGCCCGGCGCCCGTGCGGCGAGCAGCGGAGAGCGCCACAGCGTCCCGAGCGCGAGAAACGACAGCACGAGAACGGCCGCGGCACCCCACGAGAACATCCACTCGGGCACCGGCAGGTCGCGGACGCCGCCGATCCCGTGCGCGACGAGCACCGGCGTCACGGGAGGACCGAGAGGTCGGCGATCTGGACCTCGACCTCTCCGTGCAGCTCGATTTCGAAGCGGCCGGCGACGTCGGCGACGAACTCGAGCCGCGCAGGCACGCCCGGCGTCAGGTTGAGGTCGTGGTTGTATCCGTGGACGTGCGCGAGCCCGGCCACGTCGGACGTGACGACGAGCGCGACGCGCTCGCCCTGCTGCACCGTCTCCCGGCGGATGCCGCCCTCGGGGCGACCGGCGGCTACGGTGATGCGGACCTCGACGGGCGCGGGGGCCGCGGTGGTCGCCGGCGCCTCGTCGCCGCCCCCGCCGCAGCCTGTGAGACCGATGACCCCGGCGGTCACGAGCAACGCTACGAGCACGCGCACATTCATGCCTGTCTCCTTTCTCCAACGACGCGCCACATCGAACTAGCCCTGAAGCCTCGCACGCACGAGCTCGTTGACGGCCCGGGCGTCGGCCTTGCCCTGGAGCTCCTTCATCACCTGGCCGACGAAGAAGCCGAGCAGGCCCTCCTTGCCGCCGCGGTAGGCCTCGACCTGGGCCGGATTGGCGGCGAGCACACGCTCCACGACCGGTCCGAGGGACGACGTGTCGGAGACGGTCTCCTCCTCGAGGTAGGGATCGGCCGCGAAGCCCGGCTCGCCGAGCCGCGACAAGGCCTCGTCGAACGCCGCGCGCGGGATCCGCTCGCGCGCCTCGACGAGCCGGGCCAGCTCGCGTGGGCTGACGGCGGCCGGGTCCACCCCGGCGCCCGCGAGCTGGTTCGCGATCACGTTCGCGGCCGCACGCGGCTCGGCGCCCGCCCCGACGACGGCCTCGTAGAGCCGGTCGCGGCCGCCTGTGACGAGGACCAGCGCAGCCTGGAGGTCGAGTTCGCGCTCGAGCCGGCGGATGCGCGCGCCCGGCGACTCCGGCAGCTCGGCCCGCAGCCGCTCGACTAGCTCCGCCGGCGGCTCGACCGGGACGAGGTCAGGTTCTGGGAAGTAGCGGTAGTCCTCGGCCTCCTCCTTGGAGCGGCGGGCGGTCAGCTTGCCGTGCGTCGCATCGAAGTCGAAGGTCTGCTGCTCGACCTCGCCGCCCGACTCCCAGACGGCGATCTGGCGCTCCACCTCGGCGTCGATCCCCTGCGCGACGAACGCGAAGGAGTTGACGTTCTTGATCTCGGTGCGCGTGCGCAACTCGTCCGAGCCGGTGGGCCGAACCGAGACGTTGGCGTCCACTCGCAGCGTCCCCTTCTCCATCTCCGCATCGGAGATCCCGAGCTCGACGATCGTCTGGCGGAGGAGCTGGAGGAAGCGGCGGGCCTCGTCGGAGGAGTGGATGTCGGGCGCAGTGACGATCTCGACGAGCGGCGTGCCGCCGCGGTTGTAGTCGACGAGCGAGTAGTCGGCGCCGCCGATGCGGCCGGTGCGCCCCCCGACGTGGAGCGTCTTGGCGGCGTCTTCCTCGAGGTGTGCGCGGACGATCCCGATCTCGTGGTCGCCGTCGGCTGTTGGCACTAGCATCTTGCCGCTAGTGCAAGACGGTAGATCATATTGCGAGATCTGATAGCCCTTCGGCAGGTCGGGGTAGAAGTAGTTCTTGCGCGCGAACACCGCCCGGGGCGCAATGTCGCAGCCGAGCGCGAGGCCCAGCTTGACCGTCCACTCGAGCGCGACCCGGTTCAGCACCGGCAGAGCCCCGGGAAAGCCGAGGCAGACGGGGCACGTCTGCGTGTTCTCACCCGCGCCGAACCCGGTCGGGCAGCGGCAGAACATCTTCGTCCTCGTCTTCAGCTGGACGTGGATCTCGAGGCCGATCACGGGCTCCCAGCCGCTCATCGGAGGCGCTCCGGGACGGTGTCGAAGCCAAGCGCGCGCTCGAGCGCGTGGCCGGCGGCGAACAGCCGGTTCTCGCTGAACTGCGGCCCGATCAGCTGGAGCCCGACCGGCAGCCCCTCCGAGAGCCCACACGGGATCGAGAGCCCGGGCAGGCCGGCAAGGCACGAGGGGATCGTGAGCAGGTCGGAGGCGTACATCGCGAGCGGGTTCGCCGCGCGCTCGCCGATCCTGAAGGCGACCGTGGGCGAGGTCGGCGAGACGAGCACGTCGAAGCGCTCGAAGGCGGCGGCGTGCTCGCGGCCGATCAGCGTCCGCACCTTCTGCGCCTGCCCGTAGAAGGCATCGTAGTACCCGGCCGAGAGCGCGTAGGTGCCGAGCATGATGCGGCGCTTGGGCTCGTCGCCGAAGCCCTCGTCGCGGGTGCGCTCGACAAGCTCCCGGAAGCTCGCGGCACCCTCGGCGCGCGGGCCGTAGCGGACGCCGTCGTAGCGGGCGAGGTTCGAGGAGGCCTCGGCGGGGGCGATCAGGTAGTAGCACGGCAGGCCGTAGTCGACCGAGAGCGGCAGCGAGCACTCCCCCACCTCGGCGCCGAGCTCGGCCGCCAGCGCGATCGCCCGCTGCACGGCCTCTCGCACACCGGGCTCGATGCCGGGATGCTCGTTGAGCTCGACGGGAACGCCGATGCGCAGCCCCTTCAGATCCTCGGCCTCCGGCAGCCGCACCGCCTCGGGCAGCTCGACCGTCGTCGAGTCCCGGGGGTCGCGACCGGCGATGAGCGAGTAGAGGAGCGCCGCGTCGCGCACCGTCTTCGCCACCGGGCCGACCTGGTCGAGGCTCGACGCGAAGGCGACGATCCCGAAGCGCGAGACCGTGCCGTAGGTCGGGCGCAGGCCGACGTTGCCGCAGAGCGCCGAAGGCTGTTTGATCGAGCCGCCGGTGTCGGAGCCGAGAGCCCACGGGGCAAGACCGGCGGAGACGGCGGACGCGGAGCCACCGCCCGAGCCGCCGGGGACGCGCTCGGGATCCCACGGGTTGCGGGAGGGCCCGTAGCACGAGTTCTCGGTGGACGAGCCCATCGCGAACTCGTCGGTGTTCGTCTTGCCGAGCAAGGTCAGCCCGGCCGCCCTGACACGGGCGGCCACGGTGGCGTCGAAGACCGGGAGGTAGCCGCGGAGGATCTTCGAGCCGGCGGTCGTCTCGACCCCTCGCGTCGAGATCACGTCCTTGAGCGCGATCGGGATGCTCGCCCCGTCGGGATCGACGACCGTGCGCAGGTAGCAGTGCAGCTCCGGATCGCGGAGGGCGATCGCCTCGAGGTAGGCCCCGTGCAGCTCGGCCGCGGACGCCTCGCCGCGCTCGAGCAGCCCGAGTGCGCCCTCGGCAGTCAGACGCAGCGTGTCGATCCCGGCGGTCACGGCTCAGACCGTCGGAGGGACACGGAAGAGGTCGCCCTCCCGCTCGGGCGCATTCGCGAGCGCGTCCGCGAGTGGCAGGCTCTCGTGCGGCACGTCCTCGCCCCAGACGTTGACGAGATCGAGCGGGTGCGAGGTCGGCGGAACGTCCGAGAGATCGAGCTCGGCGACCTTCCCGACCGCCTCGAGGATCGCGCCGAGCTGCACCGTCAGGCGCTCGACCTCCTCGTCGGTCAGCTCGAGCCGCGCGAGTCGCGCGACGTGCAGCACCTCGTCCCTCGTGATCGCCATCTGCGCGTCAATCCTCCCACACGTGGAACGGGCCCCGCTTCCGGGGCCCGTCGGTCTCTCAGATCCGGAAACGGCTTAGAGAATCGGCGAGACGTTTGCGGCCTGGGCGCCCTTGGGGCCCTGGACGACCTCGAACTCGACCTTCTGGCCCTCGACCAGCGTCTTGTATCCATCCATCGTGATCGCGGAGAAGTGGACGAAGACGTCCTCCCCACCCTCGCGCTCGATGAACCCAAAACCCTTCTCGTTCGAGAACCACTTGACGGTGCCCTCAGCCAACGACGTCCTCCTTACAGCAAAGCGACGGCCCAGGCACCGAGCCGCCGACCGTTGATGAAGCGCGAGAAACTTAGCCCGAAGCCGAGGGGAACGCAAGCAGTCCGCGACGGTACCGAGCGGCACGAACCGTGTTCTCCAGGAGCAGCGCGATCGTCATCGGCCCGACCCCGCCGGGAACCGGCGTCAGCAGCCCGGCGCGGGCGGCCGCACCGGGCGCGACATCGCCGACGAGACCCTCCGCGGTCCGGGTGATTCCGACATCGATCACGGCCGCCCCGCGCTTCACCATTTCCGGCGTGACGAGCTCCGGAACGCCGACGGCTGCCACGAGCACGTCTGCCGCCCGTGTGTACGCCGCGAGGTCGGCGGTGCGCGAGTGACAGATCGTCACCGTCGCGTGGCGGGAGAGGAGAAGCAGCGCCAGGGGCTTGCCCACGAGCTCGCTGCGGCCGATCACGACGGCGTTCGCACCCTTCAGCTCGACCCCGTACTCGTCGAGCAGAGCGAGCACGCCGAGCGGCGTCGCCGGTACGTGCGTCGGCTCGCCGATCAGGAGCTGGCCCGCGTTGAACGGGTGGATGCCGTCCACGTCCTTCACCGGCGACACCGCGCGGATCACCTTCGCCTCATCCATGCCTGCCGGCAGCGGCAGCTGAACGAGGATGCCATCCACTGCGTCGTCGGCATTCAGGCCGGCGACGAGCGCGAGCACCTCCTCCTCGGAGACGGTTGCCGGCAGCCGGTGGTCGTGCGCCTCGATGCCGGCCTCGAGCGAGGCCTTGTGCTTGGCGTCGATGTAGACGTGCGAAGCCGCGTCGTCTCCGACGAGCACCGTCGCCAGCCCGACGCGACCCAGCTCGGCAACGTCGCGCGCAACGGCCGCGCGCCGCTTCAGGGCCAGGGCCTTGCCGTCCATGACGGTCGCCGCCATCGGGCGCGAGCGTAGCCGAGCGCCGCGGGCGCCTGCAGCGCAACCGATCGAGGGATCGGCACCGGGCCGGCAAGAGTGCATCCTGAAACCGCTCTCCGGGCGGCGAGATCGCCCCCATGCTCCGCATCGCCCTCCTCCTCTGTGTCGCCGCGGTCGCGTTCGCGACGGTCAAGTACGTGCGCCTGCTCGAGCAGGCGGGCCTGACCGGCTCGTGCACCGTCGTCGCGACGCCTGCCGACCCGGCCAGCGAATGGCGGGCCTGCAGCGCGGGACGCCTCACCGGAGCGCCCGACCTCTCCAGGGGCGGCTGCACGCGCCGCGGTGTCGACGAGGGGTTGGAGTACTGGCGCTGTCCGGCTCCGCTGGTGCCGCTTCCCTAGGCGAGCCGGGTCTCGACCGGGATCGGGTTCGTCAGGCAGTAGTAGCCGGGGCAGCGCTCGTCGGCGAGATCCTTGAGCCGCGCGAGCGTCTCGGCGGGAGCATCCGCATCGACGTCGAGCTCCCAGGTGAGCTTCTCGACTGGCGGCGCATCCGAGACACCGAGCGAGCGCGAGAGATCCACGACGGCCAGCACGCGGGCGCGCAGCCCCTTGAGCTCGACTCCCTCGCGCGCGGCCTCGGTGGCGTAGGTCATCGCGTAGCAGGCGATGCCGCCCCAGAAGCAGTAGGCGAGCGGGCTCGGCGCCCGCCCCTCCCCGCCGAGCA
>CAYGLV010000040.1:17284-23370 GCA_964351025.1 uncultured Gaiellales bacterium | reverse complement strand
GAGCAGGCCAGCCACGGCGGCGAGCTGCACGCAGCGGTCGAGGCAGGCGTCCTCGTCCGCGACGATGTCACGGAGCTAGGTGCCGTCCTCGCCGGCCGAGCCGAGGGCAGGCACGGAGACGAGGAGATCACGATCTTCGACTCGACCGGCCTTGCGATTCAGGACCTCGCGATCGCGCTTGTCGCCCTCGAGCACGCGGGCGAGCTGGCGGGGCTTCCCCTGCTCGACCTGCGTTAGCGGGTTCAGGCGAGGAGCCGCGCGGGGTCGAACCACGGCAGCTCGTCCGGCGTTTCGCCGAGCACAGCCCGCGCGACAAGCTCGCCACAGGCGAAGCCGAGCACGTTGCCGTGGCCGGAGTAGCCGCCCGCGACCCACACCCCGTCGCGCCCCGGCACCGGGCCGACGACGGGCATCAGATCCGGAACCATGCCGAAGATCCCGGCCCAGCGGAAGTCGATCCGCGGCCGACGGCCGAGGAGCCCGGCGACGAAGGACTCGAGCGCCTCCTGGATCGGCGCCGTTGTCGACTCGTCCGCTGTGAACTCCGACTCGAGCGCGTAGTCGCGGAAGCCACCCGCGACGAGGCGCCCGTCGGCACTCTGGTGCCAGTAGTCGAAGCCATGGCGGCCGTAGTGGGGGATCTCGAACAGCCGTTCCTCGAGCGGCTCGGTCGCGATCACCTGGCCCCGTGTCGGGATGATCAGGCCCTCGATCGCGTCGAGGAGCCCGCTCGGGTAGCCGTCGGTGGCGACAACGATGCGCTCGGCGTCGAGATCGGCGAGCGAGCCGACGCGACTCCACTCCCGGATCTCAGCGCCCGCCTGCGCGGCCTTGGCAGCCAGCCGCCGCACGAGCCGAGCGGGCTGAAGGACTGCGTCGGTCGGATGGAAGATCGCGCCCGTGAAGCGCCCCGCGAGCGGCCAGACGAAGTCGTCGCGCCATTCGGCGGCGATGCCGTCCTCGCGCAGGGCGTCGTACTCCGCGCGCAGCTCGTCGCGCTCCTCCCCGTCGGTGGCGAGACGCAGGCTGCCGACCCGGCGGAAGGAGTCGCCGCCGAGCGGTTCCAGCCGGTCGAGCGCAGCCTCCGTCCAGCGCCAGTACGCCTGCGCGGTGTCGCGGCCGAGCCACTCGCGCGCGCTGTCGTAGGGCATCGCGCCGCCGCGCAGGGCGAAGCCGCCGTTTCGGCCGCTCGCGCCGCCGGCGACCTGGCGGGCGTCGTGGACTCGGACGCGCAGGCCCGCGCGGGCGAGCGCGAGCGCGCACGAGCAACCGGTGACGCCGGCGCCGACCACTTCCACGTCCGGCTTTCCGTCGAGGGCCGCCGAGAGAAACGGTGGCACCGACTCGGAAAGCCAATACGGCGGGGCCGAGCTCATCCACCGATGCTATCCCGCGCCCTGTACACGCCGTCCTCGGAAGCGACGAGGCCCGCGAGCTCCAGCTCCACGAGCGCGGCAGCCAGGTCTGCGGCCTCGAGGCCCGTGGCGCGCGCCAGCTCGTCCGCCCCCGCGGCGGCTGCCCCCACTGCCGCGAGCACGTGCGCGGCCGCGGGCGCGAGCGGGGCCCGCTCCAGCTCGCGCGGCGTGAGCCCGAACGACTCCAACACGTCGGCGACGCAAGTCGCCGGTGCCGCGCCGAGCCTCAGAAGAGCGTTCGAGCCCGCTGAGAGCGCGGACACGATTTCACCCGGAACTGCGAAGACCTCCCGCCCCTCCTCGAGCGCGAGATCGGCCGTGATGAGCGCGCCGCTGCGCTCACGCGCCTCGACGACGACCGTCGCTGCGCAGAGGCCGGCGATGAGCCGGTTGCGCGCCGGAAAGCGCCACGGCGCCGGCTCGACACCGGGCGCATACTCCGCGACGACGAGCCCGCCGGAGTCGACGAGCCGGCGTGCGAGCTCGGCGTGAGTGGCCGGGTAGTCGCGATCGACGCCGCAGCCGAGCACGGCGACCGTGAGCCCGCCCGCCTCGAGCGCACCGCGGTGCGCTTCGCCGTCCACCCCGCGCGCCATCCCGCTGACGACCACGAGACCCGCCGCGGCGAGGTCCCGCCCGAGCAGGCGGGCGACGTGGCGGCCATACGGCGAGCAGGCCCGAGCGCCCACGACTGCGACGGCAGGGCGGGAGAGCAACTCCGCGTCGGCGCTACCGCGCAGATAGAGCCCGGGCGGCGGGTCGTGAATCGCTGCGAGCAGCGGGGGGAAGCCGCGCTCCGAGCGCCCAAGGAAGCGGAGCCCCGCAGCGCGCAAACGCTCCCGCTCGGCCCGCTCGTCGAAGCGGTCGCGGAAGGCGGCGTACCTGGCGCTGCGCGGCTCTCCGACGAGGTGCGACCCCGTCGCGGCGGCAAAGGCGGCGAGGCTCAACTCCGTCACTGCGGCGACAGCTCCAGCGGGGAGCGATAGGCAAGCGCCTCAGCGACGTGCTCGGGCAGCACCTCATCGGAGCCGGCGAGCGCGGCGACCGTGCGCGCGACACGGGCGACGCGGGCACGCCCGCGGCCGGAGAGAGGCAGCCGCTCGACGGCGCGGTCGAGCAGCTCCGAGGCGGCGGGCGTCCGGCTCGGTGCCTGCGCCTGGAGCCGCTCGCGAGCCCCGACCACGCGTGCGCGCACGGGCTCCGACGCCTCCGAGGGCCCTGCAGCCAACTCGTGAGCCCGGGAACGAGGCACGACGACAACGAGGTCGAAGCGGTCGAGCAGTGCCCGTGAGAGCTTGTCGCGGAAGGCTGCGAGCCGCTGCTGCGAGCACGAACACTGCGCCGCCGGGTCGCCACGGCCGCCGCAGGGACAGAGGTTCATCGTCCCGATGAGCTGGAAGCGCGCCGGGAAGATCGCCTGTCCGCCGGCGCGCGCGACCGCGACGACGCCGTCCTCGAGCGGCTGGCGCAGAGCCTCCAGCACCGGCCGATGAAACTCGGCGAGCTCGTCGAGGAGAAGCACGCCGCGGTGGGCGAGCGACGCCTCACCGGGCCGCGGCCCGGGCCCGCCGCCGACGATCGCCGCCGCCGAGGCCGTGTGATGCGGCGCGCGGAAGGGCGGTCGCGAGACGAGCGGTCGCCCCGGCGCGAGGATCCCGGCGACCGAGTGGATGCGCGTCACCTCGAGTGCCTCCTCCTGCTCGAGCGGTGGCAGGATTCCCGGCAGGCGGCGGGCGAGCATCGTCTTGCCGGTTCCCGGCGGCCCGGCGAGCAAGAGGTTGTGCCCGCCGGCAGCGGCGATTTCGAGGGCGCGGCGGGCCCGCTCCTGACCGCGCACATCCGCGAGGTCGGGAGCCGGCAGCTCCGGCGCGGACCCGTTCGACGCCGGCTCGAACGGCCGCGGCTCCTCCTCCCCGCGCAGGTAGGCGACCGCCTCCGCGATATGACGGACCGGCACGGGCTCGATCCCGGCGAGCGCCGCCTCGCCGGCCGATTCGGCCGCGCACAGCAGTCGCTCGAAGCCGGACCGTCGCGCGCCCTCGGCGGCGGCGATCGTGCCGCCGACCGGCCTGACTCGTCCGTCGAGCGCGAGCTCGCCGACGGCGGCGTGCAGCGCGAGTGCCTCGGCTGGGATCTGGCGTGAGGCCGCGAGCACGGCCAGCGCGATCGCGAGGTCGAAGCCCGAGCCCTCCTTGCGCAGGGCGGCAGGCGCGAGGTTGACCGTGATCTTCCGATCCGGCCACTCGAGCAGCGCGGCCTCGAAGCTACTGCGGACGCGATGCTTGGCCTCGGCACACGCGCGGTCGGCGAGCCCGACGATGGCGAAACCGGGCAGCCCGCTGCCGACGTTGGCCTCCACCTCGACGCGGCGTGGCTCGAGGCCGACGAGCGCGTGGGTGACGGCGCGCGCGAGCACTCCTCCACGCTAGAGCGCAGGCGCACACGGAACTGTGACGCCTTTGCGCCGACACAGCTCCGCCCCGCCCGTCATGATGTCGCGATGCTCGCCGTCTACGTCGTCATCGGGGTCGCCGTCGTCCTGCTCGTCGCGATGATGCTGCTTTTCAACCGCCTGGTGCGGCTGCGGAACGAGGTGAAAGCCGGCTGGTCGAACATCGACGTCCAGCTCAAGCGCCGGAACGACCTGATCCCGAACCTCGTCGAGACCGTCAAGGGCTACGCGGCCCACGAGCGCGGTGTCTTCGACGAGGTGACGACCGCGCGCGCAGCGGTCTCCGGGGCGGGCAGCCCCGCCGCCACCGCCGCCGCGAGCGACATGCTGACCGGCGCACTGGGAAAGCTGTTCGCCGTCGCCGAGGCGTACCCGGAGCTGAAGGCCTCCGACAACTTCCGGCAGCTGCAGGGCGACCTGACCGACACGGAGGACAAGATCGCCGCCGCCCGCCGCTACTACAACTCGGTCGTGCAGACATACAACACCGGGATCCAGAGCTTCCCCGCGCTGCTCGTCGCCGGGGCATTCGGCTTCCGCGCGAGCGAGTTCTTCGCCACAGGAGACGCCGAGCGGGCGACGCCGCAGGTCTCCTTCTGAGATGACGCTGCGCCAGCAGATCCGGGCCAACCGTCTGCGCACGGCCTGGCTGCTCTTCGCGTTCGCTGTGCTGATCGGGCTGCTCGCGGGCGCGCTCAACGCGCTCTACGGCGGGCCGGCTGCGCTGGCCCTCCTCATCGGCGGCGCCGCCTGGATGCTCTTCTCCTGGTTTCTCTCGTCGCGCGTCGTCGCCGGCGTCACCGGGGCGAAGGTCGTGACGAAGGCCGACCAGCCGGAGCTGTACCGGATCGTCGAGAACATGTCGATCGCGGCCGGGCTGCCGGTCACACCCGAGGTCCGGCTGGTCGACGATCCGGCGCCGAACGCGTTCGCGGCAGGCCGCGACCCCAAGCATGCCTTCGTCGCCGTCACCACGGGCCTGCTGGACACGATGGACCAGCGCGAGCTCGAGGGCGTCGTCAGCCACGAGATCGCCCACGTCCAGCATCGAGACATCCGGCTGATGACGCTCGTCGCCGTGCTCGTCGGCGTCATCGCGCTGATCTCGGACATCACACTGCGGATGACGTTGTACGGCGGGGGCCGTCGCCGGGGCGGGAACGCGGGAGCGATCGTCCTCGTCGTCGGGCTCGTCGGCCTGATCATCGCGCCGCTCGCCGCCATGGGCATCCAGATGTCGATCTCGCGCCGTCGCGAGTACCTGGCCGACGCCGGCGCAGCTGAGATCTCGGGGGACGCCGAGGGGCTCGCGCTCGCGCTGCGCAAGCTTGGGGGCGACTCGCGCGAGATCCGCGACACGAGCCGCTCGACCGCGCACCTCTACATCGAGGGGCCGCTCGGCAAGGCGAGCGGCCCCCGCAGCGCCTTCAGCGGCCTCTTCAACACGCACCCGCCGCTCGAGGACCGCATCGCCGCCCTGGAGACGATCGGCGGCTTCAAGCTCGCCTGAGCCTCGCGCCCGTCGTCACGGATCGCGATGCCCCGTGTGCGTCACCTGACGCCGAGCGACCACCAGCCCAGCCTCCCAGCCCGGAGCGCGTCCTCCGGCCGGCAGCGGAATCGCCTCGGCAGTCATGCCGCTGCGCGCGATCAGCCACGAGATCACCGAGTTCGAGTTCCACATCTCACCCACTCCGAGCTCGTCGCGCCCCCAGACAGGAGTCGGCACGGAAGGCACCAGATCGAGCAGTCGTCGCGCCTGAACTGGATCGTCGCTCAGCCGCTGCGGGCTCTCGACCGCCTCGGCGACGTCGGGGATCACCCCGTCACGCCAGCGGCGAACCTCATACCGGAAGAGCCGAAAGCGCCCCGCCCAGCGCTGTCCGACTGCGCCTTCGGCGACGACGCCCCGCGCCGCACCGCCGGCATCGCGGACCGGTGCCTGCTCGATCACGAACCGTCCCTCCGGTACGTGCACCTGGAGCGCGGAGTGATAGAGGTCCCGAGCCGGCCGCCGCTCCAGTCGCGCCGCGACTGCCTCGTAGACGCGTCCGTTCAGCCGCACCGAATGACCGCCCGCGCCGAGCGGCAACCAGTAGAGATCGACACCGGTCACCGCATGCGTCCTTCGCCCGTGGGCAGACGGCTCATCGACTCACGATTTCTGCGGCTCCCGGACACGGTGGACATCACCTCACACGCGAGGCGAGCCCCGCCCG
>CAYGLV010000040.1:0-17184 GCA_964351025.1 uncultured Gaiellales bacterium | reverse complement strand
CTGCGGCTCCCGGACACGGTGGACATCACCTCACACGCGAGGCGAGCCCCGCCCGCGCGTGCTCGGCTCGCCCGAGAAGGCTCTCAGGGCGCGGAGCACATCTGCATCGGGGAGGCTACTGAGCCCCGCCCGGACTTTCCCGCAGCACGACGGTGGCGGTGCTTGGGGCGCGTGCGCGCCGGCTCCGGATCGACGCTATTCGCTGACCCGATCGATCAGGATCGCCACGCGCACGTGCGCACGCCATTCGGTGAGGTCGTCGCCGCGAAGGCCGACCGAGACGACATCCACCGCCTTGATGTTCCGCAGCGTCTTGCGCGCCTCGGCGAGCGCCTGCTGAACCGCATCGTCCGAGCTCTTGCCCGAGCTGCCCACCAGTTCGATGATCTTCACAACCGACATCGTCCGCCTCCCTCGTTGCCTTCGAGTCCGGCTTGGAGCTTCGGATAGGCGGCGCCGGAAGTCAAGCGACGGGCGTCGTCAGCGCCCCGTCTCCGACCCGGGCGGATCCTCGGGTGCCCGGTCATCCTCCTTGTCGTCGCCCTCGCGCGTCACTTCGTCGCCGAAGCCGACGGGTTCTGCCGCGTCGGGCTCGCTCGGCAAGACCTCGCCGGCGGCAGGCACGCTCACCGGGAGCGGCTCGTCGTGTGCCACCGCGCGCACGCGCGGGCCCGTGGTATCGAACGTCAAGCCGAAGACCAGGCCGAGTCCGAGCGCGATTGCCGGGAGCACGGCCACCGCGAGGTCGTCAGCCACACCGCCGAGCCCAAGGCCCCCGGCCCAGCCTGTTGCGAAGGCGCGCGAATCGGGCTGCGCATGCAGCAGCACGAGCAGTCCGACCACGAACGCGGGCAGGAAGCCGAGCAGGAAGACGCTTCTTGAGACCCGCGGCCACCCCCACTTCGTCCAGCCGCCGAGCAGCTGCGACAACGGAACCGCGAGCCCTGCGGCCGCGAGCAGGCCGGCCCAGGCCCAGTACCCGCCGGTCTCGCCGGTGTCGAGTTGCGACGCCAGCCAGAACAGAACCGCAACACCGGCTGCGCCGATCAGCGTGAACATGCCCCGCGTCAAGCCGTACATCGCGTACCTCCGTCCGCTCCGCGCCCAGGTTGGGCCGCTGACTGATCATGCCACGTCGATCGCGCGCGACACCAGTTCCCGCAGCACCTGCGGGAGCTCACTCGCCGAGCTGCTGCCGGCTAGTCGCGCGCGAAGCGCGCGACTAGGATCGACTCGAAGTACTCGCCCGCGCGGCGGCCGGTGCGACGGTTGACGTGGCGCTCGAGGCGCTCCTCGAGGCGCAGGCCGGCGCGCTCGAGGATCTCCGGGTAGAGGTCGCGGCGGTCGTTGACGACGATGCAGACCGGGGCGCGCGGGTTCAGGGAGCGGCGCACGTTGGCGAGCACCTCGACGATCCCGTCGGCATACGCGGCGATCGCTGCCTTGCTCGTCCCCCGCTCCGCCGCCCCCAGCTCCGTCTCTCGCCGGTCCTCGAGCCCGAGCAGCTCGTAGGCGTACCGGTGCTGCTCGTGGTAGTCGATCAGACCCGGGTAGGGCGGCGACGTGATCACGCCGTCGTAGGGGCCGCCGAGGTCGAGCGCCCGCGCGTCGCCGTGCAGCATCGCCGCGTCGCACGCCGCGTGGCGAACCCGTGCAAACTCCTTGATCCGCGCCAGCGTGTCGAGCAGGTAGCGGCGCAGGAACTGCGAGGCGGTCTCGACGGGCCTGCACTCCCGCTTGTGCTTGTGGCACCAGTACGGCTCGGTCTGCGGCGCGCGCGGGAAGTCGAGGTCGAAGTGGGTCGTCCGCCGCGCCGAGCGGGCTGAGCGGGCGAGCACGACGCGCAGCACGTCGGCGTGCTCGCGCCGCTCGATAAGCGAGCGGAAGCCGAGCAGCTCGGCGGCGGCCCGCGGCGCATACCAGGCGCGCACGAACGCGCCCGGCTCCTCGTCCGAGGACGAGCCGGCGAGCGCATGCAGCTCGCGCAGTTCCTTCTCGAGCGAGAACAGGTTGTAGCGGGCCGTCTTCACGCGCACGAGCAGCGCGTTGAACGCGGCCACGTCCACCCCGGTCGCGTCGTAGCCTGACTCCAGCGCCTGTACGAGCGTCGTCCCCGAGCCGGCGAACGGGTCGAGCACGCGCCCGCCGCGCGGCACGAAGCGGTCGAGCAGCACCTCCACGAGCTGCGGGACAAACTTGCCGAGGTAGGGGTGCAACCGGTGCACGTGCTTCGTGCGCACGCGCTCGGGGAGGTCGCGCTCGGACCACGAGAGCGCAAGGTCGATCTCCCGGTAGAGGGCCTCCTGCGTCGCCGCCACGCAGACGTTTTCGACGCGCCGGGACCGAGTCCTGGACCGGGGCTCAGTCGGGCGCGCGGGAGCGCACGTCCAGGTCGCGCGGCTCCTCGGGCAACTCGAGCTCGACCGCGCCCGACGGCCGCGGGTGGAGCGGCGGCCCGGCGGGCACGAGCGCGTGCTCCTCCTCGGGCGGCGGGGACGGCTCCGGCGGCGACTCCGCGCCGAGCCCGAGCAGCCGCCTGACGCGCGACCACAGCGTGCGGCGGGGAGGGCGGCGCGAGGGCCGATCCATGAGAGGAACGATAGAGGAAAGCCCCTGCGGGCTTCCATGCCGAAGCTCGAGCTACGGCCTCACCTAGAGAAACGGCCCGCGCAGCGGGCCGTTTCTCACTAGTGGCAGCCTTGGCTCAGACCGCGTAATGCACGCCGTGCGCCGCGTCGTAGGCGACGAGCTTCTCGATCCGCCGCTCCATGGGCGGGTGGGTCGAGAACATCGCCGACATCCCCTTGGCCCGCAGCGGGTTGGCAATGTAAAGCGTCGCCGAGGCCGGATTGACCTCCATCGGGATCGCCTCGACGCCTTTCTGGAGCGTCCGCAGCGCCTCGGCCAGCGGCCGCCCCTCGCCGAGGAACTTCGCCGCCGTCGCGTCGGCGAGGTACTCGCGCTGGCGCGAGACGCCGAGCTGCAGCAGCATCGCCGCCAGCGGCCCGACGACGATCGCCGCGATCATGCCGACGAGCGCGAACGGCGAGTTGTCACGGTTGTCGCGCCCCCCGAAGATCAGCGAGAACTGGAGGAAGTTGGCGATCGCGGAGATCGAGGCCGCGATCATCGCCGCGATCGTCGTCACGAGGATGTCGCGGTTCTTGATGTGCGCGAGCTCGTGCGCGAGCACAGCCCGCACCTGCTCCCGCGGCATGCGCTTGAGCAGGCCCTCGGTCACGGCGACCGCGGAGCGGCTCGGGTTACGCCCCGTCGCGAACGCGTTCGGCTGCTCGTTCGGGATCAGATGGAGGGTCGGCATCGGGAGCCCCGCCTTGCCGCAGAGCTGCTCGACGTCCTCGTAGAGCTGCGGCGCCTCGCTTCGCTCCACAGGGCGGGCCTTGCTCATCTTGAGCGCGAGCTTGTCCGAGAACCAGAACATCACGAGGTTCATCAGGGCGGCGATCGCGGCGAAGAAGACGATGCCGTTGGCACCGCCGACGAGGAAGCCGATGCTCATGAGCAGGCCCGAGAGCCCGGCGATGAGGATCCAGGTGCGGATGCGCGTCGTCATTGCTGTTTCAGGTCGTCCTTTCCGGCTGATCGGTTATCGGTCAGCCGGAGGTTTCTCCCGCCCTCTCGGGCCGGCGCACCCGGGCCCTGCGGCCGTTCTGACGAGTGCGCCCGTTCGGGGATAGTGCCCCCCGGCTTTGCGAAGGATACCGGGAGGGGTCGGATGCACGCCGTTGCGGGGCGGTTAAGCCGCCGGGATGCGCTCGACGCGGCCGCCGTGGACGGCGGCGACCTCGAGCGCGACATCCAGATCGCGCAGCTCGGGGTGCGCGACCAGCCAGGCCGCGGCGGCCTGCCGCACGCGGCGCAGCTTCTCGGGCCCCACCATCTCGGCCGGGGTGCCGTAATCGGTGCGCGAGCGCTCCTTCACCTCGCAGAAGACCAAACGGCTGCCGCGCCGGAGGACAAGGTCGAGCTCGTAGCCACCGGCGCGCACGTTCGCGCCGAGCACGCGGTAGCCGCGCAGCCGGTAGTGCCGGGCAGCCCTACGCTCGCCCGGGTTCACCGGCGTAGGCAGCGCGCGTTGAACGAGAGCCGGTGCTGGTCGGTCGGGCCCCGCTCGCGCACGACCGCCGAGTGGCCGGGAGTGATGTAGCCGAGATGCGAGGCGAAGCCGTAGGCGGGGTAGAGCGGGTCGAGCCGCCGCATCGCCCGGTCGCGGACGACCTTGGCGACGATCGAGGCCGCTGCGATCGCCGCGCTCGTGCAGTCGCCATGCACCACGGCGCGGTGCGGCGGAGCGAGCGGGCCGAGTGGGAAGTAATCCACGAGGCAGACACCGCCGGGCCGCACGAGGCCGGCGAGCACCTCGCGCAGGCCGCGCAGGTTGCAGCGGTGCAGCCCCTCGCGGTCGATCTCGCCGGGTGGGAAGACACGCACCGCCACGGCGCTCGCGCAGCCGACGACGGCGCGGAAGAGCTCCTCCCGCGCCTCCGGCGCGACCTGTTTCGAGTCGTTCAGCGTGGCGAGCGGGCGCACTCGGTGGTCACGCAGGCGTTCGTAGTCGAGCAGGACGCCGGCGACGACGAGTGGGCCGGCGAGCGACCCGCGTCCCGCCTCGTCGGCGCCCGCGACGAAGCGCGCGCCGAGCCCGCGATCGAACCGGAGGAGCCGCTGGCCGGTGCGCGTGGGCACGCGCCGAGCTTACTGCCCGTCCCGGTCACACGGGTGTGACGGGACTGGCACGAGATGCGCCGAGCTAAGAGCTCTAAGCCTTGGCTTCGAGCTCGGCCGGCTCCGCCGCCTCGGCGGCAGGCTCGGCCTCGACCGGCTCGGCCTCAACCTCGGCCGCTGGGGCCTCGACCACCTCGACCTCGACCGTCTCGACCTCGGCCTCGACCTCGGCCTCGACCTCGACCGCTTCGGCCTCGACCGCGACCTCGGCCACCTGAGCCTCGGTCGCCGCCGCACGGGCCGCCTTCGCAGCACCCGGAGCCGGCCGGATCTCACGCACGCGGGCCTTCTTGCCGACCTTGCCGCGCAGGTAGTACAGCTTGGCGCGGTTCACGTCGCCGACCGCGCCGACCTCGATCCTCTCGATCTTCGGCGAGTGCACGGGAAACGTGCGCTCGACCCCGACGCCGAACGACTGCTTGCGCACGGTGAAGGTCTCACGCATGCCGGCGCCCTGGCGCTTGATCACGATCCCCTCGTACACCTGCAAGCGGCGGCGCGTGCCCTCGATCACCTGGAAGTGAACACGCACAGTGTCCCCCGCCTTGAAGAGCGGAATGTCGCTGCGCAGCTGGCGCTGCTCGAGTGACTCGATGACCTTGCTCATGCGAAAAAGGGGCCGGAGGCCGCGTGCATCCTAGCGGAACGAAATCCGGTTCGGCGGCCAGTACGTGGCGAAGACCGGCCCGATGAGGTTCTTCCTCGGCACCGTGCCCCACTGGCGCGAGTCACACGACTGGGAGCGATTGTCGCCCATCATGAAGTACCGGTCCTGAGGGATCTTCTCCGCGGGCATCTCCGGCCCGTGGTCGCGGCGGCTCGGGAAGATGTACCGCTCGTCGAGCTTCTTCCCGTTGACGAAGACGTACCCGTCGCCACGCTGAAGCCGAACTTCGATGACATCGCCCGGCAGCCCGATCAGCCGTTTGACGAACGTGCCCCCTGCACCGCAGCGCACCTGCGCGGCAGGCGGGGTCTTGAAGACGACGGTCTCGCCGCGCTTCGGGTCGCGGAAGCGGTAGACGAAGCGGTTCGCGAGCACGCGGTCGGAGAAACGCGACTCGCAGCCGGAGGCAGGGCGCGCGCAGTGCAGCGACGGCTCCATCGAGGAGGATGGGATCCGGTACGGGTTGACGACCCAGGCCTTGATCGCGAGCACGATCAGGATCGCACCGGCGATCGTCACGATCCAGTCGATGGCAATCCGCAGCGGGTGCGGCAGATTCTTGGTGAGGTGATCGACCGGATTCCTCACGCCCCTGGCCGCCTTTCCCTCCCGCCCGGCGGAGCCGGGCTCCGCGAAAGGCTGACGCCGCTCGCGGCACGATGCTCTCCGGGCCCGTACTGCCCGTACTGTGCCCTCCGGCCTCGCACCGCGAGCGACGCCCCAGGAACGTGAGGCGAGCTCACCGCACGCTCCTCTGCCGGCTCTGCTCGGCTCGCCAGGCCTCGATCCGACCGTGGTCGCCGGAGAGCAGCACGTCGGGCACCTGCCAGCCGCGGAACTCGGCCGGGCGCGTGTAGTGCGGGTACTCGAGCCCTCCCTCGAGCAGGTCGGAGAAGCTCTCGCTCTCGCCGGAGCCCGCGCTGAGCGCGCCGGGAAGGCGGCGCGCGATCGCGTCGAGCAGCACCATCGCCGGCAGCTCACCGCCGCTGAGGACGTATGGGCCGATCGAGATCGCGTCGGAGCAGAGGTGCGAGACGATGCGTTCGTCGAAGCCCTCGAAGCGGCTCGAGAGCAGCGTCAACTCCTCCTCCTGCGCGAGCTCCTCGACGACGGCCTGCGTGAGCTGGCGGCCCTGCGGCGTCAGGGCGATCACCCGGCGGCCGGGCGGCCCGCCGTAGACGGCATCGAGAGCGGCTGCGACGACGTCCACCCGCAGCACCATCCCCGCGCCGCCGCCGTAGGGGTCGTCGTCCACCTGGCCGGCCCGCAGCGGCGTGAAGTCGCGATAGTTGAGCAGCCGTAGCTCGAGCTCGCCGCCGAGCACCGTCGCGAGTGGCCGCTGCTCGGTGAGCCAGCCGAACGCCTGCGGAACCTGGGTGAAAACGTCGATGTGCACCGGAGGGCGAGGTTACACGTCGGCGGCGAAGCCTCGTGCCACCACGATTCGGCCCGCAGCCACGTCGACCTCCCGCACGCAGTCCTCGATCAGCGGCAGGAGGAGGCCGGCATCGAGCACGAGCGCGTCGTTCGCGATGCCCGGCTCGACATCGGCCACCCGGCCCAGGCTCCGGCCGTCCTCGTCCGCGACCTCGAGCCCGACGAGCTCGAAGACGTAGTAGAAGCCCTCAGCCGGCGGGGGAAGCGCTGAGCGCGGCACCGTCAACTCGGACCCGCGTTCGGCCTGACGGTCGAGCTTGACGGCGACCCGGCCGCCCCCGACGCGCCGTGAGAGCACGACCGTCGCGGGCTCGCCGCCCACATGAAGCGTCGCGCCCGGCGTGAAGCGGGCCAGATCCTCGCTCGCCCGCTCGACGACGAAGGCGCCGTCGAGCCCGTGCGGCCGGCCGACACGGCCGACCGGCACCAGATCGCCGCTACTCAACGATCTCGAGCACGACGCGCGTCTGGGCGCGCGCTCCCGCCGCGCGCATGATCGTCCGCAGCGCGCGGATGATCCGCCCGGCGCGACCGATCACCTTGCCGATGTCGTCGGGTGCGACGTGGATGAGGAGGACGGTCGCGTCCTCCCGCTCCTCGGTCTCCACGCGCACTGCGTCCGGCTCGTCCACGAGCTGCCGCACGAGGTACGCGAGCAGCTCAGACAACGATGCCGGCGACCTTGATCAGCTTGGCGACCGCGTCCGACGGCTGGACGCCCTTCGCCAGCCAGTCCTTCACCTTCGCCTCGTCGAGCTCGATCGTCGACGGGTTCGTCTGTGGGTTGTAGCGCCCCACGATCTCGATGAACCTGCCGTCGCGCGGGGAGCGCGAGTCGGCCACGACAACGCGATAGATCGGGTTCTTCTTTCCCCCGACCCGCGTCAATCTCATGCGTGCTGCCACTGCTTACCTCCGTCCTTTGTCGTGGGGGAACCCATGGTTCCCCCACAGGCCCTCTCCTTCACAGTTCTCTCGCTCGTGCCGCTCCTTGGGCTCCCGCCGGGCAAAGCCCGGCTTCGCCCACGTTGCAACTCTCTCGTTCTAGCACGCTCACCTCCGACCCGCTCTGGTTACCTGGGACGGAAGCGCCGGGAATTTCCCTTTCCCCATCTGCTTCATCATCTTCTGCATCTGCTTGCGGGCCGTGATCAGCTTGTTCACGTCCTGCAGTCCCTGCCCGCTGCCCTTCGCGATCCGCTGGCGCCGGGAGCCGTCGATCAGGTGCGGCAACCGTCGCTCCTGCGGCGTCATCGAGAGGATGATGGCCTCCACGCGGGCCATCTGCCGCTCGTCCACGTCCATGCCCTGCAGCTCCTTGCCGATCCCGGGGATCATCTTCAGGACACCCTGCAGGGGCCCCATCTTGCGCAGCATCCGGTAGCTCGCGAGGAAGTCGTCGAAGGTGAGCTCGCCCTTGCGCAGACGCGCTTCCATCTCGGCCTGCTCGTCTTCCTCGACTGCAGCCTCCGCCTTCTCGATCAGGGTCAGCACGTCGCCCATGCCGAGAATCCGGGAGGCCATGCGATCGGGGTGGAACCATTCGAGCGGCTCGAGCTTCTCCCCCTGCGAGACGAGCTTGATCGGCTTGCCCGTTGTGGCCCTGACCGACAGCGCCGCGCCGCCGCGGGCGTCGCCGTCGAGCTTCGTCAGCACGACGCCGTCGAAGGCGACGCGCTCGAGGAAGGACTGTGCGACGTTGACTGCCTCCTGGCCGGTCATCGCGTCGAGCACGAGCAAGACGTTCGTCGGCTTGACCGACGAACGGATGGAGGCGAGCTCTTCCATCAGCTCCTCGTCGATCTGCAGACGGCCCGCCGAGTCGATGATCACGACATCGTGCCCCTGCCCTCGCGCCCACTCGACGCCGGCTCGGGAGACGGCGACAGCGTCGCCGACCCCCCGGTAGACGGGGACGCCGATCTGCTTGCCGAGTTGCTCGAGCTGGTCGATCGCGGCCGGGCGCTGGAGGTCGGCGGCGACGAGCACGGGCTGCTTGCCGTCCTTGCGCAGCGTGAGCGCGAGCTTGGCGGCCGCTGTCGTCTTGCCCGACCCCTGAAGGCCCGCGAGCAGGATCACCGTCGGCGGCTTCCCGAACGCGAGGCGCGAATCGCTCGAGCCCATGAGCGCGGTCAGCTCGTCGTGGACGATCTTGACGACCTGCTGGCCCGGCGTCAGGCTCTTGGTCACGTCGGCGCCGAGCGCGCGCGCCTTGACCCTGGCCACGAAGTCGCGCACGACCTCGAAATTGACGTCGGCCTCGAGCAGAGCGAGCCGGATCTCGCGCATCGCCTTGGAGATCGCGTCCTCGTCGAGCTTGCCGCGGCCCCGCAGGTCGCCGAGGGTGGCCTGCAGCTTGTCTGCCAGGGTGTCGAACAAAGCCTGGGAAGTGTAGTCAGGCCCGCGTGTCGCCCCTACGGACGGGCGAGATCGTGGCACCAAGCATCTAGACTCGCGGTATCGCGCTGCCGTCGGGCACCGTCACGTTCGCCTTCGCGGACATCGAGGGCTCGACGAGGCTGCTACGCCGCCTGGGGGCAGCGTACGCCGGCGTCCTGGCGGCGTTCCGCCGCGTCGTGAGGGAAGCGTTCGCTCGTCATGGGGGTGCGGAGGTGGATTCCCAGGGCGACGGGTTCCTGTTCGCGTTTGCCCGCGCGACCGACGCGGTTGCCGCAGCCGAGGAGGCGCTGCGGGCGCTTGCGGCCGAGCAGTGGCCGGCCGGGACGTCTTTAGGCGTCCGCTTGGGCCTCCACACGGGCGAGCCCGACCTCGGCGAGGAGGGGTACGTCGGCCTCGACGTCCACAGAGCGGCGCGTATCTGCGCGGCCGCGCACGGTGGCCAAGTGCTCCTCTCCGTCACGACCCGAGACCTCGTCGGCGACGGGTGGGCCGTGCGCGACCTTGGTAGGCACCGGCTGAAGGACCTCGGCCGCCCCGAGCGCCTCTTCCAGCTCGTCGCGCCGGGTCTGCGCGCCGACTTCCCGCCGCTGCGCAGCCTCAACGTCGCCAGCCTCCCACTCCAGCCGACGCCGCTCGTCAACCGCGTTGAGGAGATCTCCGCGCTGCGCGAGCTCCTCCGTCGGGACGACGCGCGGCTCGTCACGCTCACCGGAGCCGGAGGCGTCGGCAAGACGCGCGTCGCGCTCCAGGCGGCCGCCGAGCTGGCGGGCGAGTTCGAGCACGGCGCGCACTTCGTCCCGCTCGCCCCGATCGGGGACGCAGAGCAGGTCGTTCCCGCGGTCGCGCAGACGCTGGGCGTCCGCGAACCCGGCAGCCGGCCGCTCGGCGAAGCGCTCGGCGAGTTCCTTCGTGAGCGCGAGCTCCTGCTCGTGCTCGACAACGTCGAGCACCTCCTGCCCAAGGCCGCGAACGTCGTCGCCGCCCTGCTCGCCGCCGCGCCGCACATGAAGGCGCTTGCGACGAGCAGGGCGGCCCTCCACGTCTCGGCCGAGCGCGCGCTCGTGCTGCCGCCGCTCGCGGAGCCGCACGCCGTCGCGCTGTTCGTCGAGCGGGCTCGCGCCGCCGGCCGCGGCTTCGTCCCCGGCGAAGCGGACGGCGCAGCGGTCGCGGCGATCTGCGAGCGCCTCGACGGGCTGCCGCTCGCGATCGAGCTCACCGCCGCTCGCGTCGCCGTGCTCACGCCCGAGGCGCTGCTCGCACGCCTCGGCACCCGGCTCGACCTTCTCGCAGAGGGACCGCGCGATGCCCCGGAGCGCCAGCAGACGCTTCGGGCAACGATGGACTGGAGCTACGAGCTGCTGACGCCGACCCAGCGCGCGCTGCACGCCTCACTCGCGATCTTCGTCGGCGCGTGCACGCTGGAGGCCGCGGAGGCCGTCTGCGACAGCACCGACCTACTCGGCGACCTCTCGGCGCTCGTCGACAGCAGTCTCCTCCAGCCCGAGGAGGGTGAGAGCGGCGAGCCCCGCTTCGGAATGCTCCAGACGGTGCGGGACTACGCCTTGCACCGCCTCGTCACCGAGGGCCGCCACGACGAGATCGCGGAGCGACATGCTGGGTACTACCTGGCGCTCGCGGAGCGCGCCGAGACGGCGCTCGCAGGGGACGAGGCCGGGGCGTGGCTGGCGCGGCTCGACCGCGAGCTCGACGACGTGCGCGCCGCGCTCGAGTCGTCGTTCGCCGCCGCGAAGGTCGAGCGGGGGCTGCGAATCGTGTCGGCGCTCCAGCGGTTCTGGCGCTCGCGCGGCCTCGCCACGGAGGCCCGCGCGTGGCTCGAGGCAGGACTCGACCTCGACGAGGGCGTCCCGGCGGCCGTCCGCGCCCGCGCGCTCTGGACGGCCGCCCGCCAGGCGATGGCGCAGAGCGACTTCGACAGCGCGGCGCCGCTGCTCGAGGAAGCACTCGGGCTCTTTCGGGAGCTCGGACAGACGAGTGACGTCGTCTTCTCGCTCGCCGAGCTGGGCTGGATCGCGCTCCAGCGCGAGGACTTCGGACGGGCGTCGGAGTTCTGCGAAGAGAGCCTCGCGGTCGCTCGCGAGGTCGGTGACCCACGCACGGTCTCGGGAGCGCTCAACACGCTCGCGGGCGTCGCAGCAGCGCAGGGAGACCACGCGCGGGCGCGGCAGCTCTCCGAGGAAGCGCTCTCGCTCAGGCGCCTGCTCGGCGACCCGCTGCTGATCGCGAATGCCGCGTACAACCTCGGCGCCGCTGCGTTTCGGGAGGGCGATCTCGCCCGCGCCGAGAGCGCACTCGGCGAGTGCCTGCGGCTCGCCCGCGATCTCGGGGACGCGATCCACACGGCCGCGGCGCTCTGCGCGCTCGGCCAGATCGCGCTCGAGCGGGGCGAGGGTCCGCTCGCCGACCCCCTCCTGCGCGAGAGCCTCACCCTGTACGTCGAGCTGGCCGACGAGCGCGCCTGCGCCGAGTGCATCCACGCGCTCGGGGGAGCCGCCGCCGCTTCGGGTGATGCCGCGACCGCCGTCCGGCTCTGGGGAGCGGCTGAGGCGCTGCGAGCTCGGCTCGGCGCGTCCCTCGTGCCGGCCGAGCTGTCGATCGACGCGCGGTACGTCGCGCTCGTCATGGAGCAACTCGGCGAGGAGGCGTTCTTGGTCCTGCGGGGAGAGGGCCGCGGTCTGGACCCTCGTCAGATCATCGGTACCGGAACCCGCTTGTTGTCGCCGCCCGCCTGAGGGGAGTATCGTCGCCGCGACACGAGCGAGGAGGAGAGATGGACAGGTCCGAGTACGGTCATATTCCCGCGTTCACCGGGACGTCCGGTACCAGCATGGACGCTGCGCTGGAAGACGCGGCGAGGCAGGCGATCGAGCAGTTCGCCGCGGGTACGCTGTTCGACATCGTTCGCCAGCAGGTGGTGATCTCGAATCCGCAGGTGACCGAATACCGCACGGTGATCGTCCCGAGGTAGGCGGCGGGCAGTTACGGATTCACAGGCTTGGGGCTCCCTCGAACGGAGTCGAGGCCTTGGCGTGCAGCTTGCGCGGAATCCGGCCTGCCGCATGCGCGAGGTAACCGGCCTCCACGGCAAGCCGCATCGCGTGGGCCATCGCCTCCGGGTCCTCGGCACGGGAGACAGCGCTTGCGAGCAGGACACCGGCGCAGCCGAGCTCCATGGCGAGCGCGGCGTCGGAGGCGGTGCCGATCCCAGCGTCGAGGATCACGGGCACCCCCACCCCCTCGACGATCAGTGCGATGTTGGCCGGGTTGCGGATGCCGCCGCCAGAGCCGATCGGCGCGCCCAGCGGCATCACCGCGGCGCAGCCGAGAGCCTCCAGCCGCCGGGCGAGGATCGGGTCGTCGCTCGTGTACGGCAGGACGGTGAAGCCTTCGCCCACGAGCGTCTCGGTCGCTTCGAGCAGCCCGACCGGGTCGGGGAGCAGCGTGCGCTCGTCGCCGATCACCTCCAGCTTGATCCAGTCGGTCGCGAGCGCCTCGCGCGCGAGCCGGGCCGTCTGCACGGCGTCGTGCGCCGTGTAGCAGCCCGCGGTGTTCGGGAGCACCGTCAGCCCGAGCCGCTCGATCAGCTCGAGCGGCGAGTCGGCACCCGGCTTGATGCGGCGCAGAGCGACCGTGACGACTTCCGTGCCCGAGGCGACGAGCGCGCGCTCCATCGCGTCGAGCGAGCCGAAGCCACCCGTGCCGAGGATCAGGCGTGAGCGCCACGCCCTGCCGGCGAGCTCGAACGGGGTGCTCATCCGCCCGCCACCGCTTGAAGTACCTCGATCCGTGCCCCTTCGGCGAGGAGCGCTGTCTCCCACGCGCTCCGCGGCACGACCTCGCCGTCCAGCGCGACGGCGATCCCGCGCCGCTCCGGCTCGATGCCTTCCGCGGCGATCAGCGCGGCCAGCGTCATGCCCGTGAGGGCCTCGCGCGGCTCGCCGTTGAGCACGATCATCATGTCCTGCGCACCTCCCTGCGCCGGCATTACCCGGATCAGGTCGTGACGGTCGGCGGCGCGTCAGCCGCCCTCTCAGCCCCGTTGGTCGGGACTCCCGTTCCAAAGGAATCCTAGCGAGCTACGCTAGGCCCGTGGCCGCAACCGGCATCGAGCGACGCGACCGGCTGGCGCGGGCCCGCCTCTATCTCTGTCTCGAGGCGCGGCCGCGCGGCCGCGACCCTGGGCCGCTCCTTGCCGCCGCCCTGCGCGGCGGCGTGGAGGTCATCCAGCTGCGGGACAAGGATGCCGGCGATGCTGAGATCCTCGCTGCGGCCGAGGTATTCCGGCGGCTCTGCAACGAGCACGGCGCCCTCTTCGTCCTCAACGACCGCCCCGACCTCGCCGTTCGGACGGGCGCGGACGGCGTTCATGTCGGCCAGGACGACATGCCGGTCGCCGCCGCGCGCGCCATTGTCGGCCCCGAGCTGCTCGTCGGCCTGTCGACGCACGCGCCCGCGGAGCTGGACGCAGCCGAAGGCGCCGACTACATCGGGGTTGGACCGGTGTGGGCGACGCCGACGAAGGAGGGCCGCCCTGCGGCCGGGCTGGACTACGCCCGGTATGCGGCCGCGGGTGCGCGCGTACCGTGGTTTGCGATCGGCGGCATCGACCTCGAACGGGCGCCCGCGGTCATCGAAGCCGGCGCGACGAGACTCTGCATCCTGCGTGCGATCCGCGACGCCGAGGATCCTGAGGCCGCCGCGCGCGCGCTGCGCGCCCTCCTCCCGGCGTAACCGTCGTCTAGCCGGAGACGAGCGCGCGCGCGAAGTCGTGCGCGTCGAAGGGCCGCAGGTCGTCCACCCCTTCGCCGACGCCGACAAGCTTCACCGGCAGACCGAGCTCCCAGGCGATCGCGACCGCGATCCCGCCCTTGGCCGAGCCGTCGAGCTTCGTCAGCGCAACCCCGGTGACGCCCGCTGCTTCGCCGAAGAGGCGCGCCTGCTGGAGCCCGTTCTGGCCGGTCGTCGCATCCACCACGAGCAGCGTCTCGTGCGGGGCGCCCTCGAGCCTGGCCGCGATCACGCGGCGCACCTTTGCGAGCTCCTCCATCAGGTTCGACTGCGTGTGCAGGCGGCCCGCGGTGTCCACGATCGCGACATCCGTCCCGCGGGCTCGGGCAGCCTCGACCGCATCGAAGGCCACCGAGGCCGGATCGGCGCCGCGCGCCGCGCCGACGAAGTCCGCCCCCGAGCGCTGCGCCCAGATCTCGAGCTGCTCCTCGGCGGCCGCGCGAAAGGTGTCCGCGGCTCCGACGAGCACCGAGCGGCCATGTTCCCGCAGCCTGAGCGCGAGCTTGCCGATCGTCGTCGTCTTGCCGGTGCCGTTGACGCCGACGACGAGGATCACGGTGGGACTGGCGGAGAGATCGAGCGACGGCGGCTCGCCGAGCATGTCCGCGAGCTCCTCGACCAGGGCCTCGGTGAGATCGCCGAGCTCGCCACGGGCCTCCAGGCGGCGCACGAGCTCCGCTGTCGCGCACACACCCACGTCGCCCGCGATCAGGGCCTCCTCGAGCCGCTCCCAGGCCGCGTCGTCGGTCGGGTCGAACGCGGCGGCGGCGAGCTGGGCGGTGAGCGCGCGCCGGCTCTTGCCGAGCGAGTCGCGCAGGCGGCTGAAGAGCCCGGCCGCCTCCTCGTCCTCCTCCGGCGCGCCCTCGGCATCCCCGAAGAGCTCCGCCCAGGTCCGAGTCACGCCGTCGAGGCGAGAACGTGCTCGCGGGGCAAACGCCGCGAGACGACCTGCGAGATCCCGTCGGCGCCCATCGTCACGCCGTAGAGCGTATCGGCGGCCTCCATCGTCCTCTTCTGGTGGGTGATGACGATGAACTGTGCACGGTCGGCGTACCGCCGCAGCAGCTCGACGAAGCGGGCGATGTTCGCGTCGTCGAGCGCGGCCTCGACCTCGTCGAGCAGGTAGAACGGGCACGGCCGGGCGAGGAAGAGCGCGAACAGGAAGGCGATCGCACCGAGCGCCTTCTCGCCGCCTGAGAGGAGCGAGAGCCGGGTGATCTTCTTGCCGGCCGGCCGGAGCTCGACCTCGACGCCGGCCTCGTCCCCCTCCTCTTCGGCCTCGACCAGCCGCAGCCGGCCCTCGCCGCCCGGGAAGAGCGTCGCTGCCACCTCCTCGAAGTGCGCTTCGACGGCCGCGTACGTCTCGGCGAACCGGCGCTCGACCGTCTCGGCGAGCTCGGCACGCAGCTTCTCGAGCTCGGCGAGGCTTGCCTCGACGTCCCGCCGCTGGGTCGCGAGCGCCTCCAGCCGCACTTTCTCGTGCTCGTACTCCTCCTTTGCGAGCGGGTTCACCTGGCCGAGCTCGATCCGCCGCCGCTCGAGCCGCTCCACGCGCGCGGCGAGCTCCTCACGGTCGCCGCCCTCGGCGGGCTCGGCGCCGGCGTCGGTAAGGCGGCGCTCGGCCTCGGCCGCCTCGGCCTCGATCCGCGTCAGCTCGACCTCGATCTCGGTCGTCCGCTGGGCGGCCTCCTCGACCGCCTGTCGCAGCCCGACCTCCGCTGCGCCGAGCCGGCGCAGCTCGCCCCCGAGGTCGCCCGCCCGGCTCGCACCGGCGTCCACGCGCGCCCGCAGCGGCGCCTCCAGCCGCGCACACACCCCTGCGGCCCCCTCGAGCGCCTCGCCGAGCCGCTCGGCCCCGGACTGGAGCCGGCGCAGCAGATCGGCGTCGAGCCGCGCACGGTGGGGCGCGCGCTCGACGAGCGCGGCACCGGCTGCACGTGCCCGCTCCGACGTCTCTTCCGCCACCGCCGCGGCACGTTCCGCCTCCGCGAGCAGGTCTTGCGCCTCGCGCTCGACCGTCTCGCGGTCCGCGCCGGGATCGGCCGCGACGGCTTCGCCCGTCCCGCCGCCGAGCCGGGCGCGAAGCACATCGGCCCGGGAGGCCCGCGCACGCGCCTCCGTGAGCTCGCGCGTGGCATCCGCCTCCTCGCTCCCCAGCCGGCGCAGCTCGGCTCCGAGCAGGGCCGTGCGCTCCGACCCCGACTCGGCGCGCTCGCGCAGCGGCGCCTCCAGGCGCGCAGCTGCCGCCGCCGCGAAGGAGAGCGCCTCGTCGAGCCGCTCGGCGCAGCCGGCAAGACGGGCGAGCAACGCCGGATCGGCCGCGCGCGCGTCCCGGAGGTGCGCAACCTCGGCGTACACAGCCTCCGCGACCGTGGCGCTCTCAGCGGCCGCCTCGGCCGCACCCTGGGCGGCCTTGGCCTGCGCCTCCAGCTCGTGCGCCTCGGCCGCGAGCGCCCGCCGCCTCGCATCGAGCTCGAGCAGCACGGCCTCGGCCGTCTCGCCGGCGAACCACAGCTCGCCGCGTTGCGGGTCGTAGCCGAAGCCCTCCTCCGTCACGGAAGGGATCTCCGACGCCAGCAGCTCGGCGAGCGGAACGACCGGCATCGCCGCTACGAGCTCGGCCGGATCGCGGCCCGCGAGCACGGTCAGGCTGCCGAGGCCCGCATCCCGTGCACGCCGCAGCAGCGACAGGCCGTCGCTGGCGTCGTCGGCGAGCACAGCGGAGGCGCGCGAGCCGAGCGCGGCAGCCACGGCCCGCTCGGCGCCTGGCTCGACCTCGAGCAGCGAGAGGGCCAGCCGCTCCCCGTCCTCGGCGAGCGCGCGGGCGGCGGGCGGGATGCCTTCGCGCTCTGCGAGCGAGCGCTCGAGGGCGACGAGCCGGTCGCGTGCCCCGAGTGCCCGCGCGACGAGCTCATCGCGTGCCCGGGCCGCCCCGCGCGCCGCGGCCGACGCCTCGTTCGCCGCGACTTCCAGCTCGGCCGGCACCCATGCCCGCTTCTGGATCGGCTTGATCGCGTAGCGGTCCTGCCCGCGCTCGAGCCAGCCGCGGTCGATCGCCTGGTTGATCTCAATTTCCAAGGTGGCCTGCTTAACCACCGCGGCGATCGCAATGCCGACCGCGATACCGA
>CAYGLV010000039.1:0-23682 GCA_964351025.1 uncultured Gaiellales bacterium | reverse complement strand
GTAGACGCGACGGGCGTGACGGGAGACGAGCTCCTCGAAGGCCCGCTCGTCGCCCTCGCGGGCCGACGCGACGAGCTGCTCATCAGGCTCCGCAAGCACGTTCGGAGCACGACTCTACCGCTCGAAGCGGCAACGCGGGTACCGCCCGTCCAGCGCGTACCCCGGCTCCAGCTCAGCGCAGGATCGCCAACGCGGTCTCGACCCGGCAACCGGACGCGCGCAGGTCGAGGGCCTTGTGGAGGTCAACGTCACGCATGCCCGCCAGCTCGGCGGCAGCACGCTGCGGGTAGCCGGCGCGGCGGAGAGCACAGAAGCGCCAGGCGCGCACGTTTCGTGCCTCGTCTCGCCTGGCTGTATCGGTCACCGTTCTCATCGTGTTCACCTCCCGATCGTGTTAGCGATCTGACCTCGGCCCGGTGCCTACGGATTCGATCGACGCCGTCCGACCCGGTTCGACTGATCGCCGCTCGAGGATCACCTCGGCGCCCCGGGCGGGAACGATCGCCGTCCCGTAGAGCCTCGCCCGCTCCGCGTCCGGCCGGGCCGGGCGAAGGCGGAACCGCTGGAGGATCACGGGCAGGACCGCTCTCAGCTCGAGCATGGCCAGGGGCGCCCCCAGACAGCGGCGAACGCCGCCGCCGAACGGGACAAACGAGTAGGGCTCGGGCCGCCCCGCAAGGAAGCGCTCGGGCCGGAAGGAATCGGGCTCCGCGAAGAGATCGGGGCGGCGGTGAACGAGCGGCAGGGCGGCCATGACGACCGTGCCCGCCGGCAGGGCGAGCCCGTTCAGCTCGACCGGCTCTGCAAGCAGTCGCACGGCGTCGACGACCGGGGCGCGCAGACGCAGCGTCTCCTCGATCACCGCCTCCAGGTAGCGATGGTCACCATCCGCGGGCTCCCCGAGGACCCGCTCGACGACCGCCGGGGCGCGCGCCAGCTCGGTCAGCGCCCAGGCGAGCGCGGCAGCCGTCGTCTCGTGGCCGACGATCAGGAGCGAGCGCAGCTCGTCGCAGAGATCCCCGTCGCTCGGGGCGGGAGCGTCCTTCGCTCCTCCGGCCAGCACTGAAAGCGCGTCTCGCTCAGAGACGTCAGAGCGGGCGCGGCGCCGCCGGATCTCCTCCAGGAGCAGCTCGTCGACCGCTGAGCGCCGCCGCTCGATCCGTTTCCACGGTCCGCGCGGCTCGAGGCCCGGCACCGGCCAAGGGTGCCACGAGGCGAGGATCGAGGCGCCCGAGAGCATGCGGCCCAGGCGCGCGTGCAACTCGTCGACACGCGGCTGCTCAAGGGGGCCGAGCACGAGGCGGGAGATCACCTCGAAGGCGATCGAGCGCATGCGCGGCAAAAGCTGGACGGGACGGCCGAGCGGCCACCGGTCGCTCTCGCGCTCGGCGAGCTCGGCGATCCACGTGGTATGACCGGCCAGCCCCTCGCCATGGAACACGGGCAGCAGCTGCCGCCGGCGGCGCAAGTGCTCCTCGCCGTCAGTGCAGAGGATCGAGCCGGCACCGAGGATGGGGAGAAGCCTGGCTGTGGCTTCGCCGGCGCGGAAGACAGTCGGGTCGCCGCTGAAGAGCTCCTTGAGCGCCGCGGGGTCGGTGACGACGACGAGCCTGCCGACGGGCAGGATCGAGAGCGTGAAGCAGTGCCCGTAGCGGCGCGCCCAGGCATGCAGGGCTCCGACGGGATCCCGCGTCAGGCGCAGCGTTTGGATCCAACCCGGTGTCCTCGGCCCCCGTGGGAGCTTGGTGCTGTCCTCCCTCATTCGTCTTGCCTCCGGTTGACGCCTGGTGGCGCCTGAGGGCGCGGACGAGCCGGCCGGATGGGGCCGAGTACGCTCGGGCGAATCGCTGCATCGCTTCCTTGCGTCCAACGAGGCATGGGAACAGGATCGGCGTACCGCGTGCGCATCGCAGCCGCCGTGCGGGGCAGCGGCTCCGCCGCCCCGATGCAGGGTCGGAGCCTGTGAGCTCCGAGCAGACGGCGGTCGTCGAGGTCTACACGCTCTCCGGCTGTCTTCACTGCGCGCGCACACGGAATCTGCTTCGGCGCCGCGGGATCGCCTTCACCGAGATCAGCGGCGACGGCAGGCCTCGCTTCCGCCGCGAGCTCGTGGATTTGACCGGTCGCCCGACGGTGCCGCAGATCACGGTGGACGGAACGGCTGTGGGCGGCGCGTCCGATCTCGCGCGGCTCGACCGGCGCGGCCTCCTCCAGCCACTCACGCGCCGGGAGCCCTTCCCTCGGGCGGCGGTCACCCGTCACTTCTCGCTCGCCGGGCTCGCGACGGCGATGATCGGTGGGGGATGCGGCCCGTGGCGGTATGCCGTCGTAATCGTCGATCGCGACGGCAGCGTCATCCAGCGTCTCCCCGCGTCGGCGGCGGCCGCGCGCGAGCTGGTGAACGCGCTCAACAGCGGTGACGGCGCGGACGTGGGCGAATTCATCGACGAACCCACCGCGTAGATGACGGCACGGCCGCACGCCCGGATCGGACGCCGCCACTGCGCCTAGCGTGAGAAGACGCCGATCAGGCGGCTCAGCAGCCCCGCCCCATCGGCGTCGCCGCTGCGATCGTCGATGACCTTGACGCCGTGGTAGAACGCAATGCGGCCGCTGATCCGCCGGGCTGCGGAGCTCGGCGCGGGGTAGTACCAGGCCGCATCCCTGTTGCGCTCCCCGTCCACCTCGATCGAGTAGTAGCTCGCAGCGCCCTTCCAGGGGCACACCGTGTGCTTGTCGCTCTCGACCAGGAACTCGCTTCGCACCGACTCCGCGGGGAAGTAGTGGTTGCCCTCCACGACGACCGTGTCGTCGCTCTCTGCAATGACTTCGCCGTTCCAGACTGCCTGTTTCATGATGGCTCCTCTTCGGTTGCGGGTTTCGACGTCTGCTCGTTCGACCCGCGCGCTGTCAGAAAGATTCGCTCGGCGGAGCGTCTGCCGGGGCCTGGAGAACGGGTGACGGCCGCCTCGGAGACGAGGCGGCCGTCGAGGGAGGACACGCGCCCGGTCTACGCGGAGCGTTCGTCGGCGATCTGCCGGATCCGCGACGCCTGGAAGCGAAGGGCGCTCACAATCGTCACGAGTGCCAGCGAGATGCCGGTGAAGAGGAGCGCGAGCCCGGCGAAGCGCAGCGGTCCCACCCAGGCGCCGATGTCGGCGGCGCCCGCCGGATCGGTGTCGAGCTTCGCGGCCTGCACGAAGCCGATCACGAGCGTGGCCATCAGCGTCATCAGGCCCATCATCATCGCTGCCGGGAACGCCTTGCCGGTGAGCGGCCGCTTCAGGATGAGAGCCTTCTCGCCAAGCGCCGACTGCACGGTCGCGCCTCCGTCACGCAGCTCGCCGAGGATCGTCGCGAGCAGGAAGGTGACGCCTGCGAGCAGGAAGCCGATGCCGAGGAAGAGCACACCCGGGTTCCAGGCTGCGACCTGGGAGACGTGCAGGGGCTGATCGGCGCTCGCCTGTACGCCGCCGGCGGCGACGCCGGCGGCGACGGCCATTAGGCCCATCGCGAGCATCGGGCGCCACACCCGGCGCGCCATTGCGGGCATGTCGAAGCCTTCGTCCTCGCGCGCGATGGCGAGGTCACGGCCGACGTGGGAAACGGTTGCTGTGGTCATTGCGATGATCTCCTTTTTAGTTCCTACTTGGTGAGCAGGCTCGGAAGCGCCTCGCTCAGGACATGGGCGCGGATGCGGATGCGGTTGATGATCGCGGTCAGCACGACTGCGACCGACAGGATCGCCACACCGATCACGCCCTGTAGCGCCGGGACGAGCCACTGCGGCGTCGTCTCGACGAAGCTCCCGCCGGAATCGTTGGCGGCGGCGAAGCCCAATACGAGCCCCGCCATCCAGCCCATCGTGACGAGACCGAGCAGCGCGTATGCGACCTTCTGCCTTGCAGTCGCCTCGCGGTCGAGGTCGTTCATCATGCCCTCCTTGGGTCGATTGCCTTGCCTCTCTATGACCCGACGGGGCCGAAGCGGGATTCAGCCTGTCCTCCCGAACGCCGAAAGCCGCAGTCCACCGAAACGTTGCTGCTCGTCCGAGCCCGCGACGACCGGCAACGTGGTCTGGCTCACGTTCGGAGGCGATCCCTCGCGGCGGGGCCTGCTGGGGCCCGCCGACAAGCGGATCCGCAAGGGCAGAGCGACTGAACCGGCTCCGTGGAGCCGCTGACGCTAACGTACACCGATGGGCGCGTACAACTACGAGCAGTTCGACGTGTACGTCGAGACCGGCGAAGACGAAGGGGAGTTCGGCCGGTTCCCGAACGTGCTCCACGCGGGCGGGCGGGCTCCCGACGGTGACCTGACCGCGCTCGACGGCTCGCACGTGCGCCTCTCCGAGTTGTGGCGGCGGCGCGGCGTCGTGCTCGAGTTCGGCTCTTTTACCTGACCGTACTGCAGCGCGGAGGGTCCTCTGCTCGACCAGCTGGCGCCGCAGCATCCCGAGTGGGATTGGTACTTCGTCTACACCCGGGAGGCGCATCCGGGCGAGCACCTCGCTGCCCACGCGAGTTTCGACGAGAAGCTCGCTGCGGCCGCCCGCCTGCGCGATGAGATCGGCATCGTGCGGCCGATCCTCGTTGACGACCTCAGTGGTCCCGTTCACACAGCGTACGGGGCGCTGCCGAACATGTCATGGGTGCTCGGACGGGGCGGCGTCATCCTCTACAAGGCGATGTGGACGTCTGCCGCCCGCATCGGCGAGTTCTTGCAGCGGTTCCAAGCGCAGCCGATCGACCTTCGACACGCACCCTTCCACACGGAGCAGCTCGAGGTACGCAGAAAGGACGGCGAGGCGTTCAGTCGAGGCCTCGAGCGGAACGGTCCGAGGGCGATCGCTGAGTTCGCGAGGGCGGAGGAGCTGTGGACGGAGCGGGCGCGGGCCGCCGCCCGCGCCCGCCACGCCGGTTGATCAGGCTACGGCCGCACCTTCGACCCGGTCGCGCAACGACGCGAGGCCCTCACGGTAGAGCCCGGTGAACATCGCCTCGAGCTCGGGCTCCTGCTCCTCCTCCAGCGCCTCGAACTGCGCCTCCCAGCTCACGTGGCTGTGGTCGCCGTGCCCGTGTACCGCGAGCGTCGACCGATACGAGCGCAGTGGCAGCGGCGAAGCGACGATCTCGTAGGTGTAGGAGCGTTCGGCGTCGGAATGGGCGAGGATCCGCTCGCGGATCTCCGCACCGTCGCCGGTCGTGCAGACACGTTCGCCGTCGCTGAAGCTCGACTCGGCGAGTGCCGGTACCCACCCGCCGATCGCGCCCGGGTCGCCGGCGATCGCCCAGACCGTGTCGGGAGAGCCGTGTACGGTGATGCTTTCGGAAACGACTTTGCTCAAGGTTGCACTCCTTTTCGCTTGGGTTCATGTCCTTACTCCTTGGATGGCGTGCTCGCCGGCCGCGATTCAGGCTCCCGAAGACGGCTGTTCGCTCTCGCAGCTGAGAGAGGGCGGATCCTCTCGGCCGGGTCGGTGCCTGAGTGACCGTGCGGGCGGGTGAATCCCTTGGGCGTTGCGAGGGTCCGACGACGCAGTGAGTCAGTCGCTGTTCCCATCGACCGACGAGCAGGCAGACGTACGGCCGCGGCGCAGGAGCGCTTCGGTGGAGCCACTGAAGTAGGAGGACGACGGCATGAACCCGATTCCCATCACGCGGACCGACGTCCGGTTCCTTCCCGACTCGAGCCGTGTGATCGCCAGGCTCTTCGTACCCGGAGACCAGATCTTCCCGGACGGGCGGTCACGAATCGAGCTGATCGTCGACCGGATTCTGGGCATGCCGGACGACGAGCTCGCATCAACGCTCGAGGCGTCGTACCAGGGCTTCGCCGATCGGCACGCCGACCTAAGCGGCACGCTCGAGGGCAACTTCGGCGCAGTGGCCGACAGGATCGCCCTTCCCGCCGAGATCAGTCAGGAGCGCCGGCAGCTGATAGGTGCGTACTTCACGCACGAGTACTCAATCGAGTCGGCCGCCCTCGGCAACCCTTCACTCGTTCCGGCGCCGGACCAGTCCGGTCTCGATCCCGGGGGACAGCGGTTCGTCATGAGCCTGCGCGCGGTCGGCGAGGGGCACGTCTCCTCGATCGAGTTCCGTTCCGGCGTGATCGACGCGAACCTGAACGTCACGATCGACGAGCCGAGCGGCTACGCGGCCACCGGTAGCCGCCGCGCGCCCGTCTACGACAAGCACGTCTACTCGGCGAAGCTCGCCGAGTTGGGGACCTCGAACGAGATCTCCGGTCTCATCCTCGACCCGCTGCCCCCGCACTTCACGTGCGACCAGCTCGATGCCGCCGTCCTCGATCTCGACCGGCAGGGGGTGGATCGATCGATGTCCTGCCAGACCGTCAGCACGATCCGGTCCCTGGCCGCCTCGAACTACGAGCTGACGTTCGCCGAGGAATCGGAGCTGGCGGAACGCGTGATCTTCCCGGCAGGGCCCAACGAGAGCCACGGCATGGAGGATGCACGCTTCGTGCGCTTCACCCACGACGACGGCTCCGTCCACTACTACGCCACCTACACCGCGTTCGACGGCTTCCAGATCCTGCCGCAGCTGATCGAGACGCGAGACTTCCTCTCGTTCCGGATAGCGACGCTCACCGGGAAGTGTTCCCACAACAAGGGCATCGCACTGTTCCCTCGCATGATCGGCGGCCGCTACGCCGCGCTCTGTCGCCACGACAACGAGAGCAACTACCTCATGCTCTCGGACGACGTGCGCTCCTGGCGCGACACCGTCGAAAGGATCCAGATCCCCTGCCGTCCCTGGGAGCTCGTGCAGATCGGCAACTGCGGGTCGCCTCTGGAGACCGAGGCCGGCTGGCTGGTGATCACACACGGAGTGGGCCCGCTGCGGCAATACGCGCTCGGAGCGATCCTCCTCGACGCCGAAGATCCCTGCCGGGTCCTCGGCCATCTGGACGAGCCGCTGCTGCTTCCCATCGAGGACGAGCGTGACGGGTACGTGCCCAACGTCGTCTACTCGTGCGGCAGCATGATCCACGCCGATCAGCTCCTGCTGCCGTACGGGTTCTCGGACGTCGGAGCGCGGGTCGCCATGCTCGCCCTCGACGACGTGCTCACGCGACTCGTCGAGCGGTAGCCGCTCCGCCGGACGCGGGTGGTCCTGGCCCCTTCTTCTTCCTGACCGGCAACTCGCGCCGACACTGGTGCTCGACAGCGTGCGGGACACGCGTCCGCGTCACGCGCCACCTCGCGCGCGGCTAGGGTCCGTTCGATGGGGCGCTACCGCGGTTTTGCGCAGGTCGAGTACGACTACGTGCGCCAGCGGGTCTACGCGCCGTTCGACTGGACGACGTTCGAGGAGCCCTCGCCGCGCCGCCGACTGGAGCGCCCGCTCAAGCGCTCGCGGATCGCGCTGGTCGCAACCGCCGGCGCGCACCTGCCGGACCAGCCGGCGTTCGACCTCGGCAAGGGCGGCGACAGCAGCTACCGCGAACTGCCCGCGGACGCACGGGAACTTCGCTTCGCCCACGTCGGCTACGACACCCGCCGCGCAGACGAGGACCCGGACGTCGTCTTCCCCCTCGCGCTGCTGCGCCGGCTCGCGGCGGAAGGCGAGATCGGCGAGCTCGCGCCTCGCGCCTTCTCGTTCATGGGCTACATCCCCGAGGCGGAACCGCTGCTCCGGCAGACCGGCCCGGAGGTCACAGCCAAGCTGCTCGCCGATGCCGTCGACCTCGTCCTGCTCGTCCCCTCCTGACCGGTCTGCCAGCAGTCCGTGGGACTGCTCCAACGCATCCTCGACCAGCACGGCCTCGCCACCGTCTCGATCAGCCAGGTGCGAGAGATCAGCGAGCTCGTCAAGCCCTCGCTCGCCTGCCTGGTCGAGCACCCCTTCGGGCTCACACTGGGCGCGGTCGGCGACGAGGCCACGCACCGCGCAGTGCTACGCGCCTGCCTGGCCGAAGCGGCACGGCCCCATCCGGCGGGCACGATCGTCGATCTCGGCTTCCGCTGGGAGCGCGACGACCTCCGCGAGCGCCAGCTGCGCAAGCGGGCCCACTGAGCCCGCAAGGTACGGGAGCTGCTCGATTGAACGGGCGACGATCGCGCCGCGGCCGGTGGGGAGAGGTCACCCCGACTCGCGCAGCAGCGCCTCGCGAACCCAGCGCTCGTCCGGCTGGCCGGCAAGCCCCTCGTCCGTCTGGAACATGCGGCAGGAGAGCGCGTAGTCGCTGCGCTCGGTCGCCTGGGGGTCGACGTCCCGGCCGCCGACCAGAATCGTCGGCGAGCCGAGGAAGCGAAGCCGCTGCGCCGTCTCTTGATCGGGAACGTCGACGAGTCGGATCTCGGGCCGCACGCCGAGCTCGCGGCCGACACGCTCGACGAGCGCGATTGCGGGCTCGTGGTTGGGGCAACCATCGAACGTGAGGATCTCCACCAGCGGGCCGTCGGCCGCGGTCGCCTCCGCCTCGGCGGGAACGGAAGCCTCGCCGGCAGGCGCGGGTACGTGCATGCGGCTCACTCCTCGATCCGGCAGCAGGCCGCAACGTGCTCGGCGTTGTCCTCGAGCACGGCGCGTGCCAGGTCGAGCATCTCGACGACGCGGCCGTCGGCGATCCGGTTGTAGACGACCCGGTGCTCCCGGCGGGTGGCGACGAAGCCGCACCAGCGCAGACACGCGAGATGGTTGGAGACCTTCGGCTGGGCGAGCCCGAGGCGGTCGGCAAGCTCGCCGACCGAGAGCTCGTCCTCCTCGCGCAACAGCTCGAGGATGCGAAGCCGAGTCGGGTCGCCGAGGCCCCGGAAGTACTTCGCGACGAGGTCGTTCCTGACCGGGGCTTCGGGGAGTCGGAATGGAGCAAGCTGCGACAATGTACGTCCTTCCTCTGATATAAGACAATTCGAATGTAGCAGAGCCGGCTCGGATCGGAGGAGGAGACTCGCATGGCGGAGGAATACGACCTGATCGTGGTCGGCGCGGGCATGGGTGGCATCGCCGCCGCCAACCGAGCGGCGGGCCGCGGCGCCCGGGTGGCCCTGGTCGAGGCGGGCACGGTCGGCGGCACCTGAATCAACGTGGGGTGCATCCCCACCAAGGCCCTGGTCAGGTCCGCCGAAGCGATTCACACCGCCCGCCGTGGAGCCGAGTTCGGCTTCCGCGCCGAGGTCGAGGTCGACTTCCCGCGCGTCGTCGCGCGCAAGAACGAGCTCGTGGCAGCCGTGCGCGGAGGCCTCGAGCGAAGCCTGGAGGCAAACCCGCAGATCGAGCTGATCCGTGGCTGGGGGCGCTTCGAGCGGCCCGGCAGGATCGCCGTCGACAACCGCGAGCTCGCAAGCGAGCGGGTGATCGTCGCCTCCGGCGTCCAGCCGCACATCCCAGCGATCCCGGGGCTCGACGACGTGCCGTACCTGACGAACGAGACGGTGATGGATCTCGAGGAGCTGCCCGGGCGGCTGATCGTGCTCGGGGGCGGAGCCGAGGGGCTCGAATTCGGGCAGGCGTTCCACCGGTTCGGCAGCCGGGTCACGATCGTGCAGCGCAACCCCTGTCTGGCGCCGAAGCAGGACCCCGAGATCTCTCGAGCGATCGAGCAGGTCCTCCGTGAGGAAGGGCTCGAGATCCTCACCGGAACCGCTCCGAGCCGTGTGTCGCGGCGTGCGGGCGTCGTCGTCGTGGAGCTCGAGGACGGCCGGACGATCGAAGGCGACGCGCTCCTTCTCAGCACGGGCCGCAAGCCGCACGACCTCGAACGGCTCGGCATCGACGTGGCCGGGATCGAAGGCGACGCCGCGCGGGGGATCGCGATCGACGAGGAGCTGCGGACGAGCGCGCCCGGCGTCTTCGCGATCGGCGACGTGATCGGCCGCGTCCAGCACACCCACTTCGCCACCTATACCGCCGGGATCGCGGTCGCCAACGCGCTCGCGGGCGAGCACCGCCGCTACTCGCTCACCCGCGTGCCGGGAGCGATCTTCACCGACCCGGAGATCGCCAGTGTCGGCCTCACCGCCGAGGAGGCACAGGCACAGGGACGCACGGTGAAGGTCGGCAAGCAGGAGATGACCAGAGTCGGCCGCGCGCGGGCGATGGGCGAGACGAAGGGCTTCGTCAAGTTCGTCGTCGACGCCGCAAGCGACGAGCTGCTCGGCATGCACGTGCTCGCCTACCACGGCGCCGACCTGCTCGCACAGGGCGTGATCGCGATGAACGGAACCGGGACGCTCGCGCCTCTTCTCGACTGCGTCTGCATCCATCCGACCCTCTCCGAGGGAGTGAAGGCGGCGGCCGGCGATCTCCAGCCCGTCGCGATCCCAGCTCAGTCCTGACCCACGACCCCGAGCAGCAGGAAACGACCCTAGACTTCGCGTCGTGCGCGCGACGCTGATCGTCAACCCGTGCTCGCATCGGGTGACCGATGAGCGCCTGCGCGCGGTCGAGGAGACGCTTGGCCGATTGGCGGACATCACCACGGTGCGCACCGAGCGGCGCGGCCACGCGACCGAGCTCGCCCGGGCTGCAGTGGGCGATGCGATCTTCGCCTATGGGGGCGACGGGCTCTTCAACGAGGTATTGAACGGCGCCGAGGGCACGGTTCCGGTGGGGTTCATCCCCGGCGGGCACACGAACGTGTTCCCGCGGGCGCTCGGCTTCCCCGGCGATCCCGTCGCCGCGGCAGGGCGCATCTCGCTCGGCCGCACGAGGCGGATCTCGCTCGGCCGTGTCAACGGGAGGCGATTCGCCTTCGCGTCGGGGATGGGCGTCGGTGCGGAGGCGGTTCGGGACGTTGATGCGTTCGGCAGGACGCCCGACGGTCGGCGTCGCGGCGATCTGACTTTTGCGCGGTTCGTGGCGCGCAGGCTTCTCACGCGTCGCGGGCCCGAGCTCGAGATCGCCGGGTTCGGGCGGGCCGCGATGGCATTCGTCTCGAACGGCGCCGTGTTCACCTGCGCCGGCCGGATGCCGATCCGGCTGTCGCCTCACGCCAGCTTCGAGCTCGGGCTCGACCTGGCGGCACCGGTGCGCGTCGACGGCGGCGTCGTGGCACGCCTCGCGCCGCGTCTCGTCTTCGGCCTAGGCCTGGCGGGAGCCCGCGGCGTTCTCTCCGGTCACGACCTCGACCGGGTCGAGGTGCACGCCGACGTTCCGCGGACGCTCCAGGCCGACGGGGAAGACCTCGGCGACGTTTGCGACGCGGTGTTCGAGGCAGAACGGGACGCCGTCTCGGTCTTCGTCCCGTGACGGAGCCGCCCCACTCGCTGAGCAGCGATCAGCCGGACGCTCCCACGTTCGCTCTTACGTCGTCTCGCGACTCACCAGTCCGGCCCGGCGCGCGACGATGTAGGCGCTGCCGGCGGTCATGCCGAGCACGGCGTGCCCCAGCCACCAGACCCACTGCGGGCTGACAAGACTCGTGGTGAAGAGGTCCTCCTCACCATCGTTCAGCGGCAAGAGGATGTAGCGCATCACGGCCCAGACGCCGAGGCCATACACGACGCCGACCATGATCGGCGTCATCTCGCCACGCGGCCGCAGAACAGCCATCAGCACGGCGAACCCGATCCCGATCATCACCGAGTTCATCATGTGGCCGCCCAGCCCGAGAATGATCGGCCCGACGTGGTTGCCCGGGCTGCCGAAATGCTCGATCCCACCGACCCAGGCCCAGATGGCCATCGGGGCGTCCCAGAGCGTGTGCGCGTCCGAAAGCCAGCCGTACAGCATCTCGATCATCGCCAGCATCATCCCGCCGATCGTGCCACCGACGGCACCGACCACGACGACCCGCTTCCCGGTCGACCATTCGGCGGAATCCACTCCTAGTGCGGTCATCGAATCCTCCAATCTCGATCGTTGACTGTCATCAACCGGTTGTGACCCGCTTCGGCTTGCAGAAGATTCGATTCAGGCGCCGATCAGATCTGGACGCCGCCGAAGCGGACGAGCCCGGCGGTCAGACGTGTGAGATAGCCGGAGGCGAGCAGGACGCCGAACACGACGAGCAGCGATCCCGACGCGAGCCCGACGGCGCGGCGGTGGCGCTGGAACGCTGCGACCAGGTTGAGTGCCCGGTTGAAGCCCAGGCCGAACAGCAGGAACGGGATGCCGAGACCGATCGAGTAGACCCCGAGCAGGATCGCTCCCTCGCCGGCATCTCCGCCGGCGGCCGAAAGCGCAAGGATCGCGGCGAGCGTCGGTCCGATGCAGGGCGTCCAGCCGACGCCGAAGGCGACGCCGACGACGGCGGGGGTGGCGACGCCGCCGCGGCGCTTCAGGTGGAAGCGTTTCTCACGCAGGAGGGTGAGCGGGAGCGGCACGCCGGCGTAGATGAGTCCGGCGAACACGATGAACACACCCGCGAAGATCTCGAGCGTGCGCCGGTTCGTGAGGAGCACATCGCCGAACCAGGCGGCGCCGGCCCCGAAGAGGACGAAGACCGAGCCGAAGCCGGCGACGAACGCCGCGGTCGACGTCGCGACGCGTCGTGGCTGCGCTTCCATCTCGCCGACAGCGACGCCGGAGACGAGCGACAGGTAGCCCGGCACAAGCGGCAACACGCACGGCGACAGAAACGAAAGGAAGCCGGCCGCGAATGCGGCAACGAGCCCGGCAACTCCGAAATGGATCACGTCACCTTCGATGCGCTTTCGACGGCCGGCGGTTCACCCGCGTTCGAGCGGATCGACCGCAGCCACTTCTCCCCGCTCGGCGCCGCACGTGCGCGTCGCGTAGGCGCGCGAATCGTTCCGGTCGCGGCCGGCATCCAACCGGTCACAGCCACCGACCCGGGAGGGCAAGGCGTGAGCGAGAAGAAGGTACGAGACAACCGCCGCACCGCGCCGCAGGCGCCGCGCAGCAGGTCCAACCCGACGGGGAGCCGGAGGCGCATCGTGATCGCGACCACAGCGGCGGTCGTCGTCGCGGCCGTCATCGGGGGCGTCCTCGTCGCGCGCGGCACCGGCCCCGCGCAGGCGGTTCGGTCGGCCTCGAGCTCGACCGTCTCACTCTCGGGCACCGATCCCGTCACGGGCAGGCAGGTGTCGCTCGCCGACTATGCGGGCACGCCCGTCGTCGTCAACATCTGGGCCTCGTGGTGCACGGGCTGCCGGGCGGAAGCGCGCGACCTGGCCACGTTCGCCGCCGCGCACCCGGAGGTGCAGGTGGTGGGCCTCAACACTCAGGACACGAGCGCCGACGCGAAGGGCTTCTATCGGGAGTTCGGCTGGAAGCATCCGAGCATCGAGGACAGAAGCGGCGCTCTCGCGGCGAAGCTCGGCCTGCAGGGGCTGCCGACGACGTTCTTCCTCGACCGGAACCACCGGATCGTGACGAAGATCGTCGGCGAGACGGATCTCGCCGGCTTCGAGAGCGGCCTCCAGGCGGCCCTCGCCGCGTCGTAGTCGCCGATCGACCGGCTCATGCCGCGAGGATCGCTCAGAACGTCAGCACCTGGTAGCCGTCGGCGACGTACGAGCGGATGCTCGGGTGCTGCTCGTAGTCGTCGAGCAGTCGGATGCCCGCCTGCTCGACGCCTTCCTTGACGCCGAACGCGCCGGCGCAGTAGCGGCAGGCGCCGGCGATCACGTCGCGTACGGACTCGAACAGGCGGTGGCCGAGGTGCTCGTCGGAGGCGAGCTGGGGGATCCAGGTCGTCCCGCCGCCGTCGAAGATCAGCGCGACCTCGTCGCCCGCTTCCTTGAACTCCTTGGCGATCGTCATCGCGTTGACGACCCGCGCCAGGTTCTCGTGCCCTTCGCTGTCTGCGAAGACGACCAGCGCAACCTTTGCCATCCGTTGCCTCCCTCTTGCGTGGATTGCCGTACGACACCTCGTTTGATGCGCGTCGGCACGGCAACGATTCGGCTGCGGTCGAGCCGGGCGAACGGCTCCTCGGTCACTCACCTTCGACGAGCGCCCGCCCCAGCGGAAACAGCCGCCCGGCCGCCTGCTGGAGCGCGACGCTCATCGTGGGGTACGCGTGAATCGTCTGCGCCAGCCGTCCCGCGAACATCCGCGTCTGCATCGCGAGGGCGCACTCGTGGATCAGCTCGCCGGCACGGGGTCCGACGATCTGCGCGCCCACGAGGACCCCGCCGCCGAGCCAGCCGAGCAGCGGCCGCCGCGCGGTCACGAGCTTCACGAAGCCGTCGGCCCCACCGTCGATGCGCGCCCGATCAACGCGTGCCATCGGAAAGACGACCGTTCTCAGGGCTCCGTGGCGAGCGCGGGCCTCGTCCTCGGTGAGGCCGACCCGGGCGACCTCGGGATCGACGAAGATCACCCCTGGCACGACGCGTTCGGCAAGCTTCGCCCTCTTGCCGGCCGCGCTCCGTCCCGCGACCGACCCCTCGTGCGCCGCAACATGGGTGAGCTGAAGCCCGCCGGTGACGTCGCCGGCGGCAAAGACGTGCTCGGCGCTCGTCCTGCAGCGCTCGTCGATGCGAACGTAGCCGCGCTCCAGCGTGACGCCTACCTCCTCGAGTCGAAGCCCCGCGACGGACGCGGTGCGGCCGGTGGCGACCAGGAGGACGTCGCCGCGCACGTCGCCTTGAGCGAGAACGAGCTCGATCTCTCCGTCGCGCCATCGCACGGCTTTCGCCGTGACGCCCAGGCGGAGGTCGATCCCTTCGGCCGCGAGCGCCCGCTCGACCACGACTCCCGCCTCGGGCTCGTCCCTCGGCAGCAGGCGATCGAGCAGCTCGACGACGGTGACGCGGCTTCCGAGGCGGGCGAACGCCTGTGCCAGCTCGAGCCCGACCGAGCCGCCGCCGAGCACGAGCAGTCGCTCGGGCAGCGCGGGCAGCTCGAACACCGTCCTGTTCGTGACGTAGGGGACGTCGGCCAGTCCGGCGACGGGCGGGAGAGCCGACTCGCTGCCGGTCGCAATCACGAAGCGGTCACCGTGGATCTCGGACTCGCCGACGCGCAGCTCGTGCAGGCCCGCGAACGAGGCGGAGCCGTACACGAGCGCGATGCCCAGGTCGAGAAAACGCTCGTCTCGCTCGTCGCGCGCGATGCGCTCGACGATCCCCTGTAGCCGCGCCTTGACGGCGTCGAAATCAAGCGTCGGCGGCGCCCCGAGCACCCCGCCCTCCGCGAGCGTGCGGGCGTCGAACACGACCTGCGCCACCGCGAGCAGCGCCTTCGAAGGAACGCAGGCGTAGTAGGTGCAGTCTCCTCCGATGCGCCCCTCGCGCTCGACGAGCGCCACGCGGGCGCCCTCGTGCCGCGCCGCGAGCGCCGCCGTCAAGCCCGCCGTTCCGCCTCCGACGACGACGACGTCAAAGCGCTCGATCAACGGGCGGCGCCGGCTCGGCTCTCGCGGATCCAGCTCCACGCGGGAAGACGCGATGCCCGCCTCACCGGCGCTCGCGCCGGATGCGCTCGGTGACGGCCTCCACGACCGACGGCATCGGCGCAGTCAGATCTTCACGGCCGAGCGAGCGGATGTGCTCCACCGCCCGCGCAAGCGATTCGTACACGCGGCGGCACCTGCGGCAGTGGGCCAGGTGCCGGCGGACGCGCCGCTCCTCGCGCGGAGCCAGCTCGCTCTCGAGATGGCCCGAGAGGCGCTCCTCCGTCTCGGCGCACGAGCCGATCCACGGACGCATCAGAAGCCTCATCGTCCCTTGGATGGCGCCGTCGTTCATCTCGATTCAGGATCATACGAATCACGCGCCTCGTACGGCGCGTCACCCGCGGGGATCGCGCCAGGAGCGCTGAATGCGGGCGACCACGTCGGCGCCGGCCCCAGGATCGCTGACGGTGGGCTCGCCGAGGTGAGCGAGACGGTCGATCGTCGCGCGCAGGTTCGACAGGACGCGGCGGCAACGCGGGCAAAAGCGCACGTGCCACTCGACCCGCCGGTGGCCACCGGGATCGAGATCGTGGTCGAGGTAGTCCGTCAGCAAGGCGCGGACCTCTTCGCACGCGCGAGGGTCACGCACGAATGGGATTCGGAGACGTGGTTTCATCACATCGACTTGGACCCGGCGACCGAGAGTACGGATTCGCGGCTGCCGATCACTCCGAAGAAAGCTCCTCAAGTCTACGCCGCAGAGCCATCCGCCCCCGGTGCAGACGGCTCTTGAAGTTCCGGACGTCCAGACTGAGAAGGTCCGCGGCCTCCTCGTTCGTCAACCCCTCGATGTCGCGGAGGACGACGGCAGCCCGGTAGTGACCCGGCAGCTCGGCGACGAGAAGCTCGATCTGGTGGCGGGTCTCGCTCGACTCGGCCCGCGCCGGAGTGTCGGCGGTGAGATCCGGAACCTGCATCATCACGTCCTCGTAGGACACGAGCTCGCGCCGCGCCTCGCGGGCGAGCAGCCGGTTTGCCTCGTTGACGGCGATCCGGTACAGCCAGGTCGAGAACTGGGCCTCGCCGCGGAACGACGGAAGCGCTCGCCACGCACGGACGAACGTCTCCTGGGCGACGTCCTCGGCGGCGGTCCTGTCCGCGAGGAGACGGGCGACGAGGCCGTAGACGCGGCGGGCGTGACGCGAGACCAGCTCCTCGAACGACCGCTCGTCGCCCTCGCGAGCCGACGCGACGAGCTCCTCGTCCGACTCGATGCGCATGCGCCGAGGACAGTACCCGCTACGAACGCGGCTGGAGCGGCCCCTGTCGGGGCGGCTCCTTGATGGGTTGGATCACCTCCTCGGCTGGCGGTGGGCCGCTCTTGGCTCCTCTGTGGGAGGGGTTCAAGCTCCTGTTCATGGGCGCCATGCAGGGAGTGCTCAATCCGAAGGCACATGACTTGTTCGACCAGTTGGCAGAGGACCGGGCGCTCGACTACCTCGCGTTCGCGAGCCTTCTCATGCGACGTCTTGATGACGCAGAGGAGCGGCTTCCTGCGTCTCCCGACGCCACGCCTCCGGCGACCTCGGTCACCACACACGAATAATCACCTGCGGTGTCCTGCGCTTGCCGTCGACTCGCCGCGGGGACGCTGCACCTCGCGGCTGGGCTCGCGGCTGGCGCCGCGAGCCGCTGCCCCTCCCACCCGCCTAAATCCGGGAACTTCGTTCCGGATTTGCCCCGCACCCCGCCCGCCCAACATCATTGGCGGCCGGGGTGCGGTGCCGGCGGCTGGGCGGGGCAGCGGAAAGGCACAAGGCGGATGAGGCAGGTCCGAGATTGATCGACCTGTGTGTGATCGACCTGTGTGTGTGTGTGAGAGAGAGAGAGAGAGAGAGAGTTGGTGGGGATCGGGACCGGTCCCGGATACATCAAGGCGAAAATGGCCGCGCTTTAGACCGGTCGCGGGACGAGCGCCGAGTGAGGATGGGCCGTGAGGATGGGCCGTGAGGATGGGCCGGCGCGGTCAGTCTGGTGTCAGTGGCCGGTCAGCCAATCGCGTTCGCTCACCGGCGGCGAACGGCCCTTTCTGGTGCGCGTCGGTTGAACGGCGACCACTCGCCGGCCGCAGCGTTCGTGCAACAACCAGCTGAGTGACTGGCCTGTGCCGACGCCTGCGCACCTGTGAAGAACCGGCCGCGTCGAAAGCTCCAGCTGAAGAAACGAGGTGACGTTCTGGGCCGACCTGCCCTAGTCGGTGAGCTGTGGGAGCCATTGCTCACGCACCTTGCGCGCGAGCTTGCGCCACTGCTAGCCGACGAACTCGCCGCCCGCGCTCCCGCACCGGCGGGGCGACCAGGATCGAGCCGGCTGCTGACGCTGGACGAGCTCGTAGCCGAACTGCCGGCGGGCAAGCGGCCGGAAACGTGGAAGCGGTGGCTGTACGAGCGCACCCGCCGAGGCGAGGTACCGGGCTGCTTCAAGATCGGCGGCAGCCTCTTCTTCGACCTCGAGGAGGTGCACGGCTGGCTGGAAACGCCCGCGGGCGGGAGCGTCGGAACCCCTGTCCGTGGCGATTGGCATGATGGGAGCCGTGACCGGGCTAGCGGTCGCGCCGCTCTAGAATCGCCTCGCCCTCGTCGGAGCTAGCCCTCCGGCGGGGGCTTGTCCCGTTGGAGGTGGTCGTTCATGGCCCGCGGCTCCATCGTCAAACGCCCCAGTGGCAACTACGCGATCGTCTACCCCGTCGGCGGCAAACAGAAATGGGAAACCATCGGGCCGAGCCGGCGCGACGCCGAGCGCGCCCTAACCGCGCGTATGCGCGAGCTCGCCACCGGCGCCTGGCGCGAGCCGTCGAAGCTCACGCTCGCCGAGTACGCGGCAGCCTGGCTCGCACGCCGAGACCCAGGCAGCTACTCGCTCGATAGCAACGGCCGCGCGGAGCGGCGCCGGCTCGCGACGTCGACGCTCCGGGAGTACCGGCGCTCGCTCGAGCTCTACGTCCTGCCGCGCCTCGGCCGCGAGCCGCTCGCATCCCTCCGGCCAGGCGATGTCGACGAGATGATCGCTGAGCTCGAGGCGGAAGGCAGGGCGGCCGGCACTGTCCGAAACGCGATCACGCCGCTGCGGAAGCTGCTCGGGGACGCCGTCCGCCAGGGACTCATCGTCAGCAACCCCGCCGCCAAGGCAGACCTGCCACCACCGCAGGAGTTCGCCGGCAAGGAGCTTCCCCACGAGCACACAGCCGCGATTCGATACGCGCTCCACCGGCTTGCGCGTACGGACCCCTCCCTCGGCGGTCCCGACCTCCTTTTCGTGCACCTCTTCGACGTCGCGCTCGCGACGGGACTCCGCTTCGGCGAGCTCCGAGCCCTCACGTGGGTCGACGTCGACCGGGAACGCAGGCTGATCCGCGTCGAGCGCGCGTACTCACGCCAAGAGCTCAAGCGACCCAAGACCGACGCCGGCGTCCGCGCGGTGCCGCTGTTCCCAACCGCAGCTGCAGCGCTCGAGGCCCTCGCCGCACGAGCCCTCACCCGCGGCCGCGACGCGCCGAACGAGCTCATCTTCGGCACGGCTCGCGGTACACCGCTACAACCTTCGAACTTCAACCGGCGCGTCTGGCAGCCGGCGCTCCGAAATGCCGGGCTCGCAGAGGCCGGCTACCGATTCCACGACCTCCGGCACACCTGCGTCTCACGCCTCGTTGCCGCCGGCGCCGACGTCAAACTCGTCCAGGCAGTCGCCGGGCACGCGAGCCCCCTCATCACCCTCAAGCGCTACTCGCACCTCCTCGACGGACGGATCACCGAAGCCGCCGAACGCTTCGACCCGGCCGCTTCGCAAGTTCATTAGCAGTCCGTTAGCTGCGCGGTCAGGTCGTCTCCAGAACTGAAAATGAAAGGCCCGCGTTTGCGGGCCTTTCGCGATGGGCGGTACTGGGCTCGAACCAGTGACCCCCAGCTTGTCGAGCTGGTGCTCTCCCAACTGAGCTAACCGCCCTTGGGCGGCGGATTCTAGCTCAGGCGGAAGAACCGAGCCGGATCGACGGCCACGCCGTTGCGGCGCAGCTCGAAGTGGAGGTGCGTTCCCGAGCACGAGCCCGTGCAGCCGGCCTTGCCGACTACGTCGCCCACGGCGACGTAGTCGCCCTCGTCCACGCGCACGCTCGAGAGGTGCGCGTAGACGATCTCGTACGCGCCCTGGATCTGGACGAGCACCATCAGGCCGTAGCCCTCGAAGCCGCGCATGTACCCGGCAAGGCGCACGATTCCCGGCGCGGCCGCGCGGACGGTGGTCGAGCGGAGCATTCCGATGTCCATGCCGTCGTGCCGGCGGCCGCCGCGCCACTCTCCGAACGGTCCTGTCACGACCCCGGCCACGGGGAAGGAGAAGCTCAGCGGGCGCGGAAAATTGGGGCGCGCGAACGCAGGCGCGGCGAGCGTGAGTGCGGCCACCACGGCCGCAGCGATATGCGTTGCCCTGGACACGAGCGCGTGACCCTAGCGAAAGCCCTGCAAAAGGGCAAAAAAGAGCCGCCGGTGTGGCTACCAGTGCCCCGTAGGCCTGTCAAGACAGAGGCTGATCAGAAGATCTCGGGGCACCACGGCTTCGGCCAGCCGGAAAAGAGCGTATCGGCTCGGCGCAGGGCTCCCGGCACGGCCTCCTCGACCCGCCCCGCTCGCGCCAGCTCGGCGAATGTGAAGCCGCCGAGGTACGCCGAGGCGAGCGCTTGGACATCGAGTGAGAGGTCGGGCGCGGCGTCCGTGCGAGCCGCCTCCCCCGCCTCGATCCGCCAACGGCCCTCGTTCCAGCTGCAATACGCGTCGCGCACATCGAGCACGAGCGGCGCGCCGTCGGCGTACAACCGCCCGGAGAGGGCGGCGCCGACGTCCACGAGCCGCACCCACAGGGCGTCGCCGGCGCGGAAACGCAGCCGCCGTGGCGTCGCGAGCAGGTGGAAGAGCGGATGGTCGGGTGGCAGGAGGCCCGCCTTGATCGTCGCGACCCAGTCCATCGCGAGCAGGAAGCGCCAGAGCTCCCGAGTCGCCTCCGGCGAGCCGGCGATCGCCTCGAGCACGATCAGCTCGCCTGTCGAGACGCCGGCGTCGAAGCTCGGCTTCAGCCGGTAGAGCGCATAGCCAGCCGGCACACCGTCGAGCTCGAGCAGCGCCCGCTCCAGAATCCCGGCCCCGCGCCGGCTCTCCGGCCGGTCAGCAAGCCGCCGCAGGCGCCACCAGTCGGGCGAGCGGGAGAGCATGCCGGGTGTCGAGAGGCGAACGCCCTCGTAGACCCGCGGGAACAGCTCGAGCGCCTCGTCCTCACCGACCAGCCGGACCGCACCGCGCGCGGGCGCGTCGTCGCGGAGCGCCGAATGCGTGCGCGACAGCTCGATCTCGCCGCAGAGCGAGGCAAGGCCGTAGCCGTAGCGGCCGTAGATCGTCTCCTCGGAGGCCCAGAGCGCGGCGATCGGCTCGCCGCGGGCGTGCACGTCGTCGAGCTGAGCGCGCATCATCGCGGCAAGCGCGCCGCGGCGGCGGTGGGTCGGCAGGACGCCGACGACGGTGACGCCGGCGCACGCGAGCGGCCCGCCGGGCACCGTCAGCTCGAACGGGAAGACGCCTGCGCCGCCGACGATCTCCTCCCCGTCGAGTGCAGCGTGCATGCGCTCGACCGGAAGCAGCTGCGCGAAACGCTCGAGCGACTCGTCGTCCGGCCTGTCGCCGAAGTAGTGGAAGATGCCGTCGAGGGCGGCCTGCAGCTCGTCGGTCGGCCTGCAGGGGCGGGCAGCGATCGCCACTTACGAGATCTTCTCCAAGGGCGCGTAGTCGAGCATCAGCCGGCGCTCGCTGCCGTCGCCCGCGAACCGGACGGTGACGACACCGCCGGCCTCGATCCGCAGCACGACGCCCTCGCCGAGCGAGCCGTGGCGCACCGAGTCGCCGGTCTGCAGCGACGGAACATCGCCGCGGGGAGCGATCTGTGACTCCCGCGGCGCGCCGTAGGCCGACCAGGCGGCCGGTCGCAGCCGCTGGCGCTCGACCTCGGCGGGCAGCTCGTCGAGGAAGCGGGAGGGCGCGTTGTAGTCGCGCCGGCCGTAGAGCGAGCGCGCGAGCGCGTGCGTGAGCGTCAGCCGCTCCATCGCTCGCGTCATCCCGACGTAGGCGAGGCGCCGCTCCTCCTCGACCCCCTGCTCCTCGATCGAGCGGGAGTGCGGGAAGATCCCCTCCTCCATCCCGATCATGAAGACCGCGCGGAACTCGAGCCCCTTCGCGTTGTGGAGCGTCATCAGCGTCACGAGCGAGCTCTCCCCCCGGATCGTGTCCTGGTCGGAGACGAGCGAGATCCCCTGCAGGAAGCCGGCGAGGGTCGGCTCGTCGGCGGTCTCCTTGTGCTCCCGTGCGACACCGACGAGCTCGCGCAGGTTCTCCACGCGTCCGAGCGCCTCGATCGTTCGCTCGACCTCGAGTGCCTCGATGTAGCCCGAGCGGGCGAGCACGGTCTCGACGATCTCGTCCACGGCCTGCTCCTGGGCGAGCGCCATCAGCGACTCGAGCAGGTTCCGGAGGCCGGACACGGCCCGTACTGCAGCAGCGCCCAACCCCGCCTCCTCAGGACGCCCGATCGCCTCCCAGAGCGTCAGCCCCTGCGAGTCGGCGTGCGTCTGGAGGCGCGCGAGCGACGTGTCGCCGATCCCGCGCCGCGGCCGGTTGACGATCCGCGCCAGCGAGACGGCGTCGTCGGGATTGACGAGCACCTGGAGGTACGCGACGACGTCCCTGATCTCCGCGCGCTCGTAGAAGCGCGGGCCGCCGATCACCTGGTAGGGAACCCCCTGCCGCACGAGCACGTCCTCGAGCACGCGACTCTGCGCGTTCGTGCGGTAGAAGCAGGCGATCTCGCGACCGGAGAATCCCTCCTCGACGAGCGCCGCGATCCGCGCGGCGACGAAACGCGCCTCGGCGTGCTCGTCCTCGACCTCGAGCACCTCGACCGGAACGCCCTCGCCGAGCTCGGAGAAGAGCCGCTTCGGCTTGCGCTCGCGGTTGTGCTCGATCACCGCGTTGGCGGCGCTCAGGATCGAGTTCGTGGAGCGGTAGTTCTGCTCGAGCGGGATCGTGAGGGTCTCGCCGAAGTCGTGCTCGAACTCCATGATGTTGCGGATGTCGGCGCCGCGGAAGGCGTAGATGGACTGATCGGGATCGCCGACGACGCAGAGGTTGCGGTGCTCGCCCGCGAGCAGCTGAAGCAGCCGGTACTGCGCGTGGTTCGTGTCCTGGTACTCGTCCACGAGCACGTAGCGGAAGGCCTTGCGCCAGCGCTCCAGCGCCTCCGGAAAGCGCTCGAGCACCTGGACCGTGACCATCAACATGTCGTCGAAGTCCATCGCGTTCGAGGCGTGCAGCCGCTTCTGGTAGCCCTGGTACACCTCCGCGACGGTCTGGTCGTAGAAGTTCGAGACGCGCGCGAGGTACTCGTCCGGCGTGACGAGCTGGTTCTTTGCGTTCGAGATCTGGGCGTGCACGCCGCGCGGGCTGAAGCGCTTTGGGTCCCGGCCGAGATCCTCGAGCACGGCCTTGACGACGCGCACCTGGTCGGCGTCGTCGTAGATCGTGATGTTCGAGCGGTAGCCGAGCCGGGGCGCCTCGCGGCGCAGCATGCGACCGCAGGCGGCGTGGAAGGTCATGATCCACGCCTGCGAGGCGACCTCTCCGAGCATGTGCTCGAGTCGCTCGCGCATCTCCCCCGCGGCCTTGTTCGTGAACGTGATCGCGAGGATCTCGTAGGGCCGGACGCCGCAGGCCGTGATCAGATGGGCAACCCGGTGCGTGAGCACGCGCGTCTTCCCCGAGCCGGCGCCCGCGACGACGAGCAGCGGCCCCTCGGTGTGCAGCACGGCCTCCCGCTGGGCGGGATTGAGGTGCTCGAGGTATTGCTCGGGAGAGGCGACGGGCACAGGCCGATGCTAGCGGCCGAGTGGGAAGGCCTTGCCGGCGAGCGCCGGCAGGACCTGGGCCGTCACCCAGACCGGCGTCGTCGCGTAGGCGGCGGAGTAGCGGTAACCGCCGTCGGGCCGGCGGAGCGCCGCGAGGAAGCGCACGGCAGCCGCAGGCGGCTTCCGCCCCGCCGCGAGATACGCCTGAATCGCCCACGCAGTGGACTGCGCGTCGGCCGGCCGACCCTTCGCCAGCGCGAAGCCGCCGTCGCGGGCCTGGAGCGAGCGCAGGAACGCGATCCCTCTCCGGACCGGCGCGCCGGTGACGCCCGCCGCCCGCAGGGCCTGGAGCGCCGCCGCGGTGTCGTTCGAGTCGGGCGCCGCCCCGGCGGCCCACGACCAGCCGCCCGAGCGGGCCTGCGCCGCGAGCAGCGCTTGGACGAGCCCGGCGGGCGCAGGCTCACCAGCCT
>CAYGLV010000038.1:0-24369 GCA_964351025.1 uncultured Gaiellales bacterium | reverse complement strand
CTTCCCGGTAGGTCGGGTTCGGGGCCGTCCGCCACCAGGGCGACTCGACCGGCCGCCCGCGGTAGGGCGTCACGATGAGGTCCGCCCCGGCCTCGTACAGCCCCTTCCAGAGCTGCCACCACGCGGGCGTGCAGCCGTAGCGGTAGTCGAGGTCGACCGCCGACGCGACGGCGAGGATCTTTGAGGCTCTCACGTCCCTAGTATGGTCACGTGCGCCGATGACACGCCTGTTCGATGGAGTTCAAACAAGGGATTGCCGCACCTTCGCCGCCGGAGCGGCGGTGGCCATCGCTCTCGCCGGAGCGTCGGCATTCGTGCATGGCCCAGACGTCTGGTCGAGGCTTGGACGGGAACGGGCACGTGACGTGGCGCTCACGGCGATCGAACGGGAACATGCCCCTCTCGATGCCTTGCCCCTCCCAGCGGCTGTATTCGATTTCTATCGCGCCTATCTGCGGTCAGGTGATCGGTTCTACTTCCAAGTGCTCGAGAGCGGCTTCGGCCAGTTTGCTGATCTCCCGACGGCTGTCGCAACCGTCGGTAGGTACTACTTGCTTCCCGCGACACAGGTCGACCGGCTCGAGGACGCAAGCGTCGTCCTTTCGTGGGAAGCCGATCCCGGCTTGCTCGGTGTTCAGTTCGAGGAGCAGTACCGCGCAGGGCTTCAGCTCTTCTTCGTCTCGAGAATCGCCCGATGAACGCCGACATCGCTCGCCTGATACTGCTGAACGTGTTCGTGTTCGCCTTCGGGCTGGGATTGCTGCCTCTCTTGCGCATCGCCCGGTCGTGGTCTGAGCTCCGCGACCGCTGGCCTCTCTCCTTCATGGTCGGCATCGCAATACTCGGAACAGCTGATGCGGCATTGGAGCTCGTTCAGGTGCCTCTGGGACTCGTGGAAGTGGCTGTCCTCGCCGTTGCCTCCGCCTTGGGTGGCGTTCTCCGTCTTCTCGATTCGCGCTCCCAAGTGCATCTGAGTCGCGCGCCGGGATCTCCGGCCCGCGTAGAGCGCATCTCGGTGGCAACTGGGCTGATCGCACTGTCGCTTGCGCTCGTACTCGCCACCAGGGCCACCCACGCGTACCTCGTTCGCCCGCTCCGCGAATACGACGGCTGGGCGATCTGGGCAACCAAGGCCCGAGCTCTGCACGAGTTTGGCGGAGTCGACGCACGCGTCTTCGCGAACCCGGTCTACGATGCGCCGACCCATCCGCTGTTGCTGCCCTCGCTGGAGGCGATCGGATTTCGCGCCATCGGAGCATTCGACCCTGTGCTGTTGCACGTCCAGCTCGGTCTCCTCGCCTTCGGATTCGTCGGCGCCGCGTGGGTCGTCCTCCGGCCCGCATCCCACCCGTTGGTCGCTGGGACGACGATCTTGGCGATCCTCACCGCGCCCGCCGTTTTCGCGCAGCTGGGGACGAACTTCGCTGACATACCGCTTGCGTTCTTCGTCGCACTCGGCATTGCCGCAATCGCGGGATGGCTGAGCACCCGAGCCGACTGGTTGCTCGTGGCGGCTGCGATCTTCCTTGCCGCCGGAGCGCTGACGAAATCCGAAGGTACGCTCTTCGCGGCAGCCGCTCTCGTACCGCTGCTCGCCCTCACGTGTTCGCAGCGGCAACAGCTGGTGCGGGGAGTGTTCGTCGCTGCCGCCGTCATTGTCGCCGTCCTCCCCTGGCGTCTCTTCGTGACGACCAACGGCCTACGACACCCTGACTACGAGCTTTCGAATCTCTTCAACCGATCTTACCTGGCGGACACCTGGTACCGCGTCGAGCCGGTCACGACAGAGTTGTTGCACCAGCTCACGAACACGGGCAGTTGGGGACTTCTGCTGCCGCTGTTCGGCGGCGGCCTCGCCGTCGCCGCGCTTCGGCGCAACTTCGCCGCGGCGGCCTTTGCACTGGCGTGGCTCTTGCTTTCGTTCGTCGGCCTTGTACTGATCTACTGGATCACAGTCCGGCCGCTGGAGAACAACCTGTTCAATACGTCGAATCGAACGGTGGCGACTCTGCTGATCGGGACAGCTCTCGCCACGCCAGTGCTGATCGGTCGCCGATCAAGGGACGCGGCAGAACCCCGGTAACACGCAGCCTAGTAAGCGCCCTTCCGCGCGACGACGGCGGAGGGCGTCTTGACGAGGATCGAGATGTCGAGCCAGATCGACCAGTTGTCGAGGTAGTAGAAGTCGAGCCGCACGAGGTCGTCGAAGGTCAGGCCCGACCGGCCGGAGATCTGCCAGAGCCCCGTCATGCCGGGCAGCACGAGGTAGCGCTTGCGGTGCCAGTCCTCGAGCAGGGCGTAGTCGCGCAACGGCAACGGACGCGGCCCGACGAGGCTCATCTCGCCGCGCAAGACGTTCAGCACCTGCGGCAGCTCGTCGAGGGAGACTCTTCGCAGCAGCCGCCCGACGCGCGTCACCCGCGGATCGTGGCGGATCTTGAAGAGCGCGCCGTCGGCCTCGTTGCGCTCCTCAAGCGCGGGCTGCAGCCGATCGGCCCCGTCCACCATCGTCCGGAACTTGAACATCGCGAACTCGCGCTCACCGAGCCCAATCCGGACGTCGCGATAGAAGATGGGGCCGCGGGAATCGAGCTTGATCGCCACCGCGATCAGGAGCCAGAGCGGCAGCCCGGCGAGAACCAGGGCGCCGCTGACGAGCAGGTCGAAAGACCGCTTGACGGCCCATTCCGCCCCCGCGAACACCGGCGGGCGCAGCTCGAACAGCGGCACCCCCTGGCCGGGCACGTACTCGCCGCGCTGGACGAGCAGCTCCGTCGTGGTCGGCGCGAGCCGCACCTTGACGGCGTAGCGGTGCGCGACCTCGACGATCTCGAGCAGCTCGGCCTCGTCGAAGTCCGCCTCGCTCAGGATCAGCTCGTCCACGGGCCGCCCGGCAAGCACGGCCGACAGCTCTCCAAGCCCTCCGAGCACGGGTAGGGGCACACCGTCGGTGGAGGGCGCGACCGCGCCGATGAACTCATAGTCGATCCCGCCGCGCGCCGCACCGAGAGACTCACGGAGGTGCTCAAGGCTTGGGCCGTGTCCCACGAGCACCGCCCGGCGGCGCGCGCCCGTGAGCCGCAGGAGCTCGATCGTCAACGTCTCGTAGGAGGCGCGGAAGGTGCCGATGGCGAGAGCAGCAAGCACGGTCGACATCGGGATGAGGCCGTAGGTCGAGAACTCGAAGCCGGTGCCGAGGCCGAAGGCGAGCGTGATCAGCGCGACGACGATCAGCGACGAGACCACCTTGCCGACGCCGGCCCGGCGCTCGCGCGACGCGTAGAGGCCCGCCTGCCAGAAAACGAGCAGCGCGATCAGGGAGAGGAACGGGAGCCACTCCGTCTCGGCGTCCCAGAGGACGCCCCAGAGGATGTCGGTGTGCCCGTGCCACAGCTCGCGCAGCGTCAGGCCGCCGTAGAGCCCGAGCGCGACGCCGCAGATGTCGATCGCCCCCAGGGTCAGGACACTCGCGAGCCGGCGCCCCGCCGAGCGGAGCGGGGAGCGCGCCAGGATGTACGGCCTGCCGGCCCGGAAGTCCGCGGCAGGTGGGGGCGGACCCCCCGCAGCAGGCTCGGTGGCGGGTGGATCCGGCGTCAGCGCCGGTTTCGTGCTCACGGAGAAACGTATCCTACTCGGCTGCGATGCCAGATCCCGCGACTGCCACCGGAACACTCTCGCGCGTCTCCTTCCTCATCCCCGCCTTCAACGAGGCGGCCACGATCGAGGAGCTGCTCGACCGTGTCTGGGCGCTGTCGCTCGACAAACAGCTCGTGATCGTGGACGACGGTTCGACGGACGGAACCGGTGAGCTCGCCGAGCGCTGGGCACACGGGCGGGCCGATGTCGTGGTCGTGCGGAAGGAGAACGGCGGCAAGGGCACGGCGATCCAGGCCGGCATCCCGCACCTGGACGGCGACATCGCCGTCATCCAGGACGCCGACCTCGAGTACGACCCGGCCGAAGTGCCGGGTCTGATCGAGCCGATCCAGCGCGGCGTCGCCGACGTCGTCTACGGCTCACGCCTGAGTGGCGGTCGTCCGCAGAGGGCGTACCTGTTCTGGCACCTCGTCGGCAACCGCTTTCTCTCGTTGCTGACCGGCCTCCTTTTCAACACGACGCTGTCGGACATGGAGACCGGCTACAAGGCGTTCCGCACCGAGGTGCTCACGAGCCTCGACCTGCGCGAGACCGGCTTCGCGGTAGAGCCAGAGATTACGGGCAAGCTCTGCAAGCGAGGGCTTCGCATCTACGAGCTGCCGATCTCCTACTACGGCCGCACCTACGCCGAGGGGAAGAAGATCACCTGGCGGGACGGCTTCAAAGCGATCTACGTGCTCGCCCGCGTCCGGCTCTTCGACTGATGCGGAAGCGCGGCCGCGCGGCGCTCGCCTGGAGCGGTCTCGCCGTTACGGTCGCCTTTGCCTACGTCGCCGTCCGCGACGTCAACGCTGCTGAGGCGTGGCGGGCGATCCGCGAGGCGAACGGCTGGTGGCTCGTGCCCTCCCTGGCCCTGCTCGTGCTCGCGGTCGCGCTCCGCGCGGTGCGCTGGCGCTACCTCTTCGTCGCACAGACGCGACCGCCACTCAGCGCAGTCACTCGGGCACTCCTGATCGGGTACCTCTTCAACAACGTCCTGCCCGCCCGCGCGGGCGAGGCCGCGCGCGTAGTCGCCCTGCGGCAGGAGACGGGCGTCTCGAAGGCAGAGAGCACCGGCACGATCGTCATCGAGCGCGCCTACGACGTCCTGTCGCTGCTCGTCCTCCTGTTCGTTCTCGTCCCGTGGCTGCCGGAGGTGACCTGGCTGACAACCGCAGCTGCGCTCGCGATCGGGCTCGGAGCGGTGCTTGCGGCGGGCATGGCGATCATCGTGATCTGGGGCGACCGGCCGCTCCGCGCGCTGCTCCGGCCCCTCGCGCGCCTCTCGTTCGTTCGCCAGGAGCGGCTCGATGGGATCGCCACCAACCTGACTCAGGGGCTGGCGGCTCTGCATCGCTGGAGGTCCGCCGTCGCGGCCTTCGTCCTCACGACCGTCTCGTGGCTCGTGCTGGGTCTTTCGTTCTGGGTCGCCATGCTCGCGTTCGACCTCGGTCTCTCGCCGGTGGCCGGAGTGTTCGTGCTGATCGCGATCGGGCTTGCCTCGATTCTCCCCTCTTCGCCTGCGGGCCTCGGCGTGTTCGAGGCGGCGACCGTTGTGGCGCTCGGCGCGTATGGAGTGCCGGACTCGCCGGCGCTCTCCTACGCGGTCGTCCTACACGTCGTGAACTTCGTGCCGTACATCGTCGTGGGGGTCGTCGTTCTGCACCGGCACGCGGCGAGCATGCGCCGACTGAGGCAGCCCTAGGCGTTCGGGCCGGCGGGCGGCTTTCCCGACCGCGCGAGGGCGCGCCGGCCCCGCTCGACGACCCGTAACGAGCGGATCAGCAGATCGGCGGCGACACCATGGTGCGCGCGGAAATACAGCCGCTCGCCGTGACGCCAGGCCATCTGACGTACGCCCGTCAGCATGGGTGTCCCCTTGCCGGGATGCATGCCGAGCACCGCAGGGACGACCAGCACGTCGAAGCCCGCGTCGCGGAGCCGGCGGGCGAGGTCTATCTCCTCCCAGTAGAGGAGATAGCGCTCGTCGAGCCCGCCGATCGCATCGAGCGCCGTGCGCCGGAGGAGCATGCACGCGCCGTTCACGAACGGCACGGAGCGCGGGGCCCCGCCCTCCGCGGTGACGGACGCAGGGCGCTGGCGACGGCGCAAGAGGCCGGCGAGCCCCAGCAGGTCGGCGGCCATCCAGCGCGTGCTCGGGAACGCGTAGGCGCCGTTGCGCGCGTCGACGCCGTGCTCGTCCACCAGCCGGGGGCCGGCGAGCGCGGCCCCGGGGTGGTCGTCGAGGACGCGCTTCAGAGAGGCCACGGCGTCGGGCTGCGGCAAGCTGAGGTCGGAGGTCAGCAGGAGAACGTAGGGAGCGCTGGTGGCGCGCACGCCCTGCGCCCAGGCGCGCGAGAGCCAGACGTTCTCCTCGTTCCGGAGCAGCCGCACGTCCGGCTGCTCGGCCAGGTAGTCCGGGGTGCTGTCGCTCGAGGCGTTGTCGACCGCGACGAGCTCGAGGGCGACGCCCTGCTGAGATCGCAGCTCCCCGAGCTGCCGCTCGGCCTCAGCGCGGGAGTTCAGATGGACGAGGACGACGGAGACGTCGAGCGTGTGCCCCTCCACCGTCAGTAACGTGTCCCCATCGTGTGCGGCATCTGCGGCCTAGTATCGCAACGCGGCGCCCCGGACGAGGCGCTCGTCGCGGCCATGACCGCGGCCATCGTCCACCGCGGCCCGGACGAGGGATCGGTGGACATCTTCGGCCCTTGCGCGCTCGGCAGCCGGCGCCTCCGCGTGATCGACCTCGAGACCGGCTCGCAGCCGGTCGAGAGCGAGAGCGGCGAGATCGTCGCCATCTTCAACGGCGAGCTCTACAACTTTCCCGCCCTGCGCGAGGAGCTCGCGGCGAACGGGCACCGGGTGCGCGGAACCGGCGACACGCCGATCATCCCCCACCTGTACGAGCAGTACGGTCCCCACTTCGTCGAGCGGATCCACGGCATGTTCGCGCTCGCGCTCTGGGACGGCCCGCGGCAGCGGCTCGTGCTCGCGCGCGACCGGCTCGGCAAGAAGCCGCTGCTGTGGACGCTCCTGCCGGACGGCTCACTCGCCTTCGCCTCCGAGCTGAAGGCGCTCCTCCGGCTGCCGCAGCTTCACCGGGAGGTCGACCTGCGGGCGCTCGACGCCTACCTCTCGCTCCAGTACGTGCCGGGGCCGGAGACGGCGCTGCGCGGCGTCCACCGCCTGCCGCCCGGCCACGTGCTCGTCTTCGAGAGCGGCACCGTGACCGTCGAGCCGTACTGGCGGCTCGAGCCGCGACGGCTGGAGCTGACGGAGGACGAGTGGGTCGAGCGGGTTCGGGCCGCGGTCGTCGAGGCGGTCCGCAAGCGGCTGATCTCCGACGTCCCGCTCGGAGCGCTCCTCTCCGGCGGGATCGACTCGAGCATCGTCGTCGCCGCGATGGCCCAGCATTCGACGGAGCCCGTTCGCACGTTCTCGGTCGGCTTCCCGGACGCGCGCTACGACGAGCGCGCCTACGCGCGGCAGGTGGCGGAGCGGTACGGCACGCGGCACGAAGAGCTCCTCGTCGAGCCGGATGCCGTCGAGCTCCTGCCCCGGCTCGCGCAGTCCTACGACGAGCCGTTCGGCGACTCCTCGGCGCTGCCGACGTACCTCGTCTGCGAGCTGGCCCGGCGCCACGTCACGGTCGCGCTCACGGGCGACGGCGGCGACGAGGCCTTTGGGGGCTACGAACGCTACCGGGCACACGGTTACGCGGCGGCGCTCGGCCGGCTGCCGGCCCTGCCCCGCGCAGGCGCACGGCTCCTCCGCGCGCTCCCGGCGGGCCGCAGGGAGCCCCGCTCGCCGGTGTTCCGCGCCGCGCGCTTCCTCGAAGCCGCCGCAACACCCGCAGCTGAGCGCTACGGCCGGCTGCTCGAGGTCTTCCCGGCCTCGCTGCGACGGACCCTCTGGAGCGACGACGCGCTCGCCGAGATCGGAGCGCCACGCTCGGCCGCCTCGCTGCTGGGGCCGCCGGCTGCGCCCGGGATCACCGGCCTCCAGCTCCTCGACGCGGGCACGTATCTCCCCGGCGACCTCCTCTTCAAGGCGGACATCGCCTCGATGTCTGTCTCGCTCGAGCTCCGCTCGCCGTTGCTCGACCACGAGGTGGTCGAGCTCGCGCTGGGGCTGCCCGACTCGCTCAAGGCGCAGGGAACGCGCGGGAAGCTTGCGCTGCGACGCGCGTTTGCGGCCGACCTGCCTCCCGACGTGCTCGGACGCGGCAAGAAGGGATTCGGCGTCCCGGTCAGCCGCTGGTTCCGGGAGGAGCTGCGCGATCTCGCAGGCGACACGCTGCTCGGTGCGCGCGCGCGCGGGCGCGGGCTCTTCCGGCCCGAGGCGGTCGAATCGCTGCTCGCCGACCATGCCGCCGGGCGGGCCGACCACGGCCACCGCCTCTGGAGTCTGCTCATGCTCGAGCTGTGGCTCGAGCTGCATGTCGAGGCCAATCACCCGGCACCGGTTACGGCCCGATGAGCAGGAGACGCGAGGCTCTCGCGGTCGCCCTCGCGGCGGCGCTGCCCCGGCTGGGGGTCGTCGCCTTCGAGCGCGGCGACATCCTCGCCTCGTTCACCGAGAAGAGCGACGACTTCGCACGTGTGTTCGTCGACAGCGGCACCTTCGGCTTCGTGCCGGGGGTTCCGTCGGCGTACACACAGCCGCTCTACTCGTTCTTCCTCGTTCCTCTCTACTGGATCTTCGGCCGCCACTGGCTCGTCGTCGGTCTCGCACAGACGGCCGTGGCCGTCGCCACGGCCCTGCTTGTGCTGGCGATCGGCCGGCGCGCGCTCGGGCGCACCGGAGGGCTCCTCGCGGCGTTGGCCGCAACCCTCTCGCCGTACCTCGTTTGGCACGACGTGCACGTCAACCGCGAGATCCTCGACGGCCTCGTGGCCGTTGCGCTCGTCCTGCTCACTCTCCGCCTCGGCGAGCGCCTCACGCTCCTTCGCGCAAGCGGCGTCGGCGTCGTCGCCGGCATCGGGATTCTCGGCAACAGCCGTCTGGCCGCCCTGCCGTTGCTGCTGGTCGCCTATCTCGTGTGGCGAGGTGGGCTCACGAAGCGGGCCGCGGCAGCAAGCCTCGTGCTGCTCACCGCCGCGGCGCTCGTCGTCGCACCGTGGGCCATCCGGAACCGCGTCGAGGTGGGTTGCTTCGCGATCACGACCGACTCGCGCGCGCTCTGGAAGGCGAACAACGAGCAGACCTACGGTGTGCTCGCCGCCGGCAGATGGATCGACGACGTCAAAGATCCGGCCGGGCTCGGGATCTCGCCGCAGACGGTGGGCGACGAGTTCGCCCGCAGCGGACGGATCATCCCTCTCGATGAGTGCCGGCTGATGCGCGACTATCAGGAGCTCGTCTTCGACTTCTGGCGCGAGCACCCGGGCGCGAAGGCGAGGCTTGCCGCGCAGGCGACGTGGATGCTCTGGGACCCCCGGGTGACCTCGACCGAAGGCCGTCCCGGTCAGGGGACGTGGCTCGACACGGGGCGGGGGCTGGCGGCTCCCGTGTACACGGGAGCGCTCTTCGCGCTCGCGCTGGTCGGTCTGTGGGCCGCGCCGCGCTCGTTGTCCGTGCTCGTCCTGGCTCTGCTCGGCTATCAGACCCTGGCCGCGATGCTGTTCGCCGGGGCGACTCGCTATCGTGCGCCGTGGGATTTCCTCGTGGCCTTGCTGGCCGCCGCGGGAGCCCTCGCCCTCGCGCGCAGAGGGCGGCAGCGCCGAGGCGGCGCATGAAGATCCTCCACGTTCACCGTGTGGCGGGCATCGGCGGCTCCGAGCGACACTTGCTGGCGCTGCTGCCGGCGCTCGCGGCACGCGGCGCAGACGTTGCGTTCCTTGGCCTCGACGATCCGCGAGGCGACGCGGCGCCTGTCTACGCCGAGCTGGAGAAGGCGGGAATACCGTGCTCGCGTCTGCACGCACCACGCGACCTTGACGCCCCGCTCGCCGTCCGGGCCGCGAGAGCAGTGCGCTCCAACCGGCCCGACATCGTGCATACGCACCTCATCCACGCCGACGTCTACGGCGCGCTCGCGGCGGCGGCGGCCGGCGCAGCGCTCGTCTCGACCAAGCACAACGACGACCCCTTCCGGGCCGGGGCGTTCCGTCACGTCGAGCGGCTGCTCGCTCGGCGCGCGGCCTCCGTGATCTGCATCACCGACTCGCTCGCCCGCTTCAACGCCGAGCGCGTCGGAATCCCACCAGGCAAGCTGGTTGTCATTCACTACGGCCTCGACACGCCGCCGCCGGGTTGGGGCGGGAACCCCGAGATTGCACTGCCGGCCGGGGCGCGCCTCCTGCTCGGCGTCGGACGGCTGGCGGAGCAGAAGGGCTACGAGACCGCCGTCCGCGCCCTGCCGCAGATCCTGGCCGCCGAGCCGAACACCGTGCTCGTCGTGCTCGGCGAAGGGCCGGAGCGGGGCCGCCTCGAGGCGCTCGCGCGCGAGCTCGGCGTCGCGGAAGCCGTCATCCTGCCGGGGCGCGCCGGCGACGTGAGCGCGTGGCTCGAGCGAGCCGAGCTGTTCGTCCACCCCTGCCGCTGGGAGGGATTCGGACTCGTCCTGCTGGAGGCGATGCTCGCCGGGCTCCCAATCGTCGCGAGCGAGGTCAGCGCCGTGCCCGAGATCGTTGTCGACGGCGAGACGGGGCTGCTCGTGCCACCCGGAGCGCCCGACTCGCTCGCGCGCGCGGTGACAGCGGTGCTCGCAGACGCCGCCCGCCGGACCGCCCTCGGCGAGGCAGGCCGCATACGCGCACACGAGCGCTTCTCCGTCGCGCGTATGGCGGACCGGACGCTCGAGGTCTACTCAGCCGTGCAGCGCCGCTAGGGCCCCGTCAGCCCACGATTCGACCGAGTGGCCCGCGGCAACCCGATCGTGCAGCGCGGCGCCGAGCTCCGCGCGGTGCTCCGGGGAGAGCGCCGCGAGTGCGGCCAGCCGCTCGGCCAGCTGCTCGGGCCGCTCGCGCTCGAACCGCAGCGGCGGCTCGAAGCCGCCCAGCAGCTCGTCGAACACGGGGTTCGACGCGAGCACGGGCAGGCACGCGGCGCCGGCCTCGTAGACGACCTTGTCCGGGGCGCCCGCGCGCATGTTGTTGACGAGCACATCCGCGCTCGCGAACAACACCGGCACCTGCTCGCGCGACACGGCGTCACCGATCGTCACGCACCCTTCGAGTCGCAACTCCACGACGAGGCGCTCGAGCTCGAGTCGGTGCGCCCGCTCCTCGGTGGTCAGCGACGGCCCGCGCACGTCCAGGCTGACGTCCACGCCAGCGGCACGCGCAAGCCGGACGGCGCGCAGCACAGCGGACAGCCCCTTCGCCGCCGAGGTCCGCCCCAAGCTCAAGGCGCGCAGCGTGCCTGCGCGGCCACGCGGCTCTCCGCACGGGAACTCCGCAAGATCGATTCCGTGCCCGATTCCGCGCACCTTGGCCGAGGAGCTGGGGACCGAGCGGCGGTCGACGGAGATCACGCGCGAGCTCACCCTCACGGCGAGCCGCAGCATGGCCGTCGAGCGCCAGTGCGTGTACCAGAGCACGACCGGGACGCCGAGCGGACGCGCCACCGGTGCGGCGAGAACGGCGTAGACCGGGCACATGTGGGCGAGCACGCCGGCGGGACGCGGACGGCGAAGCAGCTCCGGCAGCAGCGCAGTCGCGAAGCGGAGGCCCCGGCCAAGCCTCGTGCGCGCGCCGAACGTCTTGACACGGCAGTTCGCGGGCAGGGACGCAGGGACGGACCCGAGCGCAAGCACGACGACCTCGTCCGCCCGCGCGCACAGAGCGCGGATCTTGGGCACAGTCGCGGCAAGCGCGGGATGAGCCGGATCGACGTGCTGGGTGACGACGACGAGCCGCACGGCCGCGGCTAGCGCGCCACCTTGTCGACGAGCGCGCGGACGCGGCGCGCATACTCGTCGGGCGTGGCGACGAACGGCTCGGCGCTCGGCCGCGCGGCGGCCGCCATCCGCTCCACGAGCGCGCGGTCGGAGAGCACGCGCACGAGCACGTCGGCAATCGTCTTCGTGTCCTCGGGATGGACGAGGATGCCGTTCACGCCGTCCTGGATGACGTCCGGCGTCCCACCCGACCAGCTCGCCACGACGGGACGGCCGCGGCAGAGCGCCTCGACAATGACCCGCCCGAGCCCCTCCGAGCGCGACGGGAGGACGAGCACGCTCGCCTCGTCGAGCGCCTTCGACACCTCCTCGGTCGTCAGCACGGGCGTCCAGCTCGTCTGCTCGGGCAGATCGGCGACGAGCTGCTCGATGATGTCCGGACGGCTGCCGACGCCGACGAGCCGGAAATGGGCATCCGGCACTCGCGGCGCCGCCATCCGCCACGCCTCGGCGAGCCCGTCGATGTTCTTGTACAGCTCGAGCACGCCGATGAAGATCGCCCGCGGCTGCTCCGGCAGCGGCGCGATCGGAGGCTCGGTGAACGGTGCGATGTCGATGAAAGCCGGGAAGACCTCGTCCGGCTCCTTGCCGACGCTGCGCACGATGTCGGCCATGCCCTGCGAGACGGGACGGACCGCGTCGGCGCGGCGGACCGCTGTGGCAGCGACCCAGTCGGCCAGGGGCGCGAGCAGCCGCCGGGCCGGGATGCCGTAGAGGCGCATCGCGGTGCGCCAGTCGCCGTGCACCTCGAGGATCAGCGGGGCCTTGCTGCGCGCGAGCCGTCGCCCGATCAGCACCGCGAAGCCCTCGTACGGGCTCTCGACGATGACGGCGTCGGCGTTGAAATCGCGCAGATGGCGGGCCACCCGGAAGGGCAGCGTGAAGTAGAAGAGGAAGCCGTCGAGCCTCGCCGGGCGCAGCGGCGGCACGAGCACGAACTCGCCGTTGCCGGGCGGTGCGCCCGTGGACCGGGCGGCGAGCACCCGCAACTCCAGCACGGCTCGGAGGGCCTCGAACTTCCTGGTCAGTGTGTCGTTGAGCGGCAGCCGGTAGCGCGTCCGCCCGACAAAGAGGACACGAGGCTTCACGAGGAGTCGGCAGCCGATCTGAGCACCTCGACGAGCCTAGCGAAAATGCGCTCGGGCGCATACGCCGCAACCGACGACACCGTCGCGGCCCGCAGTCGCGCGGCGAGCTCCGAGTCGCCGGCAAGCCGGCGCACGGCCCCGGCCAGCGCCTCGGCATCGCCGGGGGGCACGAGCAGCCCGTTCTCGCCGTCTCGGACGACCTCGGAGACGCCGCCCACATCGGTCGCGATCACCGGTGTGCCGACGGCCAGCGCCTCGACAACGGTGTGCGGGAAGTTCTCCCAGCTCGAGGAGAGGAGGGCTGCGTCGGAGGCCGCGAAGAGCTCCAGCACCTCGTGCCGCGACGCGGCGCCGAGGAAGCGAACCCGTGGGCCGGCCACCCGCTCGAGGCGCTCGCGCTCAGGCCCGTCTCCGACGACGAGCAACGTCACTCCCTCGCACAGGTCGACCGCAGCGAATGCGACGTCGAGCGCCTTCTGCGCCGTCAGTCGGCCGGCGAACGCCAGAGTGAAGCCGTCGAGCCCCAAGCGCCGGCGCAACTCGTCCCGCGGTGGCAGCTCGACCGCAGCCGGGGCCGGGTTCGGCAGGACCTCGACCCGGGCGCCGTCTGCGCCCCACGACACGGCGAGCTCGCGCAGGTAGGCGCTGGGGCAGAAGACGAAGGCAGCACGTCGAACGGTCAGGTTGCGCAGACGCCGCAGCAGGCGGTCGGCCGGACCCCCGCCGACCCGCTGGTAGGCGTCGACGTCGCCCTCGACGAGTCCCCGCCACCGCGCTCGCTCGAACGCGGGGTCGCCGGTCAGCTTGAGCACGTAGGGCCGGCGCGCGAGCTTTGCCCCAAGAGCGCTGCGAACGAACATGCCGGTCGTGTACACGACGTCCGTCCGGCGGGCCCGGCGGGCGATCGTCACGAGCGCATGGAGATGGCGAAACCCGGACGGGAGCCGTCGCGGCGTCCAGCGAATCGGGTGGGCACACGGTGCGGGAGCAGCGTCCGCCGTGACGACGACCTCCACCTCGTGACCGCACGCCTGCAGATAGTCGGCCACCGCCGGAGCGTGGCTGGCCGGGCCTCCAACGTCAGGCGGCCAGATTCCACTGACGACGAGCACCCTCACGACGTCGCCGTCCCCGACGCCGGCCGGTTCTGCCACTCACGGCGCAGCCGGACGGCGAGCACGGTCCAGGCGAGCGCGAACGCCGCGACCCCGGCGAGCACGGCACCGCCGGCGCCGGTCGCCTCCCACGCCATGCCGAGCACGACGAGCGCCGGAACGAGCACGGCGATCTCGCACAGTTGGGCGAGAATCCGCAGGTTCGGCCTGCCGATGGAGATCGGGAACGGTTTCGTCCAGCCGTAGACGACCTGCACCGCGGCCGCGAGCAGGATCAGCCGCGCCGCGCTGCCCGCGCCTGAGTAGTCCGCGCCGAAGACGAGCTTGACGAGCGTCGGCATCAGCCAGAAGGCGGGCGGCACGACGACGAGCATCAGCGCCGCGGATCCGATCATGTAACGGCGCAGCGTCGAGGAGACGCGCCCGTACTCACCGCGTTCGATATCCCGCGTCTGCTCGGTCAGGAGGATGATCCGCGCCGGCGCAGACAGCACCGAGAAGCCGAACTGGGGCGCCTGAGCGGCACGGAAGTAGGCAACCTGCACCGGTGTCGTCACCATGCCGAGCAGGAGTGGCGGAAAGACGCTCCTGAAGGACTCGAGCGTCGTACCGATCGTCGATGAGAGGACGAAGCGGCGAAGCGGGCGGGCGTCCGCGCCGAGCGGCTCGGCGCGCTCGACGGTTGGAAAGCGCCGGTAGCCGAGCCAGCCGATCGTTGCGATCAGCAGGCCCGAGGCGATCTGTGCGATGAGGAGGCCGACGACCGTCGCCAGGACGCTGATCTGGCTCCCCACGGCCATGGCGGTCAGGCGACCGGTCATCGTGATCATCGTCAGGAGGCCGTGATACTCGTAGCGTCCGCGGAGGATCATGATCGCGTTGGAGACACCGGTCGGGAAGGCTGCGAGCGGGACCAGGGCGGAAACGGCGAGCGGCAGCGCGAGCCCGGACTGGCCGAAGACGGTCTGGCTCGCAGGAGCGAGCGCGAGAATCGCGACGCCACCGGCGAGCGCGCCCAGGACCTGGACCCGCAGGGCAAGGCCGAGCAGGCGGCGAAGCTTCCCCCACTCCCCGGCGGTGACGTAGCGGACGCCGTACTTGATCACTGCGTCGCCGACGCTGAAATCGAGGAAGAGCTGGAAGAAGCCCTGCGCGGCGAGGACGATCGCGAGCAGACCAAAGCCGTGCGGGCCGAGCGAGCGGGCGGCAATCACGGTGCCGAGGAAGCCCAACACGGCTGCGCCGTAGATCCCGGCGGCGGTCACCAAACGCCGCCAGGCGAGCCGCGACACCATCGAACGGTGAGTATAGTGGCACCGTTGGAGGCCCAACGCCCTTCTACCTCGGGGCGCCCATGAGTGCCCGTGTTACGGGCCGGGCGCTTCCAGCGCCCGCCGGCCTAGTCCTCGTCCTCGCGACGCCCTTCCTCTTCATGCACGTGAAGTACGCAGGGGGGGTCGAGCTGTCGGTCGGCTCCGCCTCCGTCTCGATCGTCGTCGCCGACCTGGCCGTGCTCGCCGTCGCGGCGACAGGGCTCGCCGTGGGGCTGCGGGACGGGTTTGCGCCGCTCCGCGCCGCCCGCGCTGTGTGGATCGCGGCGGCGGCGCTGCTCGCTGTCATCCTGATCGCGACCGCGCTCGGGAAGGCCCGCCACGACGCCTACCCGCTGGCGGACCACCTCGTCAGCGCGCTCAAGTTCGTCGAGTACGCGGCGCTCGCACCCGCCGTCGCGCTGCTCGCGCAGGGCCGCACGCGACTGCTCGCACTGGGGGCGGTCGCGAGCTGGGCCGCAGTGGCGTCGAGCTACGGTCTGGCCCAGTTCGCGGGACTCGCCGGCGGCTTGGACGGCGAGAGCCGGGCGCTCTTGCGCCAGCCGTCATTCCTCGGCTACGAGGACTTCAACGTGCTCTCGGCGGCCGCGCTCGTGATCGCGATCGCGGGCGTCGCCACGGGCGCCGCAGACGGAACACGCGAGCGGGCCCTCGCCTGGCTGGGTGGAACGGCGGGCGCCGTCGGCGTCGTTCTCTCCGGCGGCCTTTCGGGCGTGCTCGGCGTGGGCGCCGCGATGCTCGGGGCGCTCGTACTCGCGCGGCTGCGCGGCGAGCTCACGCCGCGCCGGGCGCTCGGCACGGTCGCGCTCGTGAGCGTCGTCCTGGCGGGCACGATGCTGATGCGCGGAAACGACATCCAGGCCTTCTTCCGCTTCCTCGGCATCGAGGCGAAGCACGCTCAGACGGCGGGCCAAGTCGAGTCGTACTCCCAGCGCACGCTGCTCGGTTACATCGGCCTGCGCATCTTCGCCGCCGACCCGCTGCTCGGCGCCGGCTGGCAGGGATCACGCGAGGAGTACGCCTACGGACCGCAGCTCGCCGCGGCCCACGCCCGCTTCCCGGACGAGCCGCTGCGCGCCTTCCCTTCGCCCGAGCACCCGTGGGGCGTGCACAACGCGTACGTCCAGGCGCTCGCAGACATGGGCATCGTCGGCGGAGTCGTCTTCACCGGCTTCTTCGCGCTCGCGATCCTCGCCGGCGCGCGCGCAGCCGTTCGGGCGCCTCCCGCCACCGCCCTTGTCGCGCTCGTGCCCGTGCTTTGGCTGCTCGCACTCGCCGGCCTGCAGAACGGGCGGGGCATCGTCGCCGGCATCCCGCTGGACGCTCTGCTCTGGCTCGCCGTGGGCCTCGTCGCACGCACGCTCTGGGAGGTGGATCGTGGCGAAGCCTGAGGACTGGCCCGAGCCGGAGCGGCGGCGGCCGCCGCGAAGCATGGCGACCTGGGCCGTGCGCGCACCGCTCGCAGCCTGGCTGGAAGCCGAGGCGAGCCGCGCCGCCGAGGACTTCGGTCGCTACTCGGTGCTCGACGTCGGCTGTGGCCCGAAGCCGTACTACCCCTTCTTCGAGCCGTACGCGACCGAATACGTCGGCGTGGACGTCAAGGACGCTGCCGCCGAGCTCGAGGGCACGGCCGAGTCGATCCCGGCTCCCGACGGAGCCTTCCAGGTCGTGCTCTGCACGCAGGTGCTCGAGCACGCCGACGATCCCGCAGCCGCGGTGCGCGAGTTGAGGCGCGTGACGGCGCCGGGCGGACGGGTTCTCGCCTCGACGCACGGCGTCCAGATCTACCATCCCAATCCGGACGACTACTGGCGCTGGACGCACGCGGGGCTCGAGAAGCTGTTCTCCGAGAACGGCGACTGGGCGGCGCTGACGGTCAGGCCGGGGTCGGGAACCGCCGCCTGCATCGGCATGCTGCTCAACATCTACCTCGACATCGCACTCCGCCGCGCCCACCTGACGCCGGTGGCGAAAGCCGCCTGCGCAACCGTCAACCGCCTCGCAGCGGCGGTGGACGGTCGCTCGGCCGCGCTGCGCGAGCCCCGGCACACGACGCTCTTTGCCAACTACCACGTCGTCGCGGAGGTGCCGCTGTGAGCCGTAGGGTCCTCGTCACCGGCGGAGCGGGCTTCATCGGCTCGAACCTCGTACGGGCTCTGCTGGAGCGCGGCGACACCGTCCGCGTGCTCGACAACTTCTCCACCGGCAACCGAGACAACCTCGCCGAGATCGCGGGCGAGATCGAAGTGGTCGAGGGCGAGCTGCGCAGCTACGAGCGCGTGCACAACGCAACGCGCGGGAGCGACGTCGTCTTCCACATCGGCGCGCTGCCGTCGGTCCCACGCTCGGTGCAGGACCCGCTGACGACGAGCGCGGTCACGATCGAGGGCACGCTCAACGTCCTCCTCGCCGCGCGGGACGAAGGGGTCGGCCGCGTCGTCTTCGCTTCCTCGTCCTCGGTCTATGGCAACGGCGGCACGCTGCCGCGCGTGGAGAGCGCCGCAGCAGACCCGATCGCCCCGTACGCCGTCGCGAAGCTCGCGGCCGAGCGTTACTGCGTCAGCTTCAGCCGCGTGTACGGCCTCGAGACCGTAGCGCTGCGCTACTTCAACGTCTTCGGCCCGCGGCAGGACCCAACCTCGCAGTACGCCGCCGTCGTACCGCGCTTCATCGCGCGCATCCGTGCCGGCGAGCCCGTACCGATCTACGGCGACGGAGCGCAGTCACGCGACTTCACCTACGTCGCGAACGTCGTCGACGGCAATATCCTCGCCTCGGAGGCCGGTGGAGTGAGTGGTGCAGTGCTCAACCTTGCAACGGGCCGCTCTGCGAGCGTGAACGAGCTCGCGGACACGATCGGCTCGATCCTCGGCTGCCCGGTCGAGAAGGAGTACCTGCCTGCGCGCGCCGGCGATGTGCGCGACTCGTGGGCGGACATCGCCGAGGCGCGCCGGCTGCTCGGCTGGGAGCCACACGTCACCCTGGAAGAGGGCCTACGCCTTACCGCCGAGAGCATTGGCTGAGCCGATCCGTGTTCTGCGGGTGATCGCCCGCCTCAACATGGGCGGCCCTGCTCTGCACGTCGCCTACCTCTCGGATGGCCTCGCCGGGCGCGGGTACGAGACGACGCTCGTCGCCGGCTCGCTCGCCCGCGGCGAGGGCTCGATGGCCTTCGTTGCCGAGCAGCGCGGGGTGCAGATCGAGCACCTCGACGCCCTCTCGCGCGAGATCTCCCCCCTCCGCGACGCGGTCGCCATCTTCCGGCTCGCGCGCCTGATGCGCTTGCATCGGCCCCATATCCTGCACACGCATACCGCCAAGGCGGGCGCGGTCGCACGGCTTGCGCTGACGCTCGCTGGGGGCGCACGGCCGCGGATCGTGGTTCACACCTTCCATGGCCACGTCCTGCGCGGCTACTTCGGGAGGTTGCAGACGACCGCTTTCCGCCTGCTCGAGACGTGGCTCGCCCGGCGGACGACGCGGCTGATCGCGGTCAGCCCGCAGGTGCGCGACGACCTCGTCGCGCTGGGCGTCGCGCCGGCGGAGAAGTTCGCGGTGATCCGGCTCGGCATCGACCTGGAAGAGCGCGTGACCTCGGAACGCGGCCGCGAGGAGGCGCGCCGCCAGCTCGGCATCCCGAACGGCCGCTTCGTGGTCGGCTGGATCGGGCGCATGACGGCCGTGAAGCGCACTGACGATGTCCTCGAGGGGCTCCGACTCCTGCGCGGGCGGGGTGTCGACGCCTGCCTCTGCATGGTCGGCGACGGCCCCGACCGCAACCATGTTGAGCAGCGCGCGCATGAGCTCGGCATCGTCCGCCATTGCCTCTTTCTCGGCTACCAGGAGGACGTCGCTCCCTGGTACCAGGCGTGCGACGCGATCATCCTGCCTTCGGTCAACGAGGGGACACCCGTCAGCGTGATCGAGGCGCTTGCGGCAGGGCGCCCGGTCGTCGCGACGGCGGTCGGTGGCGTCCCCGACGTCGTCCGCGAGGGCGTGGACGGCTTCCTGGTCGAGCCCGGAGACCTCGACGGACTGGCGGAGCGGCTCGAGCGGCTCGCCGGCGACCCGGAGCTACGCGAGCGGATGGGCGCCGCCGGCCGCGCACGCGTCGTCCCGCGCTACGCAGTGGACCGGCTGATCGACGACGTGGACACCCTCTACCGCACCCTGCTCGAGGAAAGGAGAACCCGATGAGCCACAGCTTCAGCACGCTCGGCGAGCTCGGCGAGGGGCCCGGCTTCCGCAAGGTGCGGCACGCCCTCGGCGTGACGGCCTTCGGCGTCAACGCGATCGTCTTCCCGCCCGGCTTCGAGGGCTTCCGCCACTACCACGACCTCCAGGACGAGCTCTACTTCGTCCACAGCGGCACCGCCCGCTTCGAGGTCGGTGACGAGACGCGGGTCCTCGGCCCCGGCGGGCTCTGCCACGTCCAGTCGACGACGGAGCGCAAGATCTCGAACGCCGGCGACGGCGAGCTCGTGCTGCTCGTCGTGGGCGGCAAGGACGGCTACGTCGAGCGTGACGGCCACATGGTCGATCCCGCCGATATCGAGCGGCGTGCGAGCTTCGGGAAGCGCTAGCGGCCGAGACTCTGGAAGGCGGTGAAGGCCGGCTTCTTCTTGCCGGTCGCCGTGAAGAGACCCGACTGCCAACCCTCGAGGCGCGGCTCGTCCGCGATCAGGAACCAGAGGAACATGTCGACGCGCGCGTTCGCTCTCGCGATCGCGTAGGCCTGCCTCATGTAGGCGGCCTGCTTGACGTAGCTGACCCCGAACTGGCGGTCAGGTGGATTGCTCTGGTAGCCATACTCGGTGATCCAGATCCGCATCCTGCCGCCGTAGAGCCGGGTCAACTCCTTGCCGAGATCGCCGAGGTTGCCCAGCGTTACCGCTGTGGGCTTCACGCCCCGGCGGATGGCAGGCGGCCGCGTCCTGGGCGTCTCACTCGGCGTGCCGTAGTACGGGTGGTGCGCGTACGCGTCGAAGCCGGCCGCGCCGGCCTTCTTCATCGCGCGCAGGAACGCAAGCGGGGAGACGGACGCCCGCTTGGAGTTCGGGTTGTTGTTGCCGCGCGGCGCGGTGACGCCGCAGGCGACCCTGCCGCTTCCGCCGGCCGTCCCGCGCACAGCCGCGACCACCGCGTTGCACATCTTCGCGTAGTTCACGGCACTCTGGATCACCCACCTACCTCCGACCAGACGGTACTTGCCATCCACTTTCCGGTACTTGCCTCCGACGTTCCGGTACTGCGGCGAGAGGAAGACCGGGTTGTTCGGCTCGTTCCAGACGAGCCAGTCGTGCACCGCAGGCAGCAGGCGACCGTCGTAGCCGGGGAAGAGGCCGCCGTAGCGCGTCGCGGCGGCCTCGGTGAACTTGCCGAGATCGGCCATCTTCTTGGGAGCGACGTTGACCGGCTTGCGGCCGTTCGCCCAGGCCGGCGTCGCGACGATCGAGAAGACGACGCTGATCCCGTACTGGTTGGCGTACTGGACGGTGCGGTCGTAGGTCGACCAGTCGTAAGCGCGATCGTTCGGGTCGGTCGGGCTCGCCGGCCGGCGCTTGGCCACGCCGTTCGGGCCGCCCCAGTAGAGGTTGACGCGAATGAGCTTGGTGTTGAGCGTCTGGAGAAGTGGGAAGACCTTGTCGGGGTTGCCGAAGAGGATCTGCGCATCGTCGAAGAGCCCCGGCTGGATGATCCGCGACGCAGACGCGCCCGGCGCAGCCGCAAGGATGACGGCCGCCACAGCGGCCGCCGCAAGAAGCCCGCGCCTACGCAACGACCGGCTCCCGTCCGAGCGAAGCCAGCAGCCGGCGGAGACCCGTGTCGAGCTCGACCTCCGGCTCCCAGCCGAGGAGCTGGCGGGCCCGGGTGATATCCGGCTGGCGCACCTGAGGATCGTCCACGGGCAATGCCTCGTGGACGATCTCGCTCTTCGAGCCGGTCACGCGGAGCACGGCCTCGGCGAGCTCGAGCAGCGTCATCTCGCGCGGGTTGCCGATGTTGACCGGCATATGCTCGCCGCTCTCGGCGAGCAGAACCAGGCCGCGCACCAGGTCGTCCACGTAGCAGAAGCTGCGCGTCTGCGAGCCGTCCCCGAAGACCGTGAGCGGCACATTCTCGAGCGCCTGGCGCACGAAGGTCGGGATCGCGCGGCCGTCGTTCGGACGCATGCGGGGCCCGTACGTGTTGAAGATCCGGACGATCGCCGTGTCCACGCCCTGCTGGCGGTGGTAGGCCATCGTCAGCGCCTCGGCGTAGCGCTTCGCCTCGTCGTACACGCCGCGCGGGCCGATCGGGTTGACATTGCCCCAGTAGGTCTCCGGCTGCGGGTGCACCTCCGGGTCGCCGTAGACCTCGCTCGTCGAGGCGAGCAGAAAGCGGGCCCGCTTGAACTTCGCCAGGCCGAGCGCGTTGTGCGTGCCGTACGAGCCGACCTTGAGCGTGTGCAGCGGCAGGCGCAGGTAGTCGATCGGACTCGCCGGGCTTGCAAGGTGGTAGACGAAGTCGAGCGGCTCGTCGACAGCGAGGTGCCCCGTCACGTCATGGTTCACGAAGACGAAGTCGTCGCTGCGCAGGTGCTCGATGTTCTGGAGCGAGCTCGTCTCGAGGTTGTCCACGCAGATGACGCGGTGGCCTCGTGCCAGCAGTTGCTCGCAGAGGTGCGAGCCGAGGAAGCCGGCTCCGCCGGTGACGAGGGAAGTGGACATCGCCGTGATGCTACCGGGGAACTCGGCTGAATCCTTCCAACCTTACGAACTCCTAACGAGCAGGCCCGAGGTCGACCGCCGCCACGGCCGCGCCGGCCGCCGGGGCGAGCTTGAGCATGACGCCGGCGAAGGGGCCATCCGGCCGGCGCGTCCAGCCCTCGCGGCTTCGGCGCAGCTCGGCGAGCGAGCGCGCCTCGGGCACGACACGCCCGCCGATCGTCACCTGCCGTGGCTGGGTGCGGGTCAAGACGAGCGCCTGGAGCTCGCGCGGCGCGCCCGAGAAGGACAGTGTGATCGTCATACCACGGGTCCGCGCCCTCAAGCGACCCGCCTCCTTCGACGCGCCCGAGAACCCCGCGACGCCGGGGGCGTAGAGCCAGCCAGCCCGGCCGGGGCGAAGCAGGTCGTTCACGCGCCAAGGGTCGGTCCAGACGTCGGGCGTCCTGAGATCGAACGGGATCGCGGCCCCGGCGCGTAGGTAGAGCGGCAGCTCGTCGAGCGGCGTCGCCCGCACGTGGCGAAGCGGTCCGCGTAGGGCGTTCCCCCGCATGAGGTCGACCCACTCGCCCTTCGGCAGGTACACGGGAGCACGCGTTCCGCTCGTGGCCACCGGCACTGCAAGCAGGTCGGGGCCGACCAGGAACTCGAGATCGTGCCTCCAGGCTCGCTCGTCGTTCGGATAGGCGAAACCGAGCGGCCGCAGGACAGGAGAGCCCGTCTTGCTCGCCGCGCGGGCGAGCTCGTAGAGGTACGGCGCCAGCTCGTAGTGGAGCACTGCGGCGCGCCGGAAGAGCTCGGTCGCCGTCGTTCCGAGCTCCCAGAAGCGCGCGTTGCGCCCGGCGCCGCCGACCTCGAAGATCGGTGTCACAGCCGCGAACTGCGCCCAGCGCACGAACAGCTCGGCGGTGAGGGGCGGGGCCGAGTTATCGAAGCCCCGGTTGTAGCCGCCGATGTCGGAGCCCCAGACCGGAAAGCCGCTGACGCCAGCGGTCTGCCCCATCCGGATCGCGGCCCGAAGCCCGTCGTACGAGCTCTCCTGATCTCCCGCCCACACGCCCGGAAGCACAGCCTGCGAGCCTGCAAATCCGGCTCGGAACATCGTCGCGAAAGGACGCCCGCTTCCGGCGAGAGCCTTGACCGCCGCGCGCGCATAGAGGAGCGGGTACTCATTGTGGAGCGAGACTCCGCTTCCGCCCGCTAAGCGGTTGTCCTCGAGATCGATCTCGTCGCCGCGGTCGCCCTTGAAGCCGTCCACTCCGAGAGCGATGAGCGCCCGCAGCTTGCTCTCGAAGATCTCGAGGGCAGCCGGATTCGTGAGATCGATCGCGCGCTCCTGCTTGTCCCCGTAAAGGAACATTTCGAGCAAGTAGCCCGTGAACGAGCAGCGCACGCCCTGAGTGACGTACGGGGACACCCAGAGCATGAACCGCACGCCACGTGCGTGGACGGCAGCGGTCATCCGCTTCGGGTCCGGGAACTTCCCGGCGTCGAACTCGAGTGAGCCGTGACAGCCGCCGGGCTCCCAGGGGTTGTCGAGCAGGATCCAGCCGAGCGGGATCTTTCGGCGCTGGAGCTGGGCGATGTCATCCAGCAGCTCCGTCTCGCCCGCCACCTCGTCGCGCCATTTGACGAGCGCGAGCTGTTCGGGCGCGGGAAGCCGTGGCCGGCCGGCACGCGCGGTGTACGAGCGCAGAATCGCCGACGGCGAGCCCGCGTAGACCTCGTAGGCGAGCCGGGCTGACTTCACACAGAGCTCGACACGATCTGCCCGACCTGCCAGCGGGCACAGCGGCACGTCACCGCGCGACCCCTCGGCACACTCAACCCCGTCGTGGTTTCCGGCGAACTGGATATGGCCGACGGCCGCGCTCTCGACGTGGACGCCGTAGCCGGTCGAGCTCAGGAAGAACGGCGTCACGATCGAGCTACCGCAGCTGTACGACACCTTCAGCTGGACGATCTGGCCGCGGAGGTCGACGTAGCCGCCGCTCTGGCCGGTGCCGAGAAAGTGCTCGCCGCTCCGGGCGGCAAACGCCTCGTAGATCCCCGCGACGCCGGCAGCTGGCAACACCTCGAACGAAACCCGGACGCCGAGCGACGACTTCCGCACCGTGACGCGTGCCGTGCGGCCCGGCTCGTCCGTGCGAACGTCGTACGCGGTGCCGCCGGCGACGGCACGCTTGGCGCGCAGGTCGGTCACCCGGTGCACCGTGCCGTCGTCGAGCCAGTACGCAAGCCGCGAGCCGGCCGACGGCGTCGGTTTCAGGACGCGGGGTTCCTCGGCAACGACGCGGTCGCTACTCCGAAACTGAAGCCGAAACGGCTTCGCTTCGGCCGTCCAGGCGAGCGCATCCGCAGTCATGGCCGCAACGTGCCCGCGAGTTGCTTGTGCACCGCCGGTTCCGAGAACGAGCAGGCAAACAGCGATCAATCCAAAAGCGCGCCCAGTCAGCACAGCCCCGATTCTCATCCACGGATGTTAGGGAGTCGTAATCGCCTGACCGAGCGCCTTGCCCACAGCAGGCGCGGCTAAGAAGCTCTAACTGAATGACGTTTCGATTCGGCGCCAGCAGATCAGGCAGC
>CAYGLV010000037.1:0-24900 GCA_964351025.1 uncultured Gaiellales bacterium | reverse complement strand
TTTCTTCGTGGAGCAGATGGAACCTCTCGCAGCGGCACTTGCCCGGCCGTGGAAGCGCCGAACGATCACACGGTGGTTCTCGGACAGCTCTCACGTGCCTTGAGGACGCCAGTGAGCGCTCGAGCTGACGCCGACCGTGCCCGCGCCTACGACGCCTGGTACGAGACGGACCTCGGCGCTGCGGCGCACCACATCGAGCTGCGCCTCGTCGCCGAGCTCGCTGCGCCGGCGCCGGGCGAGTGCGCGCTCGATGTCGGCTGCGGAACCGGCATCTACACCGCCTGGCTCGCCGCCCAGGGACTTGACGTCACAGGCCTCGACCGCGAGCCGTCGATGCTCGCCGCGGCACGCGCGAAGGTGCCCGGCGGCCACTTCGTCGAGGGCGACGCGACCGCGCTCCCGTTCGCAGATGCGGACTTCGATCTCGCCCTGGCGACCACCCTCTTCTGCTTCCTGAACGCCGAGCAGCGGCAGGCGGCCGTCGGCGAGCTCCTGCGCGTCGTTCGTCCCGGCGGTAGGGTCGTGGTCGGCGAGCTCGCCCGCCACAGCCTTTGGGCGGCGGGGCGGCGGTTCAAGGGCTGGCGCGGCTCGGCGACGTGGCGCTCGGCGCACTTCACGACCGCCGGCGAGCTCCGGCGTCTGTTCGAGCGGGGCGGCGTGGCGTCCGTGACCACCCGTTACGGCCTCTACCTGCCGCCCTGGGGCGCGCGCGTGCTCGTCGAGCGGGCGCCTGCGATCGAACGGCTTGGGCGGCGGCTTGGCGCCGCCGGCGCCGGTTTCGTCGTCGCACGTGCCGACCGAGCCTGATTCAGGGACTCAGTCCGGTCTTGCTGCCACGCGTCGCCGCGACCGACATGGCGGGCGCGGCTCACTGCCGCTATCTCCCCGGGAGCCCGAACGCCCGGAAGTCGTCATGCTCGCGCCGCAGGCGCGGGCGGACTTCCGGGCGAGACGGCCCCGGGTGGAGTCGAACCACCGCTCGCAGCTTCGAAGGCTGCCGCTCTATCCGCTGAGCTACGGGGCCTCGGTCTGGAGTATGCCCGCTGCGGCGCTCGGGCTCCGTGTTTACCCACATGGGGTATGCGGCGTAGCGCCGATGCGGCGGCGGCTCCGGCCGGCGAGGATCGCGGGAAAGGAGGCACCATGGGTTGGCACATGGACGGCTGGGACTGGGTCTGGATGTCGTTCGGCTGGATCGCCGGGATCGTCCTGCTGGGCGTCGTTGTGTACGTCGCGGCACGCCTCGGCAGTCGCCGTACTTGACGGGGCCTGGGAGTCTGTCATAATACCCCTATGGGGTATATTGGGAGGAGTAGACGAACGATGAGCGAGACCGTCACCTACACCGTGTCCGGGATGAGCTGCGGGCACTGCAAGGCCTCCGTGACCGAGGAGCTGTCCGAGGTCGCCGGCGTCGAGGCCGTGGACGTGGACCTCGATACGAAGCTCGTCGTCGTCACCGGCAGCGGGCTCGACGACGCAACGCTGCGGGCCGCGATTGCGGAGGCGGGGTACGAGGCAGCGTGATGGCGACGGCGACCGAGGCTCCGGCGCGCATTGATCTTGCCCTCCAGGGCATGACGTGCGCATCGTGCGCGGCGCGCATCGAGCGCCGGCTGAACAAGCTCGAGGGCGTCCGGGCGACGGTCAACTACGCGACCGAGCGGGCCGCCGTCAGCTACGACCCGGCCCAGGTCGCGGTCGCCGATCTCATTCACGCGGTCGAGGCGGCAGGCTACCGGGCGCGAAGCGCTGCCGAGGTGCAGGAGGAGGAGGGCCGCGCGCGCACGCTCGCCGTCCGCCTGCTCGCGGCGACCGTGCTGACCACGCCGCTCACGGCGGTCACCATGATCCCGCCACTCCAGTTCGCCGGCTGGGAGTGGCTCGCCGCGGTGCTCTCGACGCCGGTCGTCTTCTGGGCCGGCTCCGGCTTCCACCGGGCCGCTGTGCTCAATCTCCGTCACCTGACGGCGACGATGGACACGCTGATCTCGATCGGCACGCTTGCCGCGTGGATCTGGTCGTTCGTCGCCCTCGTCGCGGTCGAGGGCGCGAGCACGTACTTCGAGGTCGCCGCGGTGATCACGACCCTGATCCTGCTCGGCCGCTTCCTCGAAGCGCGCGCGAGGCGGCGCTCCGGTGCTGCGATCCGCGCGCTGCTGGAGCTCGGCGCCAAGGATGCGCGCGTGCTCCGCGACGGGCGCGAGGTGGTCGTCCCGGTCGAGGAGCTCCAGGTTGGCGACCGCTTCGTCGTCCGGCCGGGGGAGAAGATCGCGACCGACGGCGTCGTCGACGAAGGCGCGTCCGCGATCGACCAGTCGATGCTGACGGGCGAGCCGGTGCCCGTCGAGGTCGGGCCCGGCGACGAGGTCGCGGGCGCGACGATCAACACCTCCGGGCGGCTCGTCGTCCGTGCGACGAAGGTCGGCGCCGAGACGGCGCTCGCCCAGATCGCGCGGCTCGTGGCCGAGGCGCAGGCCGGAAAGGCGCCGATCCAGCGCCTCGTCGACCGGGTCTCGGCGGTCTTCGTGCCGATCGTGCTCGTCCTCTCGCTCGCGACGCTGGCCGGCTGGATCGCCTTCACGGGCGACACGACCGCCGCGTTCACAGCCGCCGTCGCGGTCATCATCATCGCCTGCCCCTGCGCGCTCGGCCTCGCGACGCCGACCGCACTCATGGTCGGCACCGGTCGCGGCGCTCAGCTCGGGATCCTGATCAAGGGCCCGGAGGTCCTCGAGCGCACCCGCAAGATCACAACGATCGTGCTCGACAAGACCGGCACGATCACCGAGGGCCGCATGTGGCTCGCGGACGCGGTGCCCGCGGCTGGCGCCTCGCGCGCCGAGTTGCTGCGCTTCGCCGGGGCGGCGGAAGACGCGAGCGAGCACCCGATCGCGCGCGCGATCGCCGAGGCCGCCCGCGAGGAGCTCGGCGACCTGCCGCCCGTCGAGAGCTTTACGAACCGGGCCGGGCTCGGGATCGAGGCGGTCGTCGAGGGCCACGCCGTCCTCGTCGGCCGACCGTCGCTGCTCGCCGAGTGGGGGCTCGACCTCCAGGCCGACCTCGCCCATGCGCGTGACGAGGCCGAGGAGGCCGGGCAGACGGTCGTCGCCGCTGGCTGGGACGGCGCGATCCGCGGGCTGCTCGTCATCGCCGACCGGCTCAAGCCGACGAGCGCGCAGGCGGTTGCCGAGCTGAAGCAGCTCGGGCTGACGCCGGTGCTCCTCACGGGCGACAACAGGCGGACGGCGGAAGCTGTCGCTGCCCAAGTCGGCATCGACCGTGTGCTCGCCGACGTCCTCCCCGACGAAAAGGTCGCCGAGGTCCGCAGGCTGCAGGAGGCGGGCGAGGCCGTCGCGATGGTCGGCGACGGCGTCAACGACGCCCCCGCGCTCGCCCAGGCCGACCTCGGACTCGCGATCGGCACCGGCACCGACGTCGCGATCGAGGCGAGCGACCTGACCCTCGTCTCGGGTGACCTGCGAGCGGCCGCCGATGCGATCCGGCTCGCCCGGCGGACGCTCTCGACGATCAAGGGCAACCTCTTCTGGGCCTTCGCCTACAACGTCGCCGCGATCCCGCTCGCCGTCGCCGGCCTGCTCAACCCGATCGTCGCCGCCGCGGCGATGGCGTTCTCCAGCGTCTTCGTCGTCACGAACAGCCTGCGCCTGCGCCGCTTCCACAGCCGGCGCGAGGAGGTGTCCGCATGAGCCACGTCCACGGCTACACGTCCGACAAGGACGCCCTGACCAAGCGGTTGCACCGGATCGAGGGCCAGGTGCGCGGGATCGAGCGCATGGTCGAGGACGACCGCTACTGCATCGACATCCTCACGCAGATCGGCGCCGTTTCGACCGCGCTCGAGAGCCTTGCCTTCCAGATCCTCGAGGGCCACGTCAACCACTGCGTCGCGGGGGCGCTCGCGTCGGGCGACCCCGAGGCGGCGGCCGAGAAGAGCCGCGAGCTGCTCGCGGCCGTCCAGCGGTTCGCACGCACGCAATAGCTCCATCGAGGGTCGTCAGCGGCCGATCGCATCTGTAGGCTCGCCCCCTCTATACGCGGCGACGAGGAGATGACATGAAGCGGAAGCTTGGCTTGCTTGCACTCGCACTGGCGCTCGGCCTGTTGGTGGCCGCGTGCGGCGGCGGCGGCGACGGTGGCGGCAGCGCGAGCGGCGGAGACCGGCTCTCGAAGGCCGACTACATGGCGAAGGTCACGGCCGTTGGCGAGAAGATGAGCGGCACGCTGGAAGGCCTCGGCGAGACGCCGTCCGATCCGGAGGCCGGCGCGAAGCAGTTCGCGGAGCTCGGCGAGGCGCTGAAAGGCGCAGCCGACGAGCTCGCCGCGCTGAACCCTCCCGAGGAGGTCCAGGCGGCGCATGAGATGTTCTCGGAGGGCATCTCGATGTTCGCGGACGAGATCGGCATGGCCGGCGAAGGGATGATGGGCGGCGACATGGGCGCGGCGCTCACGTTCGTCAGCGGTCTCGCCAGCTCGGAGGCGATGATGAAGATCCAGAAGGCCGCCGAGGAGTTCGAGAAGGCCGGCTACGACATCAGCAACTAAGCCGGCGACATGACGGGGGTGGGGCCTCCGCACGAGGCCCCACCTCTATTCTTGTGAGCATCGCGGGTGTGGCGGAACTGGTAGACGCGGCGGGTTTAGGTCCCGCTGAGCCGACAGGCTCTTGGAGGTTCGAGTCCTCTCACCCGCACTCCCGCATGTCCCTGGGCGGCGGGCTCCCGCCGGGCGAAGCCCGGCTCCGCCCGCCTCGCGCCGCTGCGCGCACCGGGCTCTCCGGGGCCGTATTTTCATACTGTCCCCTCCGGCCCGGCAAGCGCAGCGGCGCGCCAGGAACGTGCGGGCGCCCCTTGTCGTCTCGCTCTCCGGCTGGGAGCGTCCCTAAACTAGGACAACGAGGGGCGTTAGCTCAGTTGGGAGAGCGCCAGCTTTGCAAGCTGGAGGTCGTCGGTTCGATCCCGACACGCTCCATCGCCGTCTCAGAGCGTGAGCCCGGCCAGGAGTTGGGCGATCACGATCTTCGCGATCATTGCGACCGGGTAGACGCTCGCGTAGCCGAGCAGGAGCTCGCGGTCATCTTCGAGTTGCTCGGAGGCATGGGCGAGCACTGCCGGCTGGGTCTGCATCCCCGCGAGCACGCCGACGAGCGTCGGAGTGGGAAGACGCAGGAGTCGTGTGCCGGCGACGAGCAGGATGAGGAGCGCTGTGCCGGTCACCGCAGCGCCAGCGGCGAGCGCGAGCAGGGCGGACGGCTTGACGACGGCGTCGGCGAACGCAGGCCCCGAGCGGGTGCCGACACCGGCGAGGAAGAGCACCGTGCCGAACTGGCGCAGCGTCAGGTTCGCCGTGTACGGCGGCTGCCAGACGAACGGCCCGGTGCGGCCGAGGGAGCCGAGGACGAGCCCGACCACGAGCGGGCCGCCCGCGAAGCCGAGCGAGAAGGTCGAGCCGCCGGGTAACGGGATCGCGACGGATCCGAGCGCGAGCCCGGCTGCGATCCCGGCGCTGAAGGTGAGGACATCCACCTCGCCGAGGGCGCGGTAGGAGTCGCCGAAGAACGAGGCGATCTCCCGCATCCGCGCGCGCGGGGCGACGACGCGGATCCGATCGCCGAGCTCGAGCTGCAGGCCCGGCTCCGCGATGAGGTCGATGTCGCCCCGGCGCAGGCGGGTGGCGGCCGCCTCGAAGCGGTCCTCGAGGTCGAGATCGCCGAGCCGCCGGCCGGCGACGGCGCGCGAGCTGACGACGATGCGACGGAAGTCGAGCTCGTGACGGTCGAGCTCGATCTCCTCGGGCGCGCGACGGCCGAGCTCCCGCTCGACCGAGTCGACCTCCTCGGCTGTGCCCACGACTGACAGCAGGTCGCCCGGCAACGGCCCGAGCGTGCCGACGGCTGCGACGAGGTGTCCCTTGCGCTTGAGCCGCCCGAAGCTGATCGAGCCGCCGTGGCGCTCGCGCAGCTCGTCGAGCGTCCCTGCGACGCGCTCGACGAGCACCGTGCGCACGACGAGCGCGGTTGCGCGGGCACCCGGACGGCGGCGTTCGCGGCGGAGCATTGCCCAGACGACGAGCAGTGGCAGCACGACGCCCAGGGGGTACGAGAGCGAGTAGCCGACTATGGGCTCTGCGGCCAGCCTGTCGAAGCCGCTGTGCCCCTTCAGAGTCTCGAGCGCCGCGGCAAGCGCGGGGGTGTTCGTAACGCCCCCCGTGAAGGCGCCGGTCGCGCGCGGGCCGGAGAGCCCGGGTACGTGGTGGGAGGCGAAGGCGACCAGGGCCGATGCGGCGATTGCGCTGACGACGACGGCATTCGTGGCGAGCCCGCGCCGGCGCAGCGCGGCGATGAAGCCGGGCCCGCTTGCCAGCCCGACCGTGTAGACGAAGAGCGCGAGGCCGAGCACCCAGATCGCGTCCGGCAGCTTGAGCCGGTCGTCGGCGGCCCCACCGCGATGCCCGCGAACAGGACGGCTGCTACGCCGAGCGAGAAGCCGCCCACTCGGATCCCTCCGACCGCGAAGCCAAGTGCCGCGACGACGAACAGGAGAAGGATCGGGTTCGACGCGAGCGTGTCGGCGATCGAGGCGACCATCGTCAACTCTGACAATAGGTCGTTCGCGCCGGGCGGGGTCGTGCAGGCGAACGCGCTCTCTGGCACAATCGGCACGTGCAAGTGGGCGACGTAATGAGCGCGCGCATCGTCAGCGTCGAGCCGGACGCAACGGTGCGCGGAGCGATCGCCCGCATGATGGAGGAGAGTGTCGGCTCAGTGGCCGTGCTCGAGGGCACACGGTTCGCCGGCATCTTCACGGAGCGAGACGTGCTCCGGCTCGCGGGTGAGCAGGCTGGCTTCCTCGAGCTTCAGGTTGCCGACGTGATGACCGTGCGTCCCGTCACCGTGACGCCCGAAGATCTCCTCGTCGACGCGGCGAGGCTGATGGGCGAGCACAAGGTTCGTCATCTGCCGGTAGTCGAGGAGGACGACCTGCTCGGCATGATCGGCATCCGCGACGTGTTGAGGACGCTCGTCGAGCGGGGCTGGAGCGAGCACGACGCCGACGCGCGCGAGACCGCACGCGGGCTCCTTCGCCGCAGCGAATAACCGTTCAGCAGGCGTGATGGCTCAGGCGGCAGCGCGCAGGGCGCCGAGGACTTCAGCCGTCACCACGCTGGCCGCGCCGACGCAGCGATCTGCGGCACCGTACGTCAGGTAGATCGTGCCGTCGGGACGCGGCACCGCGCCCTGGACGAACACCACGTCGTCGACGTCACCGGACCGCTCCCACGAGAGCTCGGGCCGCAGGATCGGCTCGGCGAGCAGCGACTCGACGCGACCGGTCTCGTCGTCCAGCAGCGCGACGTTGAGCGTGTACTGCGACGCTGCGTTGCGCTCGTGGTAGAAGAGCAGAAGGCCTGCTTCGGTCGCGACCGGCGGCGCGCCCGCCCCGACGCCGAGCGCGCCCGGCCCGGGCGAGATGATCGTGTGCTGCTCGAGATCGCGCATGTGCTCGTCCCAGTAGTCCGCGTCGGCGCCGTAGAGGTCGTCGAGCGAGTCGAACAGCGCGAGCTGCATGTTCGGCTGGATCCGGTGGATCAGTCCGATCCGTCCGTCTTGCAGGTTGAAGATGACCGCGTCCTTGTCCGGCTGCCCGTCGGGCCCGATCACGCGGCCGGAGTTGCGGTTGAGGGCGAAGCGACCGTCCGCGTAGGCGAGCCGGTGCACTCCCACCTGCCACGGCCCGCCCGACGTCGGGTCGGGCAGGCTCGTGTATGTCATCATCACGTGATCCGCGCCGCCGCTCCGGATCGTCTGTACCCGCGGATCCTCGTAGCTGTGGACATCCGCCGCCGAGCCGCGCGCGAGCACGTTCTGGAACTCGTAGTCGAGCCCGTCCTCGGACGAGAGCACCAGCAGGTCCGAGATGTAGTCGAGAAATCGCGGCCCGGGACCCTCGTTGCGGGTGTAGCCCTCGCGCACGCCGCGCGCGAAGAGGTGGAAGGCGCCGTCGTGGTGGATGGCGCCCGCGTTGAAGATCGGCCCGTAGCCGGGGACCGAGCCCGCCTCGACAATCGGCGTGTCACGGACGCGCCGCACGGTGACGGCGCAGGATTTCTGCGAAGGTTGCCGCATCGGAGTACGCTATCTACAGGAGTGATCGGACGTTCGAGGTGCTGACTTGAGATCCTCTGAGCTCTTCCAGCGCCACGACGGGAACCCGATCCTCACCGCAGCCGACTGGCCCTACACGGTCAATGCGGTCCTCAATCCCGGCGTCACCCGGTTCGACGGCGAGACGCTGCTGCTTGTCCGCGTCGAGGACCGCACCGGCCTCTCCCACCTCTCCGTGGCCCGCAGCGCCGACGGGCTGACCAACTGGATCGTGGAACCCGACCGGAGCCTGCTGCCGAACGTGGAGCTGGAGTCGGAGCGGTTCGGGATCGAGGACCCGCGAATCACGCGCTGCGGCGACGAGTACATGATCGTGTACACGGGCTACTCCGAGGTTGGGCCTGTCGTCTGTCTCGCTGCCACGCGGGACTTCCGCTCCTACGAGCGGCGAGGCGTGATCATGCCACCCGAGGACAAGGACGCCGCACTGTTCCCGTGCCAGTTCGACGGCCGCTGGGCGTTGATCCACCGTCCTGTGGCGGTTGCCCCCGCGCACGAGGCCCACATCTGGCTCTCGTGGAGCCCCGACCTCCGTCACTGGGGCGATCACACGATTCTCGTCCAGGCCCGCAAGGGCGCCTGGTGGGACGCGCACAAGGTCGGGCTCAGCCCACCGCCGCTCCTCACGTCGCAAGGTTGGCTCCTTCTCTACCACGGTGTCCGCGTCACTGCCGCGGGCTCCATCTACCGGCTCGGGCTCGCGCTTCTCGACGCCGATCGGCCCGGCCGGGTGCTTGCACGCTCGAGCGAGTGGGTCTTCGGCCCCCGCGCGGAGTATGAGCGGGCGGGCGATGTCAGCGACGTCGTCTTCCCATGCGGTTGGGTGCTCGACGACGACGGCGACACGCTGTTTCTCTACTACGGCGCCGCCGACACCTCGGTGTGCGTTGCGACTGCGAGCCTGTCTGCGCTCCTGACGTGGCTCGGGCGCCACTCCTCCTGAGACCGCTCGGCCTCGCTCAGGCCCTTTCCCCTCCGCCGGCGCGCCCGCGCGACGCGACCGGCAGCCCGGCGGCGTCGAGCACCAGCTCGGCCCGGTGGAAGGCGAGCGTGGACTCGGCGCCCTCGTTCTCGTTGAGGTCGTCCAGGCCGATCCCGTCGCTGCAGCCGCCCGTTGCGAAGTCGTAGAGGGGTCGCTCGAGGCGGTTCCGGCCGAGGAACCAGTCGAATGCGAGGCGGGCGCGCGTGCCGTGCTCGGTCTCGCCCGTGGCCTCGTAGGCCGCGAGCTCGGCCTCGACGAACGCGGAGGCGTCGAGCGGCTGCTCGTCACCGGCTCCGGGAGCGGGCTCGCCGCGGCGGCGCCCGTGATGGCCCGGCAGGCGGAGCATCCCGGCCGCCAGCCCGCACTCGTCTCCGAGCCAGCGCAGCGAAGCGAGGCCGGTCGAGACGTGATCGTCACGGCCGAGCGCCTCGCCGCCGACGATGAGGGCGTGGGGGAGGCGTGCGTTGTCGTACGTGAGCTTGTCCTCGAACCAGTGCCAGTCCTTGGAGGCCGTGGCCGCATGCGCGGCGGCGAGCTGCTCCACGCACCGTTCGAGGAGCGCCTTCCCCTCGTCGCCCAGCCTGTCGCCGTCGAGCGACGCCAGGCCGAGGGTGGCATAGGCCGCGGTGCGGAGGTAGAGGTCGCCGCGCAGCGAGCTGACGAGCGCGGTGAGCATGCGGCCCCCGGGCCCGACGACCGCAGGAACCCACGCCGTCGAGAGCACCGCGCCGAGCGCCCAGACCGAGCGGCCGACGTGGTCGCCGATGTGAGGCTCGTCGAGCCAGCGGCGCTCGTAGCTCATGAAGTTCCGCATCCCCGCCCCACCTTCGTCCGTTGCCTCGTAGAGGAACGCGAGCGCGCGGTAGAGGACGGTCGTCCAGGTGCGCTCGTCGCCGCGCCGCGAGAGCTGGAGCGCGACGACGGCGAGCCGTGCGACATCGTCGACGCAGTAGCCGCTTCCACGATTCGGAATCACCCCGCGCGCGTGCTGCGCGATGCCGGCGTCGTCGACGAGCGTCAGAAGATGGTCTACCCGAACGTTCGTGATCTTCAGCCTGGGAGCCGGGGCGCGCGCCACCCGGGGCGCGCGCGTCGTCGCTTCGCGAAGAACCTCGGCTGTGGCCTTCGCGACCGCGGGCCAGCCGAGGGTCGCGCCGATCCGGCGGGCCTCGGTGCGCGCCGCGGCGAGCGTCTCGGGCTCCTCGATCAGCCGGCAGACCGCGTCGGCCAGAGCCTCTGCGTCTCCGAACGGCACAAGCAGCCCGGCGCCGGACGAGAGGATGTCCTCCGCGTACCAGTAGGGCGTCGAGACGGCGGCGCAGCCGGCGGCGATCGCGAAGGTGAGCGCGCCGGACGCGATCTGCTCGCGGTTGCGGTACGGCGTGACGAAGACGTCGGTCGCGGCGAGGAGGTCGGCCAGCTCGCCGACCGAGTGGTAGCGGTCGTCGAACTTGACCTGGTCGCCGAGGCCGAGATCGGAGACTGTCCGCTCGAGGCTGAGCCGGTACTGCTCGCCCTCGCGACGCGCGACCTCGGGGTGCGTGCGGCCGGCGATGAGGTAGAGCACCGCGGGGTGGCGTTCGACGATCAAAGCCATGGCCTCGATGCCCGTCTCGAGCCCCTTCCCGGAGGAGATCAGCCCGAACGTCGAGAGCAGGAAGCGCTCCTGTGCCCGCCTGTAGCCGCCGGGCATCGGCGCGACGTACTGCGGCCGTCGCCCCGCGGCCAGCTCGTTCGCCCGCGCCCCGAGGGCGGTGGGGGCGCCGTGCGGCACGACGCGGATCTTGTCCGCCGGGCACGCCGCGGTCTCGAGCAACAGTCGCTTCGCCGTGTCCGTCATGACGATCACGAGCTCGGCTCGATCGCAGAGTGCCGCGAGCACGTGGAGCTGGTGGGTTGAAGGCTCCGACAGCACCGTGTGCAGCGTCAGGACGAGTGGCTGATCGAGCTCCTCGGCAAACGACAGGACGTACTCGCCGTCGGGCCCGCCGAAGATCCCGTACTCGTGTTGCAGCAAGACGACATCGATGTCCAGGGTGCCGAGCAGCCGCGCAGCACGGACGTAGTCCCCGCGGACGGCCTGGGAGACGGTGGCCAGCAGATCCGGTTGCTGCGGGCTCGACGGCTCGTTGACCACGACGACGGCATCCACACCGTCGATGCCGGGGAGGGAGGCAAGCGCGGTCCGCACGTCGTGGGCGAAGGTGCCGATCCCGCACGCACGCGGCGGATACGTCGAGAGAATGGCGACCCGCACGCTCGGTCCAGCCCTTTCGCCAGGGTTCCGACGTGCCGGAGCGTTGCGCGCCGGCGTCGTCCCGTCGGGGTCAGAGTAGCGGCCCGGAACGCTCCGCGGCGGCTACGCTGCGCCTGTGGCCGAACAGGCGGGGATCGAGCGGCAGCTGCGCAGCGAGGCGCTGAGCGCCTCGTGGCTCTCGACGCGCCTCGGCGTCGGGACGCAACGGATCGACGCGATGCGCCGCGCCGGGGAGCTGATCGGGATCCGTCTGCCCGGCTCGCAGGAACACCTGTACCCGGCCTGGCAGTTCGACGGAGCCGCGCCGCGAGCGTCCGTGCGGCGCATCGTCGCAGCAGCCCGCGAGGCCGGGCTCGACGAGGTTCGGCTGTACGAGGTCTTGACTTCGCGCGCCGGGCTCGGCGGCACGCGCCGGCTCGTGGACGGGCTGCGCGACGGCGGCGAGGAGCACGTCATCACTGCCGTCCGCGATAGCCGGACCAGCGTCTACTAGACGGGCTCAGCCGTTCACACCGAGTCGAGCCTCTAGACCGGGCGAAGGGTGCCCGCGAACACCTGCCAGGCGAGCGCTGACTTTGCCACGAGGCTGAGCAGGATGTAAGCCTTCTCCCCAAAGACGTAGTCCCTCCAGCGACCGATCCGGGCGTACTGGGCCGCCATGTTGAGCGCGAAGACGTTGAAGAAGACGAAGATGGACGCGTAGATCGCGTACACGAAGCCCGGCGGCCCGCCCGGGCTGCCGGGGCCGACCAGATACAGCCCGATCGCGATCCAGGGCACCGCGCCGACGGCGCAGCCGAGCCAGAACGGTGTCCAACGAACCCGCTCGTTGCTCTCGTTGTGGAGCTCCATCATCAGCCCGAAGAGGATCATCGACGTATTCGCTGCAAAGAGGGTCAGCAGCGTCGCAACGTCGTAGATGCCGACGAGCAGCGCGATCACGACGATCATCAGCGAGGCGCTGAGCGAGTACTCGACCCAGCGGGCCACGTTCAGCCCTCGCGTGAGGTTGCGTTCGTACCAAACTCGCACGGGTGGCAGCGTGACGGCTAGGTGCGCGACAGCCGACAGGAAGAGAAAGCCGGCGACGAGCGGGCCGATGCGGATCTCCCAGAGCGTCTCCGTCACGGGGACGAGCCTGCCCCGGTCGGCGTCGAGCCGCAGGAACGATGCCGACAGCGGGAGAGAGAAACCGTTCGAGAGCGCGAGCATGAGGCAACCCTGCACTGCGTGCAGGGTTGCCATCGCGATGTTCCAGCGCCAAAGGATCCTCATTGCGCGCTCATGATGTCAGTCCCCGCTTCGGACGCGGGGCAGCGCTCGGCTAGGCTGTGCTCGATGCGGGCCGTCGTCCATGCCGCCGTGCTCATCGCGATCGCGGCCGGCCTGCTCGCGACCCCGGCTGCGGCCGCCAAGGCACCTCCGGTCTCGGGCACGACCCTCGACGGCAAGCGGCTCTCCCTCGATGACTTCCGCGGCCGGACGACGTACGTCGTCGTCTGGGCCTCCTGGTGAAGCACGTGCCAGAGCGAGGCAGTTGCCTTCGCGCGATTTGCCCGGAACCACCCGAAGTACCGCTACGTCGGCATTAGTGTCGCCAGCACCCGACGCGATGCGCTCGCATTCGTGCGGCGCTACGGCTGGCGCTTCCCCTCGCTGCTCGACCCCAGGCGTGTGCGCGCCCGCCGGCTCGGCGCCGAGTACCAGCCGGTCGTGATCGTGCTCAACTCTCGCGGGACGATCGTGGCGCGCCACGTCGGCGCGGGCAGCGGGCAGGTCTGGGCGCGGCTCGCGCCGAGGAAATGAGGGAGCTACTCGAGAGCTTCGAGGGGGCGCCGGGCGACGAGCTCCTGACCGCGCTCGCCTACGTCGGCGGGCGCGGCGTCGTTCTCGACGAGGACGAGCTGCGGGGCGCGTCGCGCAGGTCTCTGCAGCTCCTCGCCGCGGGCGGCGACCCACGCCGGGAGCTCGAGTTCCACGGCCGCGCTGTCAAGGCCTTCGCGGCCGATCTCGACGGGCCCGCCGCACGGGCCGCGCTCGCCGGCGGGCTCGCCGCGGCGCTCGACGGGGCGGAGGGGCTGCCCGCGGTGAGCGAGGCGGCGCGCGCGCTCCTCGACGAGCCGGATCTCGCCTGGCAGGCCTTCGCCTGTGCGCTGCTCGCCGAACAGCTCGCAGACGAGTAGCGTCACGCGCGTGCGGGGCTCGCGGTGCGGGTCGAGCGCGAGATCCTGACGTCGCCGCTCACCGTCTTGGCCCGGATCTCGACCGACGGCTCTGCGGCGGGCGGCTCGGTCTCTCCCATGGCGAGGTCGGAGCTCATCGAGCCGGAGATCGAGGCGGCGTCGATCCAGACCCGGAGCCCGGGCGCGACGCCGACGAGCACGTCGCCGGAGACCGACTGGAGGCGCACGTCGCCTCCCGAGACGGTCTCGAACGTCTGGTCGCCCGAGACGGTCGTGACCGAGACGGAGTCTCGGGCCTCGCCGACGTGAACGTCGCCGGAGACGGCATTCGCCGAGATGGGCCCGGCGCCGGTCTCGATCCTGACGTCGCCGGACGCTGTGTTGACGACCGAGCGTCCCCGGACGTGGCGCGTGTGGACGTCGCCGCTCGCCGAGGCGACCTGGAGCTCGCCGCACTCGTCCACGGCCACGTCGCCGGAGGCGGTCTTCATTGCAACCGTCCCGAAGCTGCCCGTTGCAGACAGGTCGGCCGAGCTGGACCCGCAGTCCACGTCGGCGCCCTGCGGGCAGCGGATGCGAATCGCGACCTTGGGCCCTCGGCCCAGGAAGCCGCGCCGCTTTGGCAGCTCGACGTAGACCTCGTGGCCGGCGCCGACCGGGCGGAACCCGACCGACGCCTCGCGGATTGCCTCGAGCGTGACGTCGTCCTCGCGCAGCGGCGCGAGCTCGACCTCGGTCTGCGCGGAAGCGACGCTCTCGAGCTCGACTGTGCCGCCTGCCGTGCGCAGCTTCAGGCAGACGTGGCCGGGGGTGTCGTATGTGGGCACTGCTGCTCCTCTCTCAAACGCGGTCGCGACCGGCGGGCCGCGGCCGGGGCCGGCGCACTTCGGACGGGCGCGGCCTCGGCGAAGGACGGGTCAAGTCGGGCTCGGGGAGCTCGACGTAACCGAAGGGGGACGGGTAGAGGGCCATCGGGACTCCTTTCAGCTCCGGGCCCAGCCCTGAAGGCGGTTGCCGGAGTGACCGCGGGCGGGGCCCCGCGGCTCGAGCGCCCGCGCGATCGCGCGGACGAGCCACGAGTTGGTGGAAACGCCTTCGCTCCCTGCGGCGAGCTCGACGCTCACCTTCAGGCTCTCCGGCAGCCGGAGCGTGATGCGGGCCGTGAGGCCGTCGTCGGCGGGCCCGGGCTGGGCCGCCGGCTCCGCCTGCTGCTCCTCGATGAACACGAGCTCCGGGTCGCGGCCGGCGAGCCTGAGCTCGACGTGGCCGGACGGAAGCTGCGAGGAGATCTCGGCGGCGACCTGGTTCAGCAGATCGAGCAGCCGCAGCTGGAGCGACGACTCGACCGCCTGGCTCAGCCTGCGGCCGGCCTCGGCGATCGCGTCGTCGCCGAGAGACGCGGCGGCGGCGAGATCGGACTGGATCGACTGGACGTGCGGTGCCATCTGCATGACGTCAGTATGACATCATTTCGCAGTCTGTCAAGACGTCCATTTCGCCCATCATGATGTCGAAGCGACGCCGTCGCTCCCGTCCGAGCGCGCTGATATCTTTCTCGCCTTCCGGCCCGCGACGCAGAAAAGGAGGACGCGATGCATTCGAGCACGACCACGTGCTGCGTGAGCCAGGCGACCTCCGGCGTCCCGGCGCGGCAGCGCTAGGCGCGCCGTAGACAACCGCCTCGTCCCCCGGCGCGTGACCCGCGCCCCGACCCGAGGAGCCCGACCGTCCCCGCACCACCGAGCCATGTAGATCCGCCCGACCTCTCCACGCGGCCGACCCTGCGCCGGCTTGCGGTGCTCTGGCGGGAGCAGTGGCGTCAGGCCGCGATCGGGCTCGCCTGCGCGCTCGCGTTCACGGGGCTCTCGCTCGCCATCCCGATCCTTGTGCGGCACGTGATCGACGATTCGATCAATGGTGCACACCGCGAGCGGCTGATCCCCTACCTCGCCGCGATCCTCGCGATCGCGGCGGTCCGCTTCGGCGTCAACTTCACGAGGCGCTACGTGACCTCCCGCGTCGGCATCGCCGTCGAGGCGCGCCTGCGCGGGCTGCTCTACGAGGCGTACCTGCGCTACCCGCGTGCGTTCTACGACCGCCATGCGACCGGCGAGGTGATCTCGCGGGCGACGAACGACATCTACCCCGTTCGCTACTTCATCGGCTGGGGTGTCGTGCAGGGGATCCAGAGCGGGATGATGCTCGTCGGCGCTGGAATCGTGCTCGTGACCGTGAACCCCCGGCTGGCGCTCTGGTCGGCGCTCGCAATGCCGCCGATCGCCCTGCTCACCTGGTTCTTCGCCCACCGCGTCTTCCCGATCTCCCGCAGGGTGCAGGAACGGAAGGCCGAGCTGACGGAGGCCTCGGACGAGGCGGTCGTCGGAATCGAGATGGTGCAGGCGTTCGGGCGGGAGGACGACGTGCGCGCGCGCTTCGGCGGGCGGGCGGAGGCGGTGCGGCACGAGGCGATGCGCCAGGCGTCCGTCGAGGCGCGGTTCCTGCCGGGGCTGCTGTTCCTGCCGACGCTCGGGATCGCGGCTGTTCTCTTCTTCGGAGGGCGTGACGTGATGGACGGACGGCTGACGATCGGCGAGTTCATGCTCTTCATCACGCTGCTGCTCCAGCTCGTGTGGCCGCTCGAGGCGCTCGGCTGGATCGTCAACCTCGGCCAGCGCGCGGTCGCGTCGGCCGGCCGGAGCTTTGCGTGGCTCGACGGGATCGAACCGCTGCCCGAGCCGGAGCGGCCGGTGCACCTGCCCGCGGGACCTCTGCGCGTTCGCTTCGAGGCCGTCCGCTTCTCGTACGGCGAGGGGGGCGAGGTGCTGAGCGGCGTCGATCTCGACGCGGAGCCGGGCGAGATCGTCGCCGTCTGCGGGCCGACCGGTTCCGGCAAGACGACACTGCTCAACCTGCTGCCCCGCTTCTACGATCCAACCGGCGGTCGCGTGCTCGTCGGAGGGGCGGACACGCGCGAGGTCGGGCTCGCCGAGTTGCGGGAGTCCGTCGGGCTCGTCACGCAGCGCCCGATCCTCTTTTCCGTGCTCCTACGCGAGAATCTGCTCGCGGCGCGTCCGGAGGCGAGCTGGGAGGAGGTGCTGGCGGCCTGCGACGTGGCCGGCGTCGCCGACTTTGCCGGCGAGCTGCCGCAGGGCTACGACACGCTGATCGGCGAGCGCGGAGTCAATCTCTCCGGCGGGCAGCGCCAGCGGGTCGCGCTCGCGCGCGCGCTGATCGGCGGGGCGCGCGTGCTCGTGCTCGACGACCCTCTCTCGTCGGTGGACACCCAGACCGAGCGCTTCCTCGTCGAACGCTTGCGAACCGCTGTTGCGGGGAAGACCGTGTTGCTGGCGTCGCAGCGCCTGTCGACGATCTCGGCCGCCGACCGCGCGGTCGTGCTGCAGGGCGGCCGGATCGCCGAGTCCGGCACGCCCGCGGAGCTGCTCGCGGCCGGGGGTCTGTTCACCGAGCTCTTCGGGGACGAGTCCGTTGCCGCCTAGGCGCGCGCGCCGCACCGGCCTCTCCCGGCTCGGGCCCTACTTTCGGGGCAAGCGCGGGCGCCTCGCCCTCGTGGGCGTGACGGCTGCGCTCTCGGCTGCCGCGCCCGTGGCGGGCTGGCACCTCGTGCGCGACGCGGTCGACCACGGGATTGCGAACGGCGACCGGGATCGTCTCGGGCTCGCGGTGCTTGCCTACGTCGGGGTCAACGCCGCCGCCTGGCTGCTCGGAACCGTCACGTGGCTCGGGCTGGCCCGAGCCGGCCAGCAGGCCGTGCTCGATCTGCGCCGCGACCTGTTCGACCACCTGACGTCGCTCTCGCTGCGGTACTTCTCGAAGCAGAAGGCAGGCTGGATCATCGCGCGGCTGACAAGCGACGTGGACGCGCTTTCCGACGTGCTCTCGCAGGGGCTGACGACGCTCGTCGTCAACACGCTCACGCTCGTCGCAGCGATCGCGGGACTGTTCCTGCTCGACTGGCGGCTCGGGCTGGTCGCGCTCGTCGTCCTTCCCCCGGGACTGCTCGTCACGCGCTGGTTCCAGCGCACGAGTCACGCCGCTTTCAGCAACGTGCGCACGCGGATCGCCGCGGTCACGGCGCAGCTCGCGGAATCGGTCTCCGGCATGGCCGTGATCCAGGCCTTCAGCCGCGAGCGTGCGTTCCAGCGCGAGTTCGAAGAGCTCAACGAGGCGAATCGCGTTGCGAACGTGTATGCCCAGAAGCTCTCGTCGTTCTTCTTCCCGGCGATCGAGTTCCTCGGCGTCGTGGCGATGGGTGCCGTGCTGTACGTCGGCGCGGGCTTCCACGAGAGCGGCACGCTCACGGTCGGCACGTTGATCGCCGCCGTCGGGCTGCTCCAGCTCCTCTTCCAGCCGCTCCAGGAGCTGTCGGAGCTCTATGGCCAGGTGCAGGCGGCAAGCGCCGCGATGGAGAAGATCTGCACGATCCTCGACGCCGAGGTGGACATCGGCGACCGGCCCGGCGCGCGGCCGATCGGGCGGATCGACGGGAGGCTGGAGCTCGACCGGGTCACGTTCGCCTACGGCGAGGAACCCGTGCTGCACGATCTCGAGATCGTGCTGCCCGCCGGCGGCTGCCTTGCGCTCGTCGGTGAGTCGGGTGGCGGCAAGTCCACGACGGCGAAGCTGATCGCGCGCTTCTACGACCCCGACACGGGCATCGTGCGGGTGGACGGGACCGACCTGCGCGAGATCCAACTCGAGAGCTACCGGCGCCAGCTCGGCGTCGTGCTCCAGGATCCGTTCCTCTTCAGCGGCACGATCGCCGACAACATCCGCTTCGCGAGGCCGGGTGCGTCGGACGACGAGGTGCGGGCTGTCGCGGCCGCCATCGGCGTGGACCGGGTCGCCGCCCGGCTGTCGAAAGGGCTCGAGCACGTCGTGCGCGAGGGCGGAGCCGGCCTCTCGGCGGGCGAGCGCCAGCTCATCTCGATCGCGCGGGCGCTGCTTGCCGACCCGCGGATCCTGATTCTCGACGAAGCGACCTCGAACATCGACCGGCCGACCGAGCGACTGATCGAGCGCGCCTTCGACACGCTGCTCGAGGGCCGCACCTCGATCATCATCGCCCACCGGCTCTCGACGGTCAGGCGCGCGGACGAGATCCTCGTCGTCGACCACGGCCGGATCGTCCAGCGCGGCAGCGAGCGAGCGCTACTCGCGCAGGAAGGCCCGTTCCGTGAACTGGCGCAGACGCTCGCCGAGAGGCCGGCGTCGCCGGGCCCTGCAGCGGCGCCGAGCCTCTCGGAGAGCTAGACCGGCTGCCAGACGTCGCCGCGCAGGAGCGGCACGGCGGCGCCGCCGGTCTCGATCCCGTCAACCTCGACCTCGGGGCTCCCCACCATGAAGTCGGTGTGGATGCCCGAGACGTTCAGGCCGAGCTCGAGCAGCTCCTCGGGCGAGAGGGCGTCGGCGCCCGCGAGCGCACTGGCGATGCCGTGCCCGTAGGCGATGTGGCACGCGGCATTCTCGTCGAAGAGCGTGTTCGAGAAGACGAGCCCGCTCTTGTGCACCGCCGACTCGCCGTCCACGAGCGCGACCTCGCCGAGCATCGCCGCCTGGGGATCCGTCTCCAGCTGGCGCCGGATGATGTCCTCGCCCGCGGACGCCTTGACCTCGACCGCTCGCCCGCCCTCGAAGCGCAGCTCGAGGTCGCGAACGATCGCACCGCCGACCGAGAGCGGGAACGTCGAGCGGACGACGCCCTCCGTGCGCCGGAAGTCCGGCGCGGTGAAGACCTCTTCGGTCGGCATGTTGGGGATGTGCCGGGTCCCCCAGGCCGTCTCGTTCTCGGCGGAGGCCCACTGCGCGCCGTGGATCAGCCCGACTGTCAGGTCGGTGCCGGGGCCGCGGAAGCGGATCGCGTCGAAGGCGCGCTCGTTCAGCTGCGCCGACCGGGCAGCGAGGCGTGCGACGTGCGCCTCCCACGCGGCAACCGGGTCAGGCTCGTCGAGTCGAACTGCGGTCGCGACAGCCTTCCAGAGCCGTTCGAGGTCAGGCTCGCCGAACACCTGCCGAGCCCAGCCCTCGTTCGGGGACGCAACAATCGTCCAGTTGAGCTTCCGTTCCGAGACGAGCTTGAGGTAGGCGACCTGGATCTCCCGCGGCTGCGACTTCGCGACGAGTGCGCCGTCGAGGTCGGCGAACAGCTCGGGCTCGGGATCGCCAGTGAGCGAGATGAGCGCCGTTCTCTCCTCTCCCCACGCCGCGATGCGGTCGAGCATCCACGCGGGGGAGCGGCCGAGCGTCTCCTCGGGCCCGAGCTCGATCGCTGCCCGCCTGACGTGCGCGTCGCTGTACATGACCTCGACGTACGACGCTCCGGCGGAATAGGCCTCGCGCACGATCGCACGCACGAGAGGTGCGTGCTCGACGAGGCCGAGCACCTGGACGAGCTGGCCGGGAGAGACATTGGCGCCGACGCGGACCGCCAGCCGCGCGTACGCCTCGAGGCGCTCGTCGTGTGTCACACGGGAGAACATACCGCGCTCTGCAGGCTCTCTCTGCAGGGACGCCGCCGAGCGGCGCGCGCGACCGTTGAGGCTAGTCGCCCCAGTCGAAGTCGCGCGACTTGCTCCAGAGGCCCTCGCCCTCGTCGGACTCGGCTGCCGCCTCGGCCTCCGGGGCCGGTGCGCCGGGCTCCTCGCCGGGCCACGACAGGGCCGTGGACTCGAGGGTGACGGCGGGCTCGCCGTCCAGCGTCTCCTCGATCCGGGCCTGCTCCTCGGTCTTGAACAAAGGATGGTTCTCGAACGGGTCCTCGGACTTGTAGCGGTCGAGCGGCATGTCGCCGTCGAGGTCCGCGTTGCGGCGTTTCAGGTCGAGGTGATCCTGGATCACGCGTGCGAAGAGCGAAGGGGTCTCGACGGGCATAGGGTCCTCGGTCGTTGGGGAAGAGATGTCGTGCGGGTCGGCATTGTACCCCATGACTTCCTCCATTTTCCCTGCAACCGAGAGTCTCCGCTTCCGGACGGACGGACTCCCCGGTACATACGAGTTGTGCGAGGATGAGCTCGTGCCACGGCCGACGAGATTCCTCGGCAAGGGCGGGGGGCCCATCGGGATCGCGATTGCCCTCTTCGACCTGTGGCGGCGCCTGCCGCCGAAGCAGCGACGCAAGGTGTTGAAGGCGGCCCGCGCGCACGGGCCGCGCCTCGCGGCGACGATCGTCAAGCGCCGCCGGCCCTAGCCCTCGCGCTCGGAGCGCCGTAGAGGCTCAGAAGATCGGGTTGTTCGTGATGACCGCGATGGTCATCCCGAGCACCCAGCAGATCCCGGCGACCGCGACGGCGACCGCGGCGAGACGGCGGTGGCGGTCGCTCATCCGGGCGGCGACCAGCGCGAGCACGATTGCGGCCGGAACGATGCGGGCCGGCCGGTAGGCAACCGCGAGCAGCGCGGCGAAGAGCGCGCTCGCCGAGAGCAGGCCCGAGATAGCGGCGGTGACTTCAGCCCGCCGGGACAGGCTCACGTGCACACCGCCCATCAGGCAACGGCGCGCAGATAGACGACCGGGTTCTTCAGGATCGCGACCATGGACAGGGCCTCCCGCACACCGGGGTCAGTGTACGCCATCGCCCCGCCGGCGCGTCCGGCGGCGGAGGAAGGCCGCCGCGGCGGCGTTGGCCGCCCCGCCGGCGAGCGCGGCGAGCGCGAGGCCGGAGCCGAAGGTCGTCGAGGTCTCGTCCGTCGAGCGCTCGACGGCGACGAGCGTGACCGGGCCGAGCGCGACGCGCAGGGCACCCCAATCGCCGGCCGTCGCGGCGATCGCAAGCGCGAGCGCGGCGGCGTACGCGAGCACCCCGACGGCCACCGTGCCGAGCAGGAACGGGGTCACGAGAGACCGCAAGCGGCCCTCCCGTCCCGGCCGGCTACCGTCAGCATGAACACGTGGCTCAACGGAACGAGCGCTGCAGGCGCGAGCGCCGCGAGGCCCAGCGCGCCCGCGACCGCGAGCGCGGTGAGGCCGCCCGCAGCCGCGGCGAGCGGCCCGGCGACGGCGACGAGCCGGCGCCGGCGTGCCGGCAGCCGTCGGTGGAGCAGGAATACCGCGGTGCCGGCGAGACAGAGACAGCACGGCACACCGCGCAGGGCGGCGGCATGCGCCCCTTCATGTACGACGAGCGCAAGGGCCGTGCCCGCGCCAAGCAGGACGGGCGGCCCGAGCCCCGGCGCGCCGACCCCGGCGAGCAGGACGGCGGCGACGGCCGCGACGAGCACTCCGACGGCGAGCGCCCGCCACGCGAGAGCGCCCGCCGTCGAGGCGACGGCTGCGGGCGCGCCCGTGGTGTCGATCCGAGCGCGCCGCCGGGGCGGCGCCGGGAGCGCGCCCAGCGGCAGGCCTCGGGCCAGCGAGGAGAGCAGGCGGAGGAGCACCGCTCCGGGCCGGGACTCGACGTTGAGCAGGAAGCGCTCGTTCAACGCCAGGCAGAAGCCGCTCACGTCCGCCAGCGCGACCTCGCCCGCAACGCCGAAACGCGTCGCCGTGAGCTCCGCGACCTCGCCGAGACGGCGGCCGTCCGCGCACGTGACGACGAGCCGGCCGGTCTCGTTCAGCTCGAAGGACTCGCCGCGAACGTCGTCGTGCAACCCTGTCGCCGTGACGCGAACACCGGCCGGCAGGCGCACGCGGTCGCGAACGTCGATCACGGCCGTCTCCTCCGCGTCGCGAGGGCGCCTGCCCCGACCCCGAGCAGAAGCGGTACGGCGAGCGCCGCGCCCGTGGCGGCAAGCCGCGGCACGCCGGCGTCCACCGCGCGGACGACGAGCTGGCCGAGCCCGAGCCAGAGGAGGAGGGCGAGCGTGCCGAGCGCAGCAAACGCGGCGAGCTGGTCGACGACCCCATCGGCACGCCACGGGAGCAGCGTTCCGGACGCGAGCGCAGCGCCGAAGAGCACGCAGCCGGCGGCGAGGAGCGCGGCGAACTGCTGCAACGACGCGGGCGCGACGAGCCAGATGCCCGCCAGCGAGAGCGCAAGCAGTCCGAAGGCGAGAACGAGCGCCGCGAGGGCTGTGGCCGAGGCGCGCCGGCCACCCGGCACCGGTGAGCCGTCGAGCAGCCAGGCGGCTTCTCGTTCGACGCCGTAGGAGGCGACCGGAACAGCGGCGCAGCCGAGCAGAGCCGCGGCGCCGGCGAGGACGAACCCGGCCCCGGGCGCGCCGGCGGGACCGCGCGCGAGCAGCGCCGCGCCGCCGATCGCGACCGCGGCTGTTGCTCCGATCGCCCGGCGCAGCTCGCGGCGGCGGCCCAGCTGCTTCGCGGCAGCGAGAGCGGAGGCGAGGTACGGTCCTCCCGCGACGGGCAGGACAGATCGAATACGTGCGCGAGAGTGACGTTCCCCCGGCAGGTGAACGGCGGCAAGCGTCCAGAGGCCGCCCGCGACGACCGCTGCGGCCGCCGTCCAGAGGGCCGCAGTGCCAGCGTCCTCACGACCGCGCAGAGCCTCCGCCGCCGGCCCGAGCGGACCCGTCAGGGCATCGCCGGCAGCGAGCGCGCCGACCGCCCAGACCGCCGCCGCACCGGCGGCGGCGACCGAACCTGCGGCCGATCCGCGCACGGCACCAAGGATCCCCTCGGACGCCGCTGCGCCGAGCGCACCCGCCGCGAGCCCACCGAGGAGCAGCGGCGCCGCTGTGACCGCGCCGCCCGGTGTGGCGGCCGCGACGGGAACGAGCACGCATGCCGCGACGGCGAGAGCCACCCCGGCGGCGAGCGCGAGCGGGGCGAGCGTCAGCCAGAGGAAGGCCTCCAGCGGACGGATCGGGGCGGCCCGGAGCTGGCTGCCGAGCGCAGCCGCACCGGGCGCGGCAAGAGCGGTGAGCGCGCCGCCGGCCGCGGCCGTGATAGCGAGCCCGAGAACGAGCGCGGCGGCGACGCCTTCTTCGTCGGCGACGGCGGGGCCGATCGCCGCGCCGAGGCGCCGGCCTGCGACGACGGCCAGCGGCAGCGTCGCAACGGCGAGCAGAGTCGCGACGGCGGCGACGAGCGGGTTCGCCACGAGCACCGGCCGGGCTCTCCGCACGGCGCAGCGCGCAAGCGTGCTAGCGAGCGCCGAGGACATCGGTCAACTCCCCCAACCGCGCCGGATGGCCGACCGCCTCGAGAAACGCCTCCTCGAGGGTCGCGGCGCCGAAGCGCGACCGCAGCTCGGCGGGTGAGCCGTGCGCGACCTGTCGGCCGCGCGAGAGCAGCAACACGTCGCTGCAGACCGCCTCGGCGAACGCCAGATCCTGGGTCGCGAGCAGGACGCCCGAGCCGCGCGCGGCGAGCGCGCGCAGCGCCTCGCGCAGGACGACGACGGCCTCGGGATCGAGTGCGGCCGTCGCCTCGTCCACGACGACGAGCGACGGCGCGAGCGCGAAGGCCGCCGTCATCGCTGCGGCGCGCCGCAGGCCGTGCGAGAGTGAGCCGAGCCGCGAATCCGCGCGCCCCTCGAGCCCAAAGGCCGCGAGCAGCGCAGACGCGCGGGGGACGAAGCCCGGCGGTTCCCTGTAGAGGGCTGCGACGAGGCGCAAGAGCTCGCGCACGCTCAGCTCGTCGAGCCCGGTCGGCTCGTCGGGAACGTAGCCGGTGGCTGCACGCGCCGCCCGCGACCCGCCGGGGGCGCCGGCGACGACGACGCTGCCTTCGTCCGCGGCGAGCAGGCCGACGACGATCCGCAGCGTCGTCGACTTCCCGGAGCCGTTCGGGCCAACGAGCCCGACGATCGATCCGGCGCGGACCTCGAGATCGAGCCCGTCGACCGCGCGGGCCGGGCCGAAGCTCTTGCGGAGCCCGGCGGCGACGAGCGGCTCGATGCTGTTCAGATGGGTCATTGACATGTCCGCCCGGCGGGGCAGCCGTTGGCCGCCCCGCCGGGGCCCGGCTAGCGGATGCAGCTCACCTTGAAGCCGCTCCAGCCAAACGAGATCGACGGGCTGCCGCCCGCGTAGACGCAGTACGACGCGTAGGCGAGGGCGAGGCCGAACGAGAACCCGACGACGACCGCCCACCAGACGACGTGTACGGCTTGCGCGGCTTCGCCCCGCCAGGCCAGCGCCGGGGGCTCGTACCTGGGTGCCGCGAGGGCGAATGCTGTCTCCACGAGTCCCTCCTTGTCGGTTACCCCTCGACCGTAGAGGCTGTGTGCGCGCGGATACGTGCCGTCTTCGTGCCGGAACTGCAACACCGTCCTTCGTACCGGTTCCGGTGCGGTTCTGCCAAGTGGCTCGACGGGACAGGTCCGCAAAGGTCAACCCAAAGCGGGGATGGAAGGTACCCGCTGTGGGGATTCCCCTG
>CAYGLV010000036.1:0-25005 GCA_964351025.1 uncultured Gaiellales bacterium | reverse complement strand
GTAGTACTCGTCCGCGATCGCGAGCACTTCGTCGAGGACGGCCAGGCCCTCGTCGAGCTCCTCGCGGGTGATCGTCAGCGGGGGGCAGATCATCACGACGTTCCAGTGGACGAAGAGGTAGAGCCCCTTCTCCATGGCCGCCTTCGTGAGCCGTTGGACAGGGACAGCCGCCTCACCCCCGGCGTTGAACGGAACGAGCATTTCCTTCGTGGCCCGATTCCGTACGAGCTCGAGCCCCCAGAAGAGGCCGAGACCGCGCACGTCGCCGACCGACGGATGGCGGGCCTGGAGTCCGGCGAGCGCGCCCCGCAGGTAGTCGCCCTGCTCGGCCGCGTTCTCGACGACCTCCTCCTCCCTGAACGCCTCGATCGACGCGACGGCGACCGCGCAGGCGAGCGGGTGACCGGAGTAGGTGAGCCCACCGCCGAAGAACTTGTCCTTGAGCGCGTCGTAGACGTGCTCGCGCACCGTCATCGCGCCGAGCGGCACGTAGCCGGAGTTGATTCCCTTGGCCGTCGTGATGATGTCCGGGACGACGTCCCAGTGCTCGCACGCGAACCACTTGCCGGTGCGGCCGAAGCCGGCCATCACCTCGTCTGCGATCAGCAGGATCCCGTGCCGGTCGCAGGTCTCGCGAATCGACTGCAGGTAGCCGTCGGGCGGCACGATGAGACCGTTCGTGCCGGTGACCGTCTCGAGGATCACCGCGGCGACCGTGTGCGCGCCCTCGTACTGGAGGATCTCCTCGAGGTGCGGGCCGCCGGAGCAGACCGGGCACGGATCGGGATGGCCGGCCGGGCAGCGGTACGTGTAGGGATCGAACATGCGCACGACGCCGGGCAGGCCCGGCTCGGCGAACCAGCGGCGCGGGTCGCCGGTGAGCGTGACCGCGCCCGCCGTCGCGCCGTGGTAGCTGCGATAGCGAGCGATGATCTTGTGCCGGCCCGTCGCCCAGCGAGCGGCCTTGACGGCGTTCTCGTTCGCCTCCGCGCCGCCGTTCGTGAAGAACGTGCGGTTGAGGTCGCCGGGCATCACCTCGGCGATCAGGCGCGCGAGCTCGGAGCGTTTGTCGTTCGCCATCGGCGGGCCGATCGTGCAGAGCCGGTCGGCCTGCTCCTTGAGCGCGGCCACGAGCTTCGGGTGCTGGTGTCCGATCGAGACGTTGACGAGCTGCGACGCGAAATCGAGGTAGCGCGTGCCCTCGTAGTCCCAGAAGTAGCGGCCTTCGGCGCCGGCGACCGCGAGCGGTGAGATCGCCGAGTTCACCGACCACGAGTGGATGACGTGGTCGCGGTCCTCCGCGACAACGCGCGCGCCCTCGGCCGGGTTCGTCTCGATGGTGGCCATGCATTTCCATCCTAACGCGCTACCCTCCATCCACACTCGAGGAGGAGCGTATGACCGAAATCGCAGAAGCCCCTGCCGCGCAGGGCGCGGACGTCCCACGCATCAGCCACTGGATCGGCGGGGCAGCAGTGCCCGGCGAATCGGGCCGTAGCGGCCCTGTCTGGAACCCGGCGACCGGCGAGCAGTCGGGAGCCGTGGACTTCGCCACCGTCGAGGAGATCGACCGTGCCGTCCAGGCTGCCAAAGCCGCCTTCCCCGCCTGGCGCGCAGTCTCGCTCTCGAAGCGCGCGGAGCTGTTCTTCCGGATCCGCGAGCTCATGCACGAGCACCGCGCGGACCTCGCACGGCTGCTGACGCTCGAGCACGGGAAGGTGACGTCCGACGCGCTGGGGGAGGTCGCCCGCGGTCTCGAGGTGATCGAGTTCGCCTGCGGCATCCCGACACTGCTCAAGGGGAGCTTCTCCGAGCAGGCCTCCGGCGGCGTGGACGTCTACTCGATCAGGCAGCCGGTCGGCGTCGTCGCCGGCATCACGCCCTTCAACTTCCCGGCGATGGTGCCCATGTGGATGTGGGCCCCGGCGCTTGCGTGCGGCAACACCTTCGTGCTGAAGCCTTCCGAGAAGAACCCCTCCGCCTCCCTCCTCACAGCCGAGCTGCTGAAGGAAGCCGGCGTGCCGGACGGAGTCTTCAACGTCGTCCAGGGCGACAAGGTGGCCGTGAACGCGCTGCTCGAGCACCCCGACGTCAGCGCGATCAGCTTCGTCGGCTCCACGCCGATCGCCCGTTACATCTACGAGACCGGCACGAAGCACGGCAAGCGCGTGCAGGCGCTCGGCGGAGCGAAGAACCACATGATCGTGCTGCCGGACGCGGACATCGACATGGCCGCCGACGCCGCGGTCAGCGCGGCCTACGGCTCCGCCGGCGAGCGCTGCATGGCGGTCTCGATCGTCGTCGCGGTCGGCGAAGTGGCCGACCCGCTGGTCGCCGCGATCACGACCCGCCTGCCGAAGATCAAGGTCGGTGACGGGATGGACCCCGAGTCGGAGATGGGGCCGCTGATCACCCGGGAGCACCGCGACAAGGTCGCCTCGCACATCGAGACGGGGGCTGCGCAGGGCGCGACCATCGTCGCCGACGGCCGCGAGGGCGCGGGCGGCGACGGCTTCTTCCTCGGGGTCTCGCTGCTCGACGACGTGACGCCCGAGATGGACTGCTACCGGGACGAGATCTTCGGGCCTGTGCTCGGCGTCGTCCGGGTCGCGACCTACGACGAGGCGCTGAAGCTCGTCAACGAGAACCCCTACGGGAACGGAACGGCGATCTTCACCCGCGACGGCGGCGTCGCCCGGCAGTTCCAGTTCGACGTCGAGGTCGGGATGGTCGGAATCAACGTGCCGATCCCCGTGCCGGTCGCGTTCTACTCGTTCGGCGGCTGGAAGGCGTCGCTCTTCGGCGATTCACACATCTACGGGCCGGAGGGGATCAATTTCTACACGCGCTCGAAGGTCGTCACGAGCCGCTGGCCCGACCCGGCGACGAGCCGCGTGAACCTCGGCTTCCCGCAGACGCGCTAGGGCCTGAGCTACTCCGGCGGTTCCCGCTTTCAAAGTGGGAACCGCCGGTTTAGGCTGTATCCATGCCCCTTCAGCCGAGCCGCACGGTCGCGGAGCTCAAGGAGCTGCGGCAGCTCACCGGAGACGAGAACGGCGCGCAGCGCGTCGCCTGGACGGAGACGTGGGCCCTGGCACAGGAATGGCTCGCGACCAAGCTTGCCGGCCTGCCGCTCGAAGCGGAGACGGACGAGGCCGGCAATCGCTGGTGGACGCTGCGCGGCCGCTCCGAGCGGTCCGTCGTGCTCGGCGGCCACATGGACTCCGTCCCGAACGGCGGCTGGCTCGACGGCTCCCTCAACGTCCTCGCAGCGGTCGAGGTGCTACGCCGGATCGCCGAGGAAGGCGAGCCCGCCGTCACGGTGCGACTCGTCAACTGGGCCGACGAGGAGGGCGCCCGCTTCGGCCGTAGCCTCCTCGGCTCGAGCGCGGCCGGCGGCTCGATGCGCGACCAAGAGGAGCTGCGCAAGCTCACGGACCGGGACGGCGTCGCGCTGCCCGACGCGCTCGCCGCCCACGGGGTGGATCTCGACCGCGCGCTCGGGGCCCGGAGCCAGCTCGAGCTGGCCGCCGCCTACCTCGAGCTGCACATCGAGCAGGGCCCGGTGCTCGAATCGCTGAACCTCCCGCTCGGCGCCGTGCTCGGCACGTTCGGCGTCGAGCGCCATCGGGTCACCTGGCGCGGGCAGGCGGCCCACGCCGGCTCGACCCCCATGGACCAGCGCCGCGATGCGCTGGCCGGCGCGGCGAAGCTCGCGCTCGAGATCCGCGACATCGCCCGCGCCACCGGCGGCGGCGCGGTGTGTACCAGCGGCGGGGTGGTCTGCAGGCCGGGCATCGTCACGTCCGTCGTCGAGACCGCCGAGCAGCTGCTCGACCAGCGACACCTCGACGCGGGCAAGCTCGCTTCGATGCTCGCAGCCGCGCAGGAGGCGTCAAGGCGTTTCGCCGCCGAGGAGAACATCGAGGTCGAGTGGGAGCGGCTCTGGGCGATCCCGCCGATCCTCTTCCACTCCCAGCTGGTGGACTTCTGCGACGCGGCGATCCGCGAGGTCGCCGGCACCTCCCACCGGCTGCCGAGCGGGCCGCTGCACGACGCCGCCGAGGTCGCCCAGGCCGGAGTGCCGACGGTGATGCTGTTCGTGCAGAGCCTGCGCGGGCTCTCACACACGAAGCTCGAGGACACGAAGGAGGAGCACCTCGAGCTCAGCGTTCAGGCACTCGACCGGCTGGCCTCGAAGACGATCGTCTGGGTCGCCGCACAGACGTAGCGTTCTGCCTGCATTCGACGCATAATCGTCTCTTCCAACGACAAGGAGTCCCTGGGATGCTCAGCTTCGGCGTCACCGTCCTTCCCGATCCACCGTACAAGCGCCTGGTCGAGCTGCTCGCGCTCGCCGAGTCGCACGGCTTCGAGTACGGGTGGACGTACGACTCGCACGTCCTCTGGCAGGAGTCGCTCCCGCTGCTGACGCTGGCGGCGGAGGCGACGACGACGATGAAGCTCGGGCACTGCGTCACGAACCCCGGCACGCGCGATCCGACGGTGCTCGCCAGCGCCTACGCGACGCTGCACGACATCTCGGACGGCCGGATGGCCATGGGAATCGGCCGCGGCGACTCGGCCGTGCGCTACATCGGCGTCCCGCCTGTGAAGGTGGCCGAGTTCGAGCGCCGGATCGCCATGATCAAGGAGTTCATGAACGGTCGCGCGGTGCAGTGGAACGACAAGGAGCTCCAGCTCAAATGGGTGCGGCCGGAGCTGCCCGAGATCCCGATGTGGGTGGCCGGTTACGGGCCGAAGGCGCTCGCGGTGGCGGGCCGCGTCGGTGACGGCGTCGTCATCCAGCTCGCCGACCCGGCGATCATCACCTGGATCATGGACACGGCCCGCAAAGCCGCCGAGGAGGCCGGCCGCGACCCGTCGGCGCTCAAGTGCATCGTCTCCGCGCCGAGCCACATCACCGACGACCTGGCCGACGCGCGCGAGCAGGTGCGCTGGTTCCCCGCGATGGTCTCGAACCACGTGGTGGAGCTGATCGAGCGCTACGGCGACGGCGGCGACAAGGTCCCGACGGCGCTCACCGACTACGTCAAGGCGCGGAAGTTCTACGACTACAACGACCACTCGCGCGTCGGTGCCGCCCACGGCGAGTTCGTGACGGACGAGATCTGCGACCGCTTCTGCGTTCTCGGCACGCCTGCGCAGGTCACAGAAAAGCTGAGGGAGCTCGAGGCGATCGGCGTCGACCAGCTCAACATCTACCTCATGACGCACGGACAGGAGGAGACGCTGGCGGCCTACGGCGGCTCGATCATCCCGCAGTTCACGGGGGCGGCCGCATAGCGAGGCGCTAGAGGATCCGCGACCCGAACGCGTTCGCGACGAGCTCGACGGCGACCCGCGCCGTCTCGTTGTGGCGGTCGAGGATCGGGTTCACCTCGACCACCTCCAGCGAGCCGGCGAGGCCGGACTCGGCGACGAGCTCGAGCGCGAGGTGCGCTTCGCGGTAGGTGAGCCCACCGCGGACCGGCGTGCCGACGCCGGGAGCCACCTCGGGGTCGAGAGCGTCCATGTCGAGCGAGATGTGCACGAAGCCGGGGCCGGCGACGTGCTCGAGCGCCTTGCCGATAGCGGTCTCGATGCCGATGCGATCGAGGTCGCTCATCGTGAAGACGAGCACCTGCGAATCGCGCAGCCACGCCTGCTCGGCGGCATCGAAGGAGCGCGCGCCGACGATCGCCACGCGGCCCGGATCAACGGAAGGGATCGGCCAGGCTTCGCTCTCGAACGCGGCCCCGGCGAGGCCGGTCACGGCCGCGAGCGGCATCCCGTGAACGTTGCCGGTCAGGCTCGTCTCGGGCGTATTGAGGTCACCGTGAGCGTCGATCCAGAGCACGCCGCCCGGGCCGTGCACCTTGGCGAGGCCCCCGAGCGTGCCGAGCGCGACCGAGTGGTCACCGCCGAGCACGAGCGGGATCGCGTTCTGCTCGAGCGCGAGCCCGACAAGGCGGGCGATCCGCGCGCACGCGGACTTGATCTCCGGCAGGTAGCGCGCGCTCTCGTCGTGCAGCTCCGTCGCTTCGAGCACTGCGGTCTCGACGTTGCCCCAGTCGAGCACGCGGTAGCCGAGCCCGGCCAGCCGGTCGTCGAGCCCCGCGTAGCGGATGGCCGACGGGCCCATGTCCACGCCGCGGCGTCCCTGCCCGAGGTCGAGCGCCGCGCCGATGACCGCAATCGTTTCCCTGTCGCTCACCCGGGGAAGGCTACAGCCTGAAGCGCGAAAGCCCCGGTGCTGCCGGGGCTTTCCGCTGCATGGCGAGGGCCGGACTTGAACCGGCGACACCACGGTTTTCAGCCGTGTGCTCTACCAACTGAGCTACCTCGCCGGGAGCGCGAGAAGGATAGCCGACGGGTGCCGTCCGGGACGTGTTTCAAAGTCAGCGTTTCGGGTTCCCTTGAGTCTCGGAGGAGGACGTATGAGCGACATGGCAGCAAAGGTTCAGGCCCCATGGCTTGAGCGCCGTTTTCGATTTTCCGACAACGGCACGACCCTGGGCCGCGACACGATGGCGGGCCTGACGACGTTCGTCGTCATGTCGTACATCATCTTCGTCAACCCCAGCATCCTCAGCTTCGCGGGCGTGGACGGGCTCGAGGGCAAGGGGCTTCCGTTCGACGCCGCGCTCGCCGCGACGTGCCTGGTCGCCGGCGTGATGACGATCCTGATGGGGCTCTATACGAACCGCGCGTACGCGATTGCGCCCGGGCTCGGCCTCAACGCCGTCGTCGCCTACGGGCTCGTCGTCGGCGAGGGTCTCTCCTTCCCGGCGGCGATGGGGTTGATCGTCGTCGAGGGGATCGCCGTCACGCTGCTCGTGCTGAGCGGGATGCGCGAGAAGATCATGCACGCGATCCCACTCGAGCTGAAGAAGGCGATTGCGATCGGGATCGGCCTCTTCATCGCCTTCATCGGCCTCCACAACTCCGGCATCGTCGTCCGCGGCGCCGGGACGCCGGTCGCGCTCGGCCACCTGACGACGTGGCCGATCATGGCGGCCGTCTTCGGGCTCGTGGTCACCATCGCACTCAGGGCGCGGGGCTTCCGCGGCGACCTCCTCGTCGGGATCATCCTCACGACCGTGTTCGCGACGATCGTCAACGAGGCGGCCGGCAACGACGTGGGCTTCCGCGCGGGCGCAAGCTGGCCGGACGCCGTCTACGACTCGCCGAACCTCTCGCTCGTCGGCAACTTCAACTTCGACGCGTTCACCGAGCTCGCGTTCATCTCGGCGGTCGTGTGGGCGTTCACGCTGTTCCTCGCCGACTTCTTCGACACGATGGGCACGCTCGTCGGCGTCGGCAAGACGGCGGGCTACCTGAACGAGAAGGGCGAGCTGCCGGAGATCCGCAAGCCGCTGCTCGTGGACTCGCTCGCCGCTGTCGCGGGCGGGATGGCGTCGACCTCCTCGGCCACGACGTACATCGAGTCGGGATCGGGCGTAGCGGCAGGAGGGCGCACCGGTTGGGTGTCGGTCGTCTGTGGGGCGCTCTTCCTACCGTTCATGTTCTTCGCCCCGATCATCGGGATGGTGCCTCCCGAAGCTACGGCTGCCGCGCTCGTCATCGTCGGCTTCCTGATGATCACGGCCCTGACCGAGGCCGAGGATGTCGCAGAGGGTCGCGGCGGGCGCAAGCTCGCCGGCATCGACTTCAGCGACCTTTCGATCGGTCTGCCGGCGGCGCTCATCATCATGCTGATGCCGTTCTCGTATTCGATCACGAACGGCATCGGCTTCGGCTTCATCGCCTACTCGCTGATTCTCGTCTCGCGTGGGCAGGCGAAGAAGATCCACCCGTTCATGTGGCTTGCAACCCTGGCTTTCGTCCTCTACTTCCTCGTGCCACTGCTGCAGGACCACCTGAGCTGGATCTAGCCGACGCTGCTACGGTCGCCGGGATGGAGCTCGCGTTCCTCCCGGCGACCGAGCAGGCGGCTCTCGTAGCGACCGGCCGCGTCTCCCCCGCCGAGCTCGTCGAGGCGTATCTCGAGCGGATCGAGCGAATCGACCCGCTCCTCGGCGCCTACGTCACCGTGCGCGCCGAGGAAGCGCTCGCCGAGGCGCGGGCTCCCACCCCGGACGATGCAGGCCCGTTCCACGGCGTCCCGATCGCCCTCAAGGACCTCGACTCGACCGCGGGCACGCGCACGACCTTCGGCTCGCGCGCCTTCGCCGCCAACGTCCCGCTCTTCGACATGGCCCATGTGCGTCGACTGAAGGCGGCGGGCTTCATCGTGCTCGGCAAGACCGCGACCCCCGAGTTCGGCACGACCGCCTTCACGGAGTCGGAGCTGACAGGTGCGACGCGCAACCCGTGGGACACCAGCCGTACCGTCGGTGGCTCCAGCGGCGGCGCGGGCGCAGCCCTCGCCGCGGGGCTCACGCCGATCGCACAGGGGTCCGACGGCGGCGGCTCGATCCGCATCCCCGCCTCCTGCTGCGGCGTCTTCGGGCTCAAGCCCTCCCGCGGGCGCATCTCGAACGCGCCGTTCGGTCCCGGGATCGGCCTCTCGACGACCGGCCCGCTCGCGCGCACGGTCGCCGACGCGGCCGCCTACCTCGACGCCGTCGCAGGCTACGAGTGGGGAGACCCGTGGTCGCTGCCGCCGCCGGAGCACCCGTTCGCGATGGCGGCCGCGAGCGACCCCGGGCCGCTTCGCATCGCCGTGACGACCGTGCCGCCGGATGGAGCGGATGTCCACGCCGACTGCCGTGCTGCTGCCGAGGGCGCCGCTGCGCTGCTCGCAACGCTCGGCCACAATGTCGAGGAGGCTGCGCCCGACTGGGGCGGCTCCGGGCTCGCGGAGGACTTCAAGCCACTCTGGCAGGTCGCACCGACGCTGTACGGCGTCGCCGACCTCTCGCTGCTGACGCCCTTCAACCGCGCGCTCGCCGAGGCGGCCGCACAGACGTCGAGCGCGGACTACGTCGCGGCGCTGGCCCGCGTACAGATGCTCGCCCGCCGGGTCGTGGCGTTCTGGGAGAGGTACGACCTCCTGCTGACCCCGACGCTCGCGCTGCCGCCGGTTCCGATCGGGTGGGCGGCCGAGGCGGACGACCCCTGGGAGCAGTACGAGCGCGCTGCCCGGTTCACGCCGTTCACGCCGGTCTTCAACGTGACGGGCCAGCCTGCCGCGTCGCTGCCGCTCCACTGGAGCGAGGACGGGCTGCCGATCGGCGTCCAGCTCGTCGGGCCCCCGGCGGGCGAGGAGCTGCTGCTGCGGGTCTGCGCCCAGCTCGAGGCCGCGCAGCCGTGGGCGGGAAGCCGCCCGCCCGTCTCCTGACTAGAGGGTCGCGATGTTGATCGTCAGCCGCTCGCCAGCCTGCGCCCTGAGCGTCTCCGCCGCACTGCCGCCACTGATCGCAACCGACATGTTCCGGTAGCTGTCCTCGAAGACGATGAAGTCGCCGCTGCGTGCGTCGGCGAAGGTGCGTACCGCAACTGCGTAGAAGCGCTCGCCGCCGTGCTCGAGCTCGACCCGCGTGCCCGGAACGATCCCGGCCCGCTCCGCAACGGCGCGGGCGACGTTGAGCGCGAGGTTGCCGAAGCTGTCCACGGAGAGAATCGTCGCGCCGATGTGCGCGGCGCCGATCTCCGGCTCGGGCAGGTCGATCCGGACGAGCCCGTCCGGATCGAGCGGCGGGCCGAGTTCCGCGAGTGGAACTCCGAGCGCGAGGTGGGCGGCGGCCGGAGCGAAGAGGTCGCGGCCGTGAAAGGTCCTCGAGATCGAGGAGAGCGCGTACTCCGGGTTCGCCAGCTCGTACGCTGCGACGATCCCCGCGCGCTCGGCGGCCGGAACGAGCAGGCCGTTGTCGGGGCCAACGTACAGGCGGCCGGCGGCATCCTCGAGCGCAAGCGGGCGGCGCGCGCCCCCGACGCCCGGGTCGACGACGGCGAGGTGGACGCCCAGGGGCATGTACGGGACCGCGTTCGCAAGCACGAGCGCGCCCTGCAACACGGCCTGCGGCGCGATGCCGTGCGTGATGTCGATCACCTGCACGTCGGGAGCGATCCGCTTGATCACGCCGTGGCACGTGCCGACGAAATCGTCGCGGAGCTCGAAGTCCGTGAGGAACGTGATGAACCGGTACCCGGTCACGGCGCCGATTCTCGCGCAGATGCGATCAGCTCGCCGGCGACTGCGTCCGGGTTACTCCCCCGAACGCGCCGGATCCAGACGCCGTCGGGTTCCGCGACGAGCGCCGTGAGCGCGTCGCCGTCGTGATACGCACCCACCGGTGCGGAGACGACAGCGGCGACAAGTGCGGCGCAGCGTCGTTCCGCTTCGACCCGCTGCCTCGTCGCGGGGTCGTCCGCCCGGGCGACGACGCCTTCCTCACCGGCCCGCACCTGGAGTGCAAGCGCCCCCTGCCCGGCGGCGGGCAGCACCTCCTCGGGCTCGAAGCGCCGGCCGGCTTCGTGCGCGAGCCCCAGAAGGTCGAGGTCACACGCCGAGAGCACGATTGCGTCGAGCCCCCGCTCGCCGCGCTTGCGCAGCCGTCCATCCAGGGTTCCGCGCAGCGGCTCGATCGAGAGCTCGGGCTCGAGGGCGAGCAGCTGCGCCCGGCGGAGCCGGGAGGCGGTACCGATCCGCAGGCCGCCCCGCAGCTCCGTGGCGCCGCAGAGCGCGTCCCGGTGATCGTGTCTCGGCGGATATGCACCGATGGCGAGGCCTGCGGCGCCCGCCCCCGTCAGGTCCTTGACCGAATGCACGGCAACGTCGATCCGGCCGGCGAGCAAGGCTTCTTCCAGCTCCCTGGCGAAGACTCCGCGAGCGCCGGCCCAGTCGACCGGAAGCGTCCGGTCGAGATCTCCGGCGGTCGAGATCGGCACGAGGGCGATCTGAACCCCCGCGCTCCGCAGCATGCCGGCCGGCCGCTCGGCCCGGGCCAGCGCGAGACGGCTACCGCGCGAGCCGACGCGTACGAGCACGGCAACGGTTGCTCGCGCCGGACTTCGTCTCACCGCACGCGCGACCGCCCCGCGAGCGGATCCGGACGAAGGCGGTCGGTGCCTGCAACGGCAAAGGTCGGCCGACCGAGAGTGGCCGTGTCACGACCGAAGCTCTCCTTCCCCGGAACCGCGCAGGCTGACCACACGGTCAGCATAGACCACCCCCTCGGCCGGAGCGCGTCTCAGCTGTCGTCGCGGCGCTCGCCGCCCAGCTCGGCCAACTCGGCAAGCTCCCGCTCGAGGCGCGCCAGCTTCGCCGCGATGATCACGACCCAGAGCAGCAGGACGACGAAGATCACGCCGTAGGCGGCCGCGACGTACTTCTCGCCGGCGCTCACGCCTGGGCCTCGCGCAGCTCGCGCAGGCTGATGTCGAGCCGCTTGCCGGCGAGCTCGACGCGATACAGGACGTAGGCCAGCAGGGTGATCGCCGCCCACGCGACGCAGAAGGTTGCGAACATCGTCCCTGACATCTGCGGCCCCTCTCGGTTGAAGACGGTCGGATGGATGAAGTCGCTCGCCAGCCGGATCGCAAAGAAGCTGACCGGGACGAGGGCGACCCCGAAGAGCGCGTACACCGCCGAGAGCGCCGCGCGCCTCGGCCCTTCCTCGACCGAGAACCGGAGCATGAAGTAGGCGGAGTAGAACAGGAAGAGGACGAGGAAGAGCACGAGCTGGTTCGAGCTCCACGTCCACCAGATGCCCCAGGAGGCCTTCGCCCAGATCGAGCCCGTGAGAAGGGTCAGCGAGCCGAAGACGGTGCCGAGATGGATGCCGACGTAGCTCTCGAGGTCGTAGCGCTCGTCCTTCCGCCAGAGGTAGAGGAGCGCCTTCAGCGCGCCCCAGCCGAAACAGGCGTAGGCGGTCAGGGCAATGGGAACGTGGAAGTAGAAGATCTTCTGCGAGATTCCCTGGTCGGCGTCCTCGGGAGCAACGAAGAACACGAGCGCCAGCGAGAGCCCGACGAGCACGGCGGCCAGCGCTGCAAGCGCCGGAACGCGGCTATTCGGTGACGACATACTCAAATGAGGCCCAGCAGATGATCGCAAAGACCGCGTCGTACAGGGCGAGGAAGAGGAGGTAGCGTCCCGGCTCGGGGGAGATCGCCGAGCCGACGCCCCCGACGACCAGGGGAATCGCGAGCGGCAGGAAGAGCAGTGGCAGGATCAGCTCGCGCGTCCTGCTCGCAGCCGCCATCGCGGCAAGCTGCGTGCCGACGGCGCAGATGCCGATGTTGGCCAGGGCGACCCCGGCGATCGCGGCGCCGTCCAGCGGCTGGAAGAAGAGCGCGAACGCGGGCAGCGCCACGATCTCGATCGCCACGAGGAAGATGAGTACGGCAGCGGCCTTGCCGAGCCAGATCGCGCTGCGGTCGCAGGGCGCCAGAACGAGCCCGTCGAAGACACCGCCCTCGCGTTCGGGCGCCCAGCTCCGCGAGAGCCCGAGGAGCGCGGTGAAGACGAGCGCGACCCACAGAAGCCCCTGCGCAGCGTTCTCGCCCGAGCCCTGCGGCAGCGCAAAGTGGAAGACCACGAACGTCGACAGGACGAAGAGGAGCATCGCCGGCAGCGTGTCGCGCGCGCGCAACTCGAGCCGGAGATCCTTGCGGGCAAGGGTCGCAACAGCGACGAGGTAGTTCAAGACCCTCCCAACACGAGCCGGCCGCTCGCAAGCGGGGAGAGCCGGTGCGGATCGTGGGTGGCGACGAGGAACGTGCGCTCGCCGCTGAGCGACGCGAGCTCACGGTCGAGCAGTTCCGCACCTTCGTCGTCGAGACCGGTGAAGGGCTCGTCGAGGACGAGCAGGTCGGGGTCGTGCATGAACGCGCGACAGAGCGCGAGACGCTGCACCATCCCCCTCGAAAAGGCGGCGACACGCTCGTTGCGGGCATCCCAGAGGTCGAAGCGACCGAGCAACATGCCGATCCGCTCGCGGCGCTCGGGCACGCCGTACAGGCGACCGTAGAAGTCGAGGTTTTCGAGTGCCGTCAGGTCGCGGTAGAGCAGGCTCTCGTGGCCGACGTACCCGATGCGCCCGCGCTCGGGCTCGATCGCGAGCGTCCCCCCCGAGGGCAGCGCGAGCCCGGCGCAGAGTCGCAGCAACGTCGTCTTCCCGGATCCGTTCGGTCCGCTGACGACGAGAAAGCCGCCGCGGGAAAGATCGAGATCCACGCCGCGCAGAACGCGCTTTGACCCGTAGCGCTTCTGCAACCCCCGCGCCTGGATCACGCCGATTCCCCCACGTGCCCCCAGGGGATCCCCCGGATCCCTGAAGAAAGCGTAGCGAGAGAAGTCGCACAGCTGTGAGCAGGCTTCATCCCAAGAGTGTGACGGCGCAGCGGGCTCCGAGCCAGCATCGTCGAGCGCAGGTCGGGGCTCACCGGGCCTGGTCGAACAGGACAAAGCAGAAGAAGACGACGCTGATCACGCCGTTCGTCGTGAAGAACGCCGCGTCGAGCCGCCGTAGCCGGCCGGGCCGGATCACGGAATGCTCGTAGGCCAGCAAGCCCGCAACCGCAGCGAGTCCGACCCAGTACCAGGCATCGACCGAGAGGCCCGCGCCCGCAGCTGCGAGCAGCCCGAGCGTGGCGAGGTGGAAGGACCGCGCGCCCGTGAAGACGCCGCGCTCGCCGAAGCGCACCGCCCACGACTGCAGTCCTTCTGCCCGGTCGTGATCCAGGTCGAAGAGCGAGTAGAAGAGATCGAACCCTGCGACCCAGAACCCCACCGCCCCGCCGAGCGCCCAGGCCTGCCACGGCAACTCGCCCGTGATCGCCACCCAGGCGCCGACCGGCGCAAGCCCGAGACAGGCGCCCAGCCAGAAATGGCAGAGCCACGTGATCCGCTTGAGGTACGGATAGACGACGAAGAGCCCGACGGGGATCGGCCACAGCCACCGTACGAGCGGGTCGAGCTGCCAGGAAGCTGCGAGGAATGCTCCCAGAGACACCGTGCCCAGCGCGGCCACCTGCGGCACCGTCAGAAGTCCCGCCGGCAGCTCTCTCCCGGAGGTGCGCGGGTTGCGCGCGTCCACCCCGGCGTCGATCAACCGATTCAACGCCATCGCAAGCGTGCGGGCGCCGACCATCGCGACCGTGATCCACAACACATCGCGCCCACGCGGGACATCGCCCCACGCGAGCAGCGCGCCTGCGTACGCGAACGGGAGCGCGAAGACCGTGTGCTCGAGCTTGACGAGCCGCGCGAGCAGGCGCGCCGTGTGCAGCCCGCGAGCGCTCACGTCTGCCGGTGTGCGGGGTCGCGCTCGCCGGCGAGCAGTTCGAGCGCGTGGCCGAGCGCGGGGCGCAGCACTTCGAAGCCGTCGCGGCAGCCGCCGGGCGAGCCGGGCAGGTTGACGACGAGCGTGGCGCCGGAGATGCCGGCGAGGCCGCGGGAGAGCAGTGCGTGCGGTGTGCGCGAGAGAGCGTCCGCGCGGATCGCCTCGGCGATGCCGGGCGCCTCGCGGTCGATGACGGTGCGTGTCGCCTCAGGCGTCACGTCGCGCGGCGTGAATCCGGTGCCACCGGTCGTGAGCACCAGCTGCGCCTCCCGGGCCAGCTCGCCGATCGCCGTCGCAATTGCCGAAACCTCATCGGGCACGACACGTCTGGCGATCTCAAAGCCCTCTTCGGCAAGCAGCCCCTCGAGCGTGTCTCCGCTTCGGTCCTCGCGCGTTCCCTCGTGGACGCCGTCCGAGACGGTCAGCACCGCCGCCTTCAAACGGCCTCCTTCGTCTTCTCGACGAGCACGACCTCGGAGATCGACATGCCCTTGTCCACGGCCTTTGCCATGTCATAGACGGTGAGAGCCGCCACCGAGGCGGCGACGAGCGCCTCCATCTCGACCCCGGTTTGCGCCGTCGTCTCGGCGGCGGCCGTGATCTCAACCGCCGCTTCGCCCACAACGAGCGACACCTCGACGACGGTCAGCGGCAGTGGATGGCAGAGCGGAATGAGCTCGCTCGTCCGCTTCGCGGCCATGATCCCCGCCGTTTGGGCGGTCGCGAGCGCATCGCCCTTCGGCAGTGCGCGCAGCTGCCGCGCAGTCTCGGGCGCCATCTGCAACGTGGCCCGTGCTACGGCGCGCCGGCGTGACAGCGCCTTGCCGCCGACGTCCACCATCCGCACCGTTCCCGACTCGTCCACATGCGAGAAATCGCTCATCGTCGCCGCAGCGCCCGCCGGCCGAGCACGAGCAGGCCGCTGCGATTCCGCCAGGCGGCCGCTGCCTTCGCTCTCAACCCGTCCGAGTAGAGCGCCTCGAGCGTCCCGCGAAAGCCGTCCACAGCCCGTTCGTCGTACGGGTACCACCAGGGCGGGCGGAGCCGACCCGCATCGGTGTCGGAGAAAGCGATCTGAGAGACGTCGTAGAGCCCGTGTTTCGAATGCGTCCGCCCGTAGCCCGACTCCTTGCGGCCGCCCCACGGCGCCTGACACGCGCCGAAGGAGTAGAGCGCGTCGTTCATCCAGACCGTCCCCGCCTCGAGCCGCTCGGAGACGCGGCGTGCCCGGGCGCGGTCGCGAGTCCAGACACTGGCACCCAGGCCGTAGCGAGAGTCGTTCGCAAGCCGGATCGCCTCGTCGTCATTGTCCACGCTGGCAACAGTGACGACCGGGCCGAAGATCTCCTCGGCCTGGATGCGCCGCTCGGGCCCCACCCCGGTGAGCACGGTCGGCTCGAAGAACCAGCCCGGTAGGCCGGTTTGCGGCCGGCCGCCGCCGGTGACGGCTTCGGCGCCGTGCTCGACGGCGTCCGCCACGAGGCTCTCCACTTTCGTGCGCTGCTCCTCGGAGATCAGCGGCCCGAGCTCGACATCCGGATCCTCGCCTCGGCCTATCCGCAGCGCCGCTGCCCGCTCGGCGAGCCGCGCGACGAATGCGTCATGGAGCGGGCGCGCGACGTAGATCCGCTCGACGCCGGCGCAGACCTGCCCGCAGTTCGAGAAGGCCCCCCAAAGCGCCCCTTCGACCGCCCGCTCGAGATCGGCGTCGTCGAGAACGAGCATCGGGTCCTTCCCGCCGAGCTCGAGGGTCACCGAGCAGAGCCGCTCGGCCGCACGCGCCGCGACGATCCTGCCCACGTCGCCGGAGCCCGTGAACAGGAGCTTGCCGATCCCACGCGAGCGAGCAACCGCGTCGCCGACCGTCTCGCCGGCCCCCTGAACGACGCGCACCAGGCCGTCCGGCGCACCGGCACGGCGGAAGAGCTCCTCGACCCAGGCGCCCGAGAGAGGGGTCTGCTCGGCGGGCTTGACCACGACGGCGTTGCCCGCCGCCAGGGCCGTCGCCGCCTGGGTGAACGGGATGCTGAAGGGGAAGTTCCAGGGCGCGATCACGCCGACGACTCCGCACGGGTCGTAGCGGAGACGGCCGCGCTTCTGCTTGAGATGGAGCTGGGGATTGCGAACGCGCTCCGGCCGTAGGGTGCGCTCCAGGTTGCGCTCGAGCCAGACGAGGTGATCGAGCCCGACGAACACCTCGGTCGTGAACGACTCGAGGCGCGGCTTGCCCGTCTCGGCGGTGATCGTCGCGGCTATGTCGTCCTTTGCCGCCAGGAGCTCGCGTGCGACCGCCGCCAGCAGCCGTCGGCGCCCCGCGAACCCCTCGCGCACCCAGCGCTCCTGCACGAGCCGTGCCTCGGCGACCGCATCGCCGACCTCCTCGAGCGAGGTGACGGGCACCGAGCCAACCGCCTCGAGTGTCGCGGGGTTGACGGAGCGCAGCTCCTCGCCGAGCGCCTGCGACGTCGCCGTCATGCGCGCATCGTAGCCCGGCGGGGCGCGACAGGCACCTACGCGGGAAGCAGCTTGACGAAGCGGAGCCGTGAGCCGCCCAGCTCGCCGCACGAGCCGATTTCGAACTCGTCCGCGAGGGCGCGCACAATCGCAAGCCCCAGACCACTCTCGCCCGGCTCGCCGACGGCTCCGGGCTCAGGCGCAAAGCCCATCCCCGTATCGGCAACCTCGAAAGCGACGCGGTCGGCGGCGACCTCGAGAACGACGGCGATCGTTCCCGCCGCCCCTCCGTAGGCATGGCTGACAGCGTTGGCGCAGGCCTCCGTCAGCGCGAGCTTGAGATCGGCGAGTGTCTCCGGCGGAAGCTCACGCTCCCGCGCCAGGCCTTCCAGCGTGCGCCGTGCCACGCCTACGAACTCCGGTCGCGCCGGAATCGCAAACCGCACCGTGCGATCCGACGCTGCCAACATCGAGCGCGGATGATGCCAGAAATCGGCCGTGGCTACGGCTCGAGGTTGGCCCGGCGCTCGGCGAAGGTCACCTCGACGACGGCGGGCTTCGTCCCACCCCGAAGGATGGAGAAGGCCACCGTCTGGCCCGGCAGGTGCCGCTCGGCGACGAGACGGACGAGGTCCTCGGCGCTGCCCACACGGACGCCGCCGATTGCGGTGACGAGATCTCCGCCGACGCTAACGGTGAGACCGTTGAAGATGACGCGGCGGCTGCTTCCGCGCAGACCTGCCGCCTCGGCGGGCCCACCGGGCCGGACTTCGGAGATGAGCGCGCCCCGCTCCGCCGCGAAGCCGAAGTGGCGCGAGAGCCCGGGAGTCACGTCTTCGGTGCGGATACCCACGTAGGCGTAGGCGACCCGCCCCGTCGAGATCAGCTGTTCGAGCGAGCGCCGGGCCGAGTTGATCGGCACGGCGAAGCCGACGCCCTCGGCCTCACCCGAGGTGGAGTTGATCTGCGCATTGATGCCGATTACGCGCCCACGAGCGTCGAGCAGTGGCCCGCCCGAGTTCCCGTGGTTGATCGGCGCATCGATCTGGATCGCGTCGCCGATCGCGTAGCCCGACGTCAGCGACGGGATCGAGCGGCCTGTCGCCGAGATGACGCCGACCGCGAGCGAGTTCTGGTTCCCGAACGGGCTGCCGATCGCGGCCACAGGCTCACCGACGGCGACCCGTGCCGAGTCGCCGAGCGGAAGCGGCGTGAGCGCATGCGCCGTCGGATCGATCCGGATCACGCCCACGTCGTTGAACAGGTCCCAGCCGACGATCTCGGCGGGCACGCGATCGATGTCCTGGAACTCGACGTAGAGGCGCCGCGCGCCGCGCACCGGCTCGCCGTCACCGGCGTTCGTGATCACGTGCGCGTTCGTGAGGATGTGGCCGTCCTCGGAGACCACGAAGCCGGAGCCCTGCGTCGAGCCGCGCACGTCGCCCTCGACGCCGGAGTACGCGTAGATCGTGACGACGCCTGGAGAGCGCTGCTGATAGACGGCAGCGGGGTCGAAGCCGCTCCGCGCGCTCGCTCCCACGCTCGTCTGGCCGGACTGGATCGGTATGACTTTCGTGGTAGTGACGGTGTGCACCGACTCTCCGGAACCGACCCAGCCCGCCGCCCCGCCGATCCCCAGGGCCGCGACAGCACCGCAAACGCCGGCGACCGCGGCGACGAGGAGGAAGCGACCCATGCCCTCACTCTAGACGGGCGGCGGATCCGCCCGTCTCGTTTCCACGTGAAAACGCTACGACTCGGAAGAAGCGGGCGTGTCCGGCGCGACCGGTGGCGCCGCGTCGAGCACGAGCCGGAAGATCGTTCGACCCGGCCGAGTCTCGAGCTCCATCTTTCCGCCCATCAGATCCGCGAGCTCGCGGGCGATCGCCAGGCCGAGCCCGCTTCCGGATGCGAGATCGCCCTCGATCCGGTAGAAGCGCTCGAAAACGTGCGGCACATGCTCCGGGGGCACACCGGGGCCTTGGTCCTCGACTGCGAGGAACGAGAAACCGTCCCGGTGCCCCACGCGCACCGTCACGGGCGTGCCGACCGGAGTGTGGACGAGCGCGTTGCCAAGCAGCGACCGGCCGACCTGGAGCACGCGTTGCTCATCGCCGAGCCCAATCGTGCCCGGCTCGAGCAATTCGCGTACCGGATGCCCGCGACGGGCGGCCAGCGGCCGCATCTCATCGAGCAGTGCGCGCGCGAGGTCGGTCAAATCCACCACTTCCTGCTCGAGGTGGAGCCGGCCGGCGTCCACCCGCGACAGATCGAGCAGGTCCGTGGCGAGCTTCGTCAGCCGGTCCACCTGTTCCCGCATCGTCACCAGGAACTCGTCACGGGTCTCCTCGTCGAGCTCCTCGTCGGTCATCAGCTCGAGAAAGCCGCCCAGCGAGAAGAGGGGCGTCCGCAGCTCATGCGAGGCGTTGGCGATGAACTCCTTGCGTGCCGTGTCGAGGTGCGCGAGCTGCTCGCGCATGCGCTCGAACGCGGACGCAAGCTCGCCGAGCTCGTCGGAGCCACCGTCCACGACCGGCTCGTCGAACCTCCCGCCGGCGATCCGCTCGGCGGCCCGCTCGAGCCGGCGGATGCGGTGGGCGTGAAACGACGCCCCGAGATAGCCGAGCACGCCGGCGACGAGCAGCGCGAGTGCGCCCGCACCGAGCAGACGCCGCTCGACGAGGCGTACGGTCGCGAGCGAGTCGCGAAGCGGAGAGATGAAGAGCACGACGGGCCCCTTGGGGTCGAGGGGAATGGCGATTTCGGCGACGCGCTTGTCGTTGCGGCGCGTCGTGCCCCCCTGCGTCCGCCCGGTCGCAGCGGCGATCTGCGCGGTGATGTCCCGTTCGACGTCGCGCGAGCTGCCGGTGCGCGAGTCGGCAGCCACGGTCAGGGCCACCGGATCGGTGGTCAGCAGGTCGTACACGACGATCCGTGCGTTGACGAGGAACTCCGTCTGCTCCACGTACTCCTGCCAGAAGACGCGGTCCGGGAGATTGAGGGCAACCGGGAGCGCGTCACCGCGAAGCTGGTCGAGCTTCGCCTTGATGAGACGGTTCTCGAGCGACGGCACGACGGTCGCCCACGCGACGACGAGGGCGCCCGCGACAACGACCAGCAGCGCGAGCGCGAGCCGTGTGCGGATGCCGCGAATCATCGTTCGCGGAAGCGGTAGCCGGCGCCGCGCACCGTGAGGATCAGCTCCGGCTCGCGCGCGTCGAGCTCGATCTTCTCACGCAGGTGGCGGACATGGACGTCGATTGTGCGAGGCTCGCGGTAGTCGGCGCTGCCACGAAGCCGCTCCAGGAGGGCCCGGCGGGAGAAGACCCGGCCCGGGCTGCCGGCCAGCACGGACAGCAGCTCGAACTCGACGTATGTGAGCTGAACGGGTCTCCCTCGCACCTCGACTGCGCGTCGGATGCGGTCGACGACCAGGTCGTCGCGTTCGATCCGTTCGTCTTCCGGGCGAGCGACTGCGTGCGGCGTGGCCGCGCGGCGCAGAAGAGCGCGTACCCGACTGCGGAACTCCCGGATCGAAAACGGCTTGGTGATGTAGTCGTCGGCGCCCAGCTCCAGCCCGAGCACCTTGTCGAGCTCGTCGTCGCGTGCGGTGAGCATGATGATCGGGACTGTGCTCACCGCTCGCAGGCGCTTGCAGACCTCGAGGCCATCGAGCAGCGGCAGCATCAAGTCCAGAACGACAAGGTCGATCCGAGCACCCTCCTCATCGAAACGACGGAGCGCCTCTTCGCCGTCGCGCGCCTGGATGACCCTGTAGCCGTCCCGCTCGAGCGGGTACGTCAGCAGCTTCTGGATCGAGTCCTCGTCGTCTACGAGGAGGATGGTCGCGGAGTCCGGCATCGGGAAGCTTCGGAGGCGCGTCGGACGGCCCGACTTGTCACCTACTATAGCCCCGCGATGACGCCGCCCCGGGTCCGATCTCCCCGCCGGCGTGCGCGTCGAGGCTCGCCCGAGCGTCCCGTCAACGCGCGACTCGTTCGCAGCGCCGGATTCCTCATCGCGCTGCCGCTCCTCATTGCAGCCTTCACGGTCGCGCGGCCTGCCGGACTGCCGAGGCCACCGCTACCGCCCGCATTCGACACGCCGACCGCGCTCGAGCTGGCGCGCGACCTGGCGCAGGCGTATCCCGATCGCGCACCCGGCTCGGCGGGAGCCCTCGGCGCGGCCGAGTGGTTCACCGCCCAGATGAAGCTCTACGGGTTGGCGACACGAGAGGACAGCTTCACAGCCCGCGTCCTCGGCCGAGGCGACGTGGAGCTGCGAAACGTGCTCGCCGTCGTGCGAGGCGACTCACCAGAGGCGATCGTCATTTTGGCCCATCGCGATTCGTCCGGAGTCGGTCCGGGAGCCAACGCCAACGCCTCCGGCACTGCGGCCCTCATCGAGCTCGCCCGCGGCTACTCCACGGTGGGCACAGGGAGCACGCTGCGTGCCAACCCGGCGCACACGCTCATCTTCCTTTCCACCGACGGGGGAGCCTTCGGCGCGCTCGGCGCCGAGCGTTTTGCGTCGGCCTCGCCGTACCGGAGCAGTGTCGTCGCCGTCGTCAATCTCGCAGCGCTCGCGGGAGCCGCTAAACCACGGCTCGAGTTGGCAGGAGACCAGCCACGCTCGCCCGCCATCGCGCTCGTGCGCACCCTGGCGACGCGCGTGCTCGAGGAGACGGGCGAGGAGCCGCACAGGCCGTCGGCTCTCTGGCAGCTTGTCGACCTCGGCTTCCCGTTCGCTCCCGGCGAGCAGGGCCCGTTTGTCGGCGACGGCATCCCCGCGATCACCCTGACGACGTTGCCAGAGCGCGGCGGCGACGCCTTCACCGATACCGGCGAGCGTCTGAACCCGAAGCGGTTCGGCGAGCTCGGCCGTGCAGCGCAGAGCCTCCTCGCCTCGCTCGACGCGGGAGTCGAGCTGGCGCAGGGCACGTCGAGCTACATCTACTTCGACCGCCGGATCGTCCGCGGTTGGGCGGTCGAGCTCGTCCTCCTTGCTGCGCTGCTGCCTTTCCTTCTGGGCGCGGTGGACCTCTTCGCATTCTGCCGGCGCCGCCGGATCCGGCTGGTCCCCGCACTGCGTGCCTTGCGCAGCCGCGCCGCCTTCTGGGCGTGGGCGGGGCTGCTCCTCTGGCTCGGGGCGACCTCCGGGCTGTTTCGTAACGGCCCGGGCCGTCCCGTCGCGCCTGACACCCCCGGCGCAGCCAGCTGGCCGGTCGCTGGGCTCGTCGTGCTCGCCCTCCCACTCGCGGCGGGCTGGTTGCTCTCGCGCCAGCGACTGCTCCCGCGACGGTCCCTGACACTCGAGGAGCGCGTCGCCGGATACACGGTCGCGCTCGTCGCCCTCGCAGTTGTCGCTCTGCTCGTCGTCGCGACGAACCCCTTCGCGCTCGTCTTCCTCCTGCCGTCCCTGTACGCCTGGCTCTGGCTACCGCAACAGCATGGACGCGCGGCGTGGCGGAGGGCGGTCCTCTTCGCGGTCGGGCTGACCGGCCCGCTGCTGCCGCTCGTCTCGTTCGCTGCACGCTACGGGCTGGGTCTCGACGCTCCCGCCTACATCTTGAGCCTTGTCACGACCGGGTACGTCCCGTGGCTTTCGTTCGCCGTGCTCCTCGGCTGGGTCGCGACAGCCGGTCAGGTCGGCGCGCTCGCGACGGGACGGTATGCCCCGTACCCGGAGGCGAGCGAGTTGCCGCCACGCGGCCCCCTCCGCGAGATCGTCCGAGTCGCCGTGCTCGCTGCCCAGCGGTGGCGACGCGATGGAACAGGGCGTCGCGTCGGACTGGGCGGCTGAGCCTCAGGCAAGGCGCAGAAAGCGCACCTGCTCCCCCTGTGCAATCTCACCCTCACCGCGGGGAACCAGCACGAGCGCATCCGCCCCGGCGGCGCGGGCGATCATGTGGGATTCCTGTCCTCCGATCGGGTCGAGCACGACCCCCTCTTCGCCGGAGCGCGAGCGGGCGCGCACGAGCTCATCGCGCCGTGGATCGCGCCGCAACGCCCGCACGAGGCGGCCGGACTCGTAGCGCGGGCCAGGCCACGTGGCGCCCTGAAGAGCGAGGAGCGCGGGCCTGACGAACAGCTCGAAGCCGACGAGGGCCGAAACCGGGTTCCCGGGCAGGCCGAATACAAGCGTTGCGCCGTGCAGGCCGAAGGAGACCGGCTTGCCGGGCTTCACGGCGACGCCCCAGAAGACCTCCTCGACACCCAGCTCGCGTTCGACCCCGCGAACGAGGTCGTGCGGGCCGACGGAAACGCCACCGGACGTCACGAGCACGTCGTACTCGAGGCCGCGTGCGAGCGCCGCTCGATGAAGACCGGGGTCGTCCTCGACCGATGGGAGACGCTCGACCTCCGCGCCGGCGGAGGAGAGCGCGGACGACAGCAGCACGCCGTTCGACTCGTAGATCTGGCCCGGCCCGAGCACCTCGCCGGGAGCTCGGAGCTCGCTGCCGGTCGCGAGCACGGCAGCCCGCGGCCGGCGGGCACAACGCACCTCGGAGATACCCGCCGCCGCCAGCCCCCCGACCTGGGCCGGGCCGAGCACGCTGCCGGCCTCGACAACGATGTCGCCGGCGCGCACGTCGCCGGCGCGCGGACGTACGTGGTCCCCAGGGTGAGGCGCTGCAGAAATCTCCACACGGTTGTCATATTCGACAACATACTCGATGGGGACGACGGCATCAGCGCCGTCGGGAACCGCCCCACCGGTCGCGATCGCCATCGCCTCGCCGGGGCGGAGGGCGCGCTGCGCCGGCCGGCCGGCCGCTATCCGGTGGCCCACGGGCAGCGTGCCCGGGGTGTCCGCGGCGCGCACTGCGAACCCGTCCATCGCCGAGCTCGGAAACGGCGGCAGGTCGACGAGGGCGCGGGCCGGCTCCGCGAGGACACGCCCGACCGAGTCCGGGAGGGCCACCGACTCCGCCGGCAGCGGGCTGACCCGTGCCAGCACGCGCGCGAGCGCTTCGGAAATCGAGATCGGCTCGGCCATCGGCTCGGCGCATACGCTACCCGGGTCACTGCGAGGGCGGCGTCCCGCCGCTCCGCCACCGGGGCTAGACGGGCACGGCCTGCGGCAGCAGGTACGCGCAGAGACCGAGCGCGACAAGCCGCGCGGTGTGGTCCTCCTCGGCTGCGGCCAGCGGAACTGCCCAGGCGACGTACCAGGCGGCGAGCCACGGCGTGCCGAGCAGCAACACGCACGCTGTCAGCCCGAGACGCGCGCGGCCGCGGAAAGCCTGTCGAGCGAGGAGGGCGAGAGCAACGGCGAGCCCGGCCAGCGCGAGCCCGAGGGCCACGCCATGGGGCAGCCCGAGCTGCTCGAGCCGGTACGGGAGCGCATAGCTCGTCTCGGTCCCCGCATTGCGCGCGAGCGGACCGAACGCGCGCAGCCAGTCGAGCCCGTAGCGCCAGAGTGCGAGCGCCGAGACGACGGCTACGGCGACTGCGAAGCCGGCATGCCCCACTCTCCTACGGGTTCCCCGTGCCTCGAGCGCGCGCATCGCGAGCAACACGACCGGCACCCACTTGACCCCGATCGCCGCCGCCCAGGCGACGCCCGCGAGCTGCCTGCGGCCTGCGGCCGCGAGCGCGAGTGCGGCAAGGACGAGCGCTGCCAGCCACGCGTCGTTGTGACCGCCGCCGGCCATGTGCACGGCGAGCAGTGGGTTCCACCCGACGAAGGCCGCCGCAAGCGCCTTCTCCCTCGCACGCCGCGCTGCAAGAGCGGTCGCCGCAAGCATCGCGGCCGCCGCGAGCGCCTTGTAGATCCAGGCGGCGGCGTCCTCCGAACTGCCGGCTGCGAGAGCAACGGGCTCCGACGCGAGCGTAAAGAGCGGCCCGTAGACGGACGTCGTGTCCCGCCAGGCCGCGCCGGCAAAGGGATACGCAGGATTCCCCGGGAACTCCCGCGGCTCGTCGCGGTACGGGTTTCCACCCTCGACGGCCGCAATTCGGCCGTACTCCCAGTACGTCCAGGCGTCGGTGGAAAGCAACAGCGGCCCAGCGAGCGGAGCGAGTTGGATCGCCGCCGCCACGAGCGCGACCGCAGCGAGCCGCGTTCCACCCCGGCGCAGCAGCCACAGCCCGGCGACGTAGGCGGCAAAGGCAGCCACGAGGCTCGCAAGGAACCAGCGGGCGAGTGCCGGGTCGCCGGCGGCGCGGCCCGCGCCGGCCGGGGAGAGCGGCGCGCCGTCGGCCCAGGCGAGCGCGACGCCTGCAACGACCAGTGCGAGCGTGGCAACGCCGGCGGCGAGGGGGAGGCGGCGGCTCAGGGTGGAGGCTCGGTG
>CAYGLV010000035.1:0-26127 GCA_964351025.1 uncultured Gaiellales bacterium | reverse complement strand
AGTCCCAGGGTTTAGGCGGCTGGGCGGGGCAGCGGCTCGCGGCGCCAGCCGCGAGAACAAGCGCGAGTATGGACGCTGAGGCTCAAGCGACAGGCCGCTTGCGCAGCGGAACCACGAACTGCCAGCGGCGCCCGACGTTCGTGCGCGGGTAACGCAGGCACGTCTCGTGCAAGAACAAGGGCAGTCGCTCGGCACGTTGCTTGGAGACCGGCGGGACGACTGATTCCCTGCGTGCGCCGGGTTGGGTGGGCCCAGCAATCGGCTCGCCGGAAGGGCCAAATCGCCATCCTCGCTTGACAAGCGGCGTGTAGAGGGCGTAAGTTCACGAACTAAATTTAGTGCGTGAAACAAGTTCTCACCGGCCAGCTTCTCCCGCCAGCATCCGCGATCTGAATCAGGCGGCGGTGCTCCGGCTGATCGCAGCCCAGCCACGTACCGCGCGCGCGGAGATCGCGCGCCGGCTCAACCTGAGCCCGGCGACCGTCACCGCAGTGACGCGCCGGTTGCTCGAGGGAGGGCTCATCCGGGTGGCCGACCGCGCTCCCTCCAGCGGCGGCCGCCCGCGCCTTCTGTTGGAGATCGTCGGCGGGGCCGCGCACGCGCTCGGCGTGAAGATCGCGGCCGACCATGTCACGGTGGTGCGGGTCGACCTCGACGCCGAGGTGCTGGAGCGGCACGACTATGTCTTCGACGCCGCTGCGCCGGACGCTGTCGAGCGCCTGGGCGAACTGCTCGCACCGCTCGTGGAGGAGGAGCCGGCCGACTCGTTGCTCGGAGTGGGGCTCGGCGTGCCCGGTGTCGTGGGCATGGACGGCCACGTCGACTCGCCGATGCTGGGCTGGCGCGACCTGCCCGCGACGGATCTGCTCGGGCGGCGCCTGGGCGTCCCCGTCCTCGCCGACAACGACGTGAACACGCTCGCCGTCGCCGAGCGGCTGTACGGCCGCGGCCGGGACGTCGAGTGCTTCCTCACGGTCACGATCGGACGCGGCGTGGGCCTCGGGATCGTGATCGACGGCAACGTCTACCGCGGCCACGGCGGCGGCGCCGGCGAGTTCGGCCACGTCACCGCCGCGGACGGCGGCGACGTCTGCACGTGCGGCAAGCGCGGCTGCCTGGAGACGGTCGCGGCCGATCCGGCGCTCGTGCGCAGGGCGTGCGGCGCCGGACTGATCGGCCCCGAGGAGGGCATCGAGGCCCTGCGCGAGCTCGCCGACGCCGGCCAGACCGACGCGCTCGGCCTCTACGCCGACGCGGGCCGCGCTCTCGGCCGGGCCCTGGCCGATCTCGTCAACGTCCTGGCGCCCGAGCTCGTACTCCTGTCGGGCGAAGGGATGCTCGGCTGGGCGCACCTCGCCGGTCCGGTCGAGGAGAGCTTCCGCTCCGGGCTGTTCCCGCCGCTGCGCGGCGTCCAGCTCGAGCTCGACCCCTGGGACGACGCGAAGTGGGCGCGCGGCGCGGCCTCGCTCGTTCTGCGCCCGACCTTCGCGCCCGCGCTGCACGACTCCCGTCCCGACGAGCTCGTCCGCGCGCGCCTGAACGGGCCCGGGCGCGCCGAGAGCGTGGTCGCGTAGTGGCCGGGCAGCGCGGCTGGCGTACCGGGCTCATCGCCCTCGTGTTCATCGCGCCCAGCCTCGTTCCGCTGCTGCTGTTCATGGTTGGCCCGATGGCCGCCTCGGCCGGCATCAGCCTCCTGAGTTGGGACCTCCTCACGCCCGCGAAGTGGGTCGGCGCCGCGAACTACCGCGCGCTGCTCGAGGACGAAGACTTCCGGCGGGCCTTCCTCCACACGCTCGCGTTCATCGCCGGCTACCTCCCGCTCGTGCTCGTGGGGGGGCTCGGGGTCGCGCTAGCGCTGAACCAGCGGCTGCGCGGCCTCGGGTTCTTCCGCACCGTCTACTTCCTGCCCGTCGTGACGAGCTGGGTCGTGGTCGCGCTGATCTGGAAGTGGCTCCTCAATCCCGGCACCGGGCTCGTGAACTGGTCGCTCGGCCTCGTCGGCATCGACGGCCCCGGCTGGTGGGTTGACCCGCACTGGGCGATGCCGTCGATCGTGCTGGCGTCGGCGTGGAAGGACGTCGGGTTCGTCATGGTGATCCTCCTCGCGGGGCTGCAGGCGATTCCGGAGGAGTACTACGAGGCTGCGGCGCTCGACGGGCAGGGCCGCTGGGGCCGCTTCCGCCACGTGACGCTGCCCTTGCTGACGCCGGCCATCTTCTTCGTGGTCGTCATCAGCTTGATCAACAACTTCCAGGTCTTCGACCAGGTGTGGGTGATGACCGGCGGCGGGCCGGCCGACGCGACGACCGTCGTGATGGAGCAGGTCGTCAAGAACGCCTTCAGCTTCGGCCGCATGGGGTACGCGGCGGCGATGAGCTGGGTGCTCTTCGCCGTCATCCTCGCGATCACGCTCGTGCAGCTCCGGCTCCAGCGGAGGTGGGTCAACTATGCGTGAGCGTCTCGCGCGTGCGCGCCTGGGTCGCGCGGCGCTCTACCTGGTGCTGCTCGCCGGGGCGGGCGTGATGCTGTTCCCGTTCCTGTGGATGGTGAGCACCTCGCTCACCGACGACTTCTCGCTCTTCCGGACGCCGCCGCGGCTGGTGCCATCTCCTGTGGAGGACGAGAACTACTCGCGGCTCGCCGAGCTCATGCCGATCTGGCGCTTCGTCGCCAACAGCTTCGGCGTCGCGATCGCCTCGACGCTGCTTCAGCTCGCGACCGCCGCGATGGGCGCCTATGCCTTCGCCCGCCTTCGCTTTCGCGGACGCGACGCGCTCTTCGTCCTCTACCTGACGACGCTGATGGTGCCCTTCCAGGTCACGATCGTGCCGCTCTTCATCGAGATGAAGTACCTCGGGGCCGTGGACTCGTACGCGGGGCTCGTCCTCCCGACGATCGCCTCCGCCTTCGGCACGTTCCTGCTCCGCCAAGCGTTCCTCAGCCTGCCGAAGGAGCTCGAGGAGGCCGCGTTCGTCGACGGCTTCGGGCACTGGACCGTCTTCACGCGGATCGTGCTGCCGCTCGCGCGGCCGGCGCTCGCGACGTTCGGGCTGCTCGCCTTCATGGCGAGCTGGAACAGCTTCCTGTGGCCGCTCGTGATCGTGAACTCGCAGGAGCTGATGACGCTCCCGCTCGGGCTCGCGAACCTGCACGGCCAGTACACGACGCAGTGGAACCTTGTCATGGCGGCGACGACGATCAGCGTCGTCCCGATCCTCCTCGTCTACCTGGCCGCGCAGAAGCAGATCGTGCGCGGCTTCGCCTTCTCCGGGATCAAGGGCTGACCCGTGGCCTGTCGCGGAGAGAAAGGGGGCGCGCGGGAGCGGTAGAGCCGTCGCAGCACTCGTGGTCATGTCATCCGAAGGAAGAAGGGAACGCATCAATGCGCGTAACACTCGGAAAAGGAGCGGCGGCGGCGCTCGTGGTAGCGCTCCTCGCCGCGGTCACCGGCTTCACGCTGGGCGGCGCGAAGACGGCGAAGACCACCACGCTGACGTACTTCACCTTCTCGGCAGCGCCGGACCACCTGAAGGACCTCAACAACATCATCGCCGGCTTCGAGAAGAAGTACCCGACCATCAAGATCAAGGTCCAGACGGCCTCGTACAACGACTACTGGACGAAGTTGCAGACGCAGATCGCGAGCGGCCAGGCACCCGACACGTTCGAGCTGAACTACGAGAACTTCGTCACCTACGCAAGCTCCGGCAAGCTGCTCGATCTCAGCAAGATCGCGAAGACCGACCGGTTCTTCAACGCGGGCGTCTACTACCCGCGGGCCTACGAGGCCTTCCAGCTGAAGGGGACGCAGTACGGGCTGCCCGAGACGTTCTCGGTCGTCCTTCTCTTCTACAACAAGGATCTCTTCCGCAAGGCCGGTGTCGCCTTCCCGCAGGCGACATGGAAGTGGGCCGACGAGCTCGCCGCGGCGAAGAGGCTCACCGGCGGTGGCGTCTTCGGCGACTTCCAGCCGGTGCAGTTCTGGGAGTTCTACAAGGTGCTCGCCCAGAACGGCGGGACGTTCTTCAACGCGACGAAGACGAAGGCGACCTTCAACAGCGAGAAGGGCATCGCGGCCCTCAACTGGCTGCTGACGAAGACGAGCCCCGAGGGTGTCATGCCGACGACGGAGCAGATGGGCGGCCTCGACGACGGGGCGATGTTCAAGGCCGGGAAGCTCGCCATGTGGCACAACGGCATCTGGCAGTTCACGGGCCTCAAGGATGCTCCCTTCGAGTGGGACGTGATCGTCGAGCCCGGCAACGCCAAGAAGGCGCACCACTTCTTCGCCAACTCGGTCGTCGGCTCGGCGAAGACGAAGCACCCGCGCGAGGTGTGGACGTGGCTTCGGTACTTCACGTCGAACCCGAAGGCCGTCAAGATCCGCGTCGGCAACAGCTGGGAGCTGCCGGCGGTGACGAACAAGAAGCTCTTCGCGCTCTACCTCAGGCAGACGCCGCCGGCGTCGCGCGAGCAGGTGTTCCGGGCGCTGGACAACATCATCACTCCACCGGTCATCAAGCAGCAGCAGCAGCTTCAGGACACCGTCGGCAAGTGGCTCGAGCGGGCAGCCGCCGGGCAGGTGTCAGCAGCCGAGGCGCTGAACAAGGCGGCCGCCGAGGTCAACACGCTCCTGAAGGGCGAGTAGGCACCGGAGACGAACGACAGAGCGGCGCGCGGACGGACCCCGCGCGCCGCTCTCCGAACTCATGAGCGAACAATCCCCCCAGCAGGCGACGCCCGCCTCGCACGACCTCGCGCGGCTCTGCCGCCGGAGCACCGAGGTGATCCAGGCCGGGCAGGCACCTAGCGGCGCCTACCTGGCCTCCCCCAACTTCCCGGTCTACCGGTACTCGTGGTTCCGCGATGGCGCGTTCATCGCCGACGCCATGAGCCGCGTCGGGCGCAGCGACAGCGCCGAGCGGTTCTTCACGTGGTGCACCGACGTTCTCGTCGCGCGCACCGGCCTCATTGAGTCGCACGTCGCGATGTCGGAGGCTGGAAAGCCGGTCGATGTCGCCGACATGCTCCACTGCCGGTACACCATCGATGGCGAGGAGGCGCCCGAGGAGTGGTGGACCTTCCAGCTCGACGGCTACGGCACCTGGCTGTGGGCGCTCGGCGCGCACGCGTCGCGCCACGGCGGCTCGCTCGCGCCGTACGCGGCCGGCATCGACCTCTGCGCCCGCTACCTGGCCGCGTTCTGGGCGGAACCCAGCTACGACTGGTGGGAGGAAAACATGGGCCACCAGCACACCTCGACCCTCGCCGCTCTACACGCGGGCTTGGACGCGGCCTCGGGCTGGGAGATTCTGCCGCTTGCGACACGCGAGAAGGCGTCACGCGCGGCGGCGGACATCCGCGACGCGATCCTCTCGCGCGGCGTGTACGAGGGCCGCTTCGCGAAGTGGCTCGACGGCGACGGCCTCGACGCGAGTCTCGTCGCGTGCGCCGTACCGTTCGGCGTCGTGGAGCCCGACGATCCGCGGGCGGTCGCCACCGCCGCTGTGATCGAGCTTCGGCTCTCCCGTGGCGGCGTCTACCGGCATCCTCACGACTCGTACTACGGCGGCGGGGAGTGGCTGCTGCTGGCCGCGCTGCTCGGGTGGTACTACGCGAGGGTCGGCCGCCGCGAGGACGCATTCACCCGCCTCACCTGGATCGCCGAGCAGGCGGACGCGGAGGCTAACCTGCCGGAGCAGGTGGGCGACCACCTGCTCGTGCCGGACGCCTACGACGGCTGGCGGCAGCGCTGGGGCCCGATCGCCTCGCCGCTGCTTTGGTCGCACGCGATGTTCCTCACCCTTGCGTCGGAGCTCGGCATGACCGAGGCCGACGCTTGATTCGGCACCGACCCGCCGGGCGTGGTCACGCGTACCTGGTGGAGCCCGACCAGCGAGTGCCGATCCAGCCACTCGCGGGCGAGCGTGTGGAGTTGCGCGCGACGACGGCGCCGGGCGTCGAGTCGATGCGCGTGGAGCTCGAGGCGGACGGCCGCTCGGCCGTCGTCGACGCGACGGCTCAGGGCCCAGCCGTGGCCGAGGACGCGTCGGCGTCGCTCGGCGCGGGCGACGGTCATCTTGCCGCGGTCGCCACGGGTGCGGGGCGGCGCTCGGATCGGCTGGCGTGGGCGGCCGTCGTCGAGGCTCCCGCCAAGGGGCGCGTCCGCTATCGCTTCCTCGCCGACGGCCGGCGGACGCGGTGGTTCGACTTCGGGGTCGCGCGCTGGCAACGCGAGTCGGCCGGCGAGCTCGCCGTCGCGGAGGTCGGTGTCCAAGCGGCGCGGCGGCTCGAGCCGGGCAGCGTCGAGTGGCTCATCGGCGATGACGGGCCGCAGCGGGTCCGCTTCGCGCTGCGCTTGGAGCCCGGCGAGCGCGTCGTCGGCTTCGGAGAGCGCTTCAACGCGCTCGACCAGCGCGGCGTCGAGCTCGACAGCGTCGTCTTCGAGCAGTACAAGCAGCAGGGAGTCCGCACCTACATGCCGGTGCCGTTCGCGATCGTCTGCGGCGGCGACGGCTGGGGCTTCCACGTCGCCACCTCGCGCCGCGTCTGGTTCGACGTCGGGAAGTCGGAGCCCGACCGGCTCTGGGTGGAGGCGGCACTCGATCCAGCGCGTCCCGTGTGCGACCTTCGGCTCTTCGCCGGCTCGCCGGCCGAGGTGCTCCGCGCGTTTCTCGACGGGACGGCTGCGCCCGTCTTGCCGCCGGACTGGGTCTTCCGGCCGTGGATGAGCGCGAACGAGTGGAACACGCAGGCGCGCGTGCTGGCCGAGGTGGAGCGGGGCGAGCAGGAGGGGATCCCGGTTGGCGTGCTCGTGATCGAGGCCTGGAGCGACGAGTCCACGTTCGTCTCCTTCCGCGACGCGCGCTACGAGGTGCACGAGGACGGCGCCCCGCACCGGCTGGCCGACTTCGAGTTTCCCGCGGACGGCGCCTGGCCCGACCCGAAGGGGATGGTCGACGAGCTCCATCGCCGTGGGATCAAGCTGCTGCTCTGGCAGATCCCGCTGCTCAAGGCACGGCCCGCGCCGCAGGGGCAGGCACGCGCGGACCGCGACGTCGCGATCGAACGGGGCTACGTCGTGCGCGAGGCTGACGGTCGCCCCTACCGGAACCGCGGCTGGTGGTTCCCGAGCGCGCTCATGCCCGACTTCACGAACCCCGCGGCGCGCGCGTGGTGGCGGGAGAAGCGGCGGTACCTCGTCGAGGAGCTGGGCGTCGACGGCTTCAAGACCGACGGCGGCGAGCACGCATGGGGCGACGAGCTCCAGTACGCCGACGGGACGACCGGCGCCGAGACGAACAATCGCTACCCGGTGCTCTATGCGGAGACGTACCACGAGCTCCTCGCCCGCCTTGGACGCGACCCCGTCACCTTCAGCCGCGCAGGCTTTACGGGCGCGTGGGCCTACCCGTGCCACTGGGCCGGCGACGAGGGCTCCACCTGGAAGGCGTTCCGCGCGTCGATCACGGCCGGCCTCACGGCCGGAGCCTCCGGCGTCTTCTTCTGGAGCTGGGACATCGGCGGCTTCTCGGGCCCGGTCCCGACCGCCGAGCTCTACCTCCGCGGCGCCGCGATGGCGTGCTTATGCCCGATCATGCAATACCACTCCGAGTTCAACCACCACCGCGCGCCCTCCGGCGACCGCACCCCGTGGAACATCGCCGAGCGTTCGGGTGAGCCCCGCGTCCTCGACGTGTTCCGCAGCTACGCGCGGCTCCGCGAGCGGCTCCTCCCGTACATCTGCGAGCAGGCCCGCCTCGCGGTGGAGGGTCGCGTGCCGCTCATGCGCGCGCTCTTCTTCGAGGACGGCGACCCGCGCGGCTGGGACTACCCGCACCAATATCTCTTCGGCGCCGACCTCCTCGTCGCGCCCGTGACGCAGCCGGGCGCCGCGCGGTGGAAGGTCTACCTCCCGGCCGGCGACTGGGTCGACGCGTGGACCGGCGAGCCGGTCGCGGGCGGAACGATCCTCGTGCGGGACGTGCCGCTCGACGTGATTCCGGTGTACGTTCGCGCGGCGGCGGCTGGCGTGCTCCATCCTCTCTTCATCGCCGACGGGAGGGCCGACTGATGGGTGCGATCGACCTCGAGCACGTAACGAAGCGATTCGACGACGGCACCGTCGCGGTCGACGACCTCACGCTCTCGGTGGAGGAGGGCGAGTTCATGATCCTCGTGGGCCCGTCCGGCTGCGGGAAGACGACCGCCCTCCGGATGATCGCCGGGCTCGAGGAGGCCAGCGAGGGCTCGATCCGGATCGGCGGCCGCGAGGTCAAGGACCTGCCGCCTTCGCGTCGCGACGTCGCGATGGTCTTCCAGAACTACGCGCTGTACCCGCACATGACCGTGCGCGACAACATCGGCTTCCCGCTCCGCAAGCAGAAGCTCAGCAAGCGCGAGAAGGGGGAGCAGGTGCGGGAGGTCGCACGGCTCCTCGCGATCGAGGAGCTGCTCGACCGCAAGCCGCGCGCGCTCTCGGGCGGCCAGCGCCAGCGCGTAGCGATGGGCAGGGCGATCATCCGGCACCCGCAGGCGTTCCTGATGGACGAGCCGCTCTCTAACCTCGACGCGAAACTCCGCGTGCAGATGCGCGTGGAGCTACTCGAGCTCCACCGGCGGCTGCGCGTGACGACGGTCTACGTCACCCACGACCAGACGGAGGCGATGACGCTGGGCGAGCGCGTGGCGGTGCTGAACCGAGGCGTCGTTCAGCAAATCGCCACGCCGCAGCACCTGTATCGGCACCCGGCGAACCTCTTCGTCGCGAGCTTCATCGGCAGCCCGGCCATGAACCTCCTTCGCGGGCGGCTCGAGGAGGGCGCCGTCAGGCTCGGCCGCTACAACATTCCACTTGAGGGAGAGGTGTTGTCACGGCTCACACGGCGCGCCGAGGAAGTGGTCGTGGGCCTTCGGCCGGAGGACCTGGTCCTCGCCCCGGCGAACGCGGACGACTCGTTTCCCGCCACGGTTGCCGTCACCGAGCAGCTCGGCCCGGAGACGCTCGCCTTCGTTCGGATCCCGGGCCTGGACGTCGTCGAGGACGGCACCGATCGTCCTGCCGGCCTCGCTGCGACCGTCGGCGTCCGTCTCGAGGGCACTACTGACGTCCGGCCTGAGAGCAGCATCGAACTCGCCGTCCGCGCCGACCGGGTCCAGCTCTTCGACTCCGAGACTGGCGAGTCGTTGCTGCGTCCACCCGCAGACACACGGTAGGCGTAAGACCGGCCCTAACCGGCGACGCCCGAGACGGCCGGCGAACGGACTACAGTTTCCGCGTGCAGTCGCTTGGCACGGCCGCGTGGCCAGGTCGTCGGGATCCGGCGACGAGGCGCGGGTGGGGGCGGCTTGCTGCAACCCCTGTCGCACTTGCGCCACCACGAACGCGGTCGCACTTGGCGCCACCGCCGCGCCGCCGTCTTCGCCGGCGTCGCGCGACTCGTGACACGCGGTCTCTGATCCCTCCTACGCGGCGACGACGTCCGTGCCGCGCGCGAGGCGCTCGCGGATCAGCTCGTCGGCACCGGTATAAAGGGGAGGTGCAAACGGAGCCCGCAGGACCAGCGCGGCGGCGCCCAGCGCCCATTTGTCGTCGTCCCAACGGTCGACTTGGACGGTGACGTTGCGGAGCGGCTCCATGATCTCCTTGCGCAGCGTGCGCTCGAAGCGCCGGCGCAGATGCCGCCAGGCGGCGGTTCCCTCGCCGGCAACGATGACGAGCTCCGGGCTGAGGACGTTGACGAGCCCGGCGACAGCCCGGCCGAGTTGGGCGCCGGCGTCCGCATAGATCGCTCGAGCGAGCTCGTCGCCAGCGTCGGCGAGGGCGCGCAGCGCGGCGACGTCCTGGCCGGGTTGCAGGAGCCGTTCTTTGACGCCGCGCGTGACGAGCGCGGGGTCGGCGACGAATGTCTCGAGGCACCCGCGCTTGCCGCAGTCGCACCGTGACCCGAGGGGGTCGACCGTGACGTGCCCGAACTCGCCGGCTCCGCCCCCCATGCCGCGATAGACGTCCCCGCGGACGACGATGCCCAGACCCACGCCGCGGCCGATGGTCACGGTCAGGAAGTTCTCTACCGTCCGGCCTCGGCCGTAGAGGCGCTCGGCGACCGCGAGCGTGTTCACGTCGTTCTCGACGACGACCGGCACCTGGAGGCACTTCGCGAGCGTCGCACCCAGCGGAACGTCGTTCCAGCCAAGCATCGGGGAGCGGACGACTCCGGAGCGTGGTGAGTCGACGACTCCCGGGAGGCCGATGCCAACGCCGAGCAGAGTGGAGGGGTCTGACCGCGGCTTGTGGAGCCACGGCCGCACCTGCTCGGCGAGCACGTCGATGGCGTCGGGCGCGTGCGGGTCGAACCGCTCCTCGAAACGGTCGAGCACGGTTCCCTCGAGGTCGGCCCTGACACCAACGACGTGATCCGGGGCGACCTTGATCCCGACGGCGTGCGCCGCCGCCGCGACAAGCCCGAGAAGGATCGGGGGCCGCCCTCCGCGGGGCGGCCCCCGCTCGACGATCTGGACCACGCCCTCATCGAGGAACTCCTTGGCGAGCGCGGTCAAGGTCGGCTTGCTGAGGCCGAGCCGGCGGGCAAGCTCTGCGCGCGCGATCGGCCCCTCACGCCCGATCAGGTCGAGGACGGCGGCACGGTTGAGGTCCCGGATCAACGTCGTGGTACCGGTCCGGAGCCTCGTCATCTAGTGGTTGATCGTGATCGTCTGGGAGGCTGCTGCGTTCAGCGTGCCGAACAGCTTGACGCGCCCGTTGGCGGAGTCGTACGTCCAGCTCAGGGTAGTGCCGGTGACGGTCGACGGCGTGGCGTCCGTCTGGGCGTAGATCTCCAGCGACAGGTTCGAGAGCGTGTTGTTGGTCAGCTCGACCTGCGTCTGGGTGCTGGAAACCTCCGTAACCTTCAGGTTCAGCTTCCCGTTCTTCAGCTTCACGTTCGAGCCGATGAAGCTCCACGCGCTGGGAATCTTCGGCCATGCGGTGAACGTGTTGTTCGCGGCGCTGTACGTGTAGTCGATGAATGAGAGCAGGTTGTCGACGATCGACGCGTTCGACTCCCAGCCGTTGCCCCACGCCGCCTGGTGCGCGAACTGGTCCGGCCCCTTCGTTTCGTCGACCTGCTCTGCACCGATGCCGACGTTGCCGAGGTACGACAGGATCCAGTCCATGTAGGACTTCGCCTTGTTCGCGTTCGTCGACCCGGTCGCCGTGTTGGCGCGCTCGAGGTAGTACTGGCTGAGCCAAGTCGTCGCGACCATCCACGGCCCGCCGTCGTAGTAGGTGTCGCCGTAGCTCGAGTACGTGCTGCCATAGCGGCTCGTCTGGTCCTGGCGGTACCGGGCGACGCCGCCGGTCGCCTGGCCCATCTCAGCGCTGTCGGTCAGCGCCGGCTCGAGCTCGTTGACCGTGTTGACGACGCGTGAGTCGTCCGCGGGCAGGACGCCGAACGGCACTACGACGCCGAGCATCGAGATGTCGGTCGTGATCGCGTTCCAGATCGCGCTCGCATCCGTGTACCACTTCTTCAGGTCCTTGGTCATGTAGAAGCGGGCGTAGTCCGAGGAGTAGAGGCCCGGGTTGGTCGTGTTGCTCGACGCGACCGAGCTGAGAATGCCCGTGTTCTTGATGTCGTCCAGGCGGCCGGCAAAGGTCGTCTGGTCCGCCGTCTGGCCCTCGAGCCCCGCAAGAGTGGCGGCGGCGTCGAGCCCGGCGACGACACCGGAGTTCGAGTAGAGGAACATCCCCCACTGGTCCTCCCAGATGTTGTAGGAGAACATGAGGTGCATCGACTCGCTGTAGTCGAGCCCGGCGTGGTCGTTGTTTTGGGAGGAGACGAGGGCGGCTTCCTTGACCATCGGGTAGTAGGTCGAGCGGAACGTCGTGTCGCCCGTCATGTCCCAATGGAGCTTGACGCCGAAGGGGATGATCGCCGTCTGGTCGATCTGCGGCTGCTCCCAGGCCCGCTTCCCGTCCATCGTGTACTTCTGGTACCAGAAGCGGTAGAAGAGGCCGTCGCCGCCGATGTCGTTCGTCGAGGTGTCGCGCTCGGCCTTGTTCCAGAGCCAGTCGTACTGCTTCGCCGGCAGGTCGGTGATACCGGCGCGGTCGAGGGTCATCGCGGCGTAGACGCTGTCACGCGGCCAGTTGAACGCGTACGCGCCGTTGTGGAAGCCGGCGGCGACCGCGCCGGTGTCCTCGTTCACGGTAAGGATCGTCGTGATGAGGCCGCGCTTGTACGCCGCGTCGTAGGCGGCGTCGGGCGTGTCGAGCTCGGTGGCGCCGTTGATCAGGGTCGTCCACGCGTTCTGCGTCGTCGTCTGGGTCGACGAGATCGTCTGGCCGTTGAACCAGGTGACGGCCGGGACGATGTCGCTGGTGTAGAGGCTGGCGCCTGTCGTGGCGGCGGTCGCTCCGACGAGCAGGACGTCGAACTCCTGGCTCGAGCTCGCCCCGATCGTCGCCACCTGCTTCAGGTGGCCCGCACCATCGCTGCCGTAGACCGCGTTCGTCTCGCTCGTGATCGAGCCGGTCGACTTCATCCGGAGGCCGAACGTCAGCGTGCGCGTCCGTCCGCTGCCGGCGTTGCCGCCGTCGTAGAACTCGAGCACCTTCTCCGTCGACTTGTAGGTGACGGTGTCCTGCGCCGGGTCGCCGTTCACGTTCAGGTCGGCGTAGTACAGGACACCGATCGACCGTGCCGACGCGGCGAGGTTCTCGACGACCATCCGCTTGAGGAACATGCCCCTGATCGGCTGGCCGCCGGTCGTGTTCGGGTACGTAATCCCCTTCGGGAAGAAGTCGTACATCGTCACGCGCACCTGCGCCGAGACGTGCGTGGCCACGGTCGTGAGCACGGCGGTGTCCGTGACGTAGCTCTGGGTGAACGTCCACTGGTCGCCGTGGTTCAGCCAGTACGTCTTGCCGTCGACCTCGATGCCGGCGACGGACTCGTACGCGTTCACCTGGACGCCCTGCGTCCCCGAGGCGTCGGCGCCGTCGACGACGATGCCGCTGTAGATGCCCATCGGGTACATGAGGTCGTAGAGCGAGCCGCGGGCGTCGGCCTGTGCGAAGCCGTAGCCGTTTCCAAGCATCGCCTCTTCCTGGAAGTACTCCCGGGCAGGGCGGTTCGGCAGCGGCAGGAGCTCGAGGCTGTCCAGGTTCATCGGACCCGAATCGCCCGCGTCGTAGCTGATCTTCACGGTGTTCGTTTTGCCCTGGTACAGGTTCCCAGGGAGCGTCGCAGTCCCCCAGGTGTCCCAGTTCGTCGTCTGTGGAAACGTGATCCGCCCGACCTTCTGGCCGTTGGCGTAGATCGAGCGCGTGGCACCGCCGGAATTGGCGGCGCTGTAGCGGAAGCGAAGGTCGAACGTCGCGCCCTTCGAGACCTCGACGTCGTCGAACGTGACCGCGTCGCCCTGGGACGAGAAACCGTCCACGAAACCCGTGCCCGTGTAGCCGGGGTGGTCGGTGTTCGTCGTCACGGTCGTGAGCGTCTCGAGCTCGGCTTCGTATGCCGTCTTGTTGACGCCGTTCATGACGATCGACCGGGTGGACGCGCTCGACGCGACCTTGACGAACAGGTCCTGCTTGACCGCGTCGTAGTACCAGCCGGTCGCCGCGGACTGGAAGGCCGAGAACGTCGTCTGCTGCGTGAGCGTGGAGCCGGCGACGGTGACACTCGTCGGCTGCGTCGTGTTCACGATCAGCGTCGTCGTCTGCGTTACCGGCGGTAGCGAGACCGTCACCTTCTGGCTGAGGTAGTCCTCGTCGACGCCGATGTTCTTGACGGACCCGGCTCCGTCGTCGAACCACGGGTAGGTGGTGTTGCCGAATGGGTAGACGCCGAAGGTGAGCTTCGTGTACGGGTCGACGGCGTTGCCGACCCAGCTGCCGAGCGTGTAGGCCGCGTCGAGATTCAGCGGGATGACGGCGCCGCCCTTGACGAAAACCGGGATCGAGTCGAGCGGGCCGACGCCGTAGCTCAACGTGTTCGAGCCGCTGTGCTGCCCGCCGTTCCAGAGATCGACCCACTCGCCCCTCGGCAGGTACACCGACTTCGTGGTCGCACCGGTTGTCTCGACCGGAGCGACGAGCAACTGGGAGCCGTACATGTACTGGTACTGCTGGCCGACCGCCTGCGAGTCGCTCGGGTACTCGAGCGCCATCGCGCGCAGCATCGGCACGCCCGTCAGGCTCGTTTGCTTCGCCTCGCTGTAGCTGTACGGGACAAGGTTCTGATGGACGTTCGCGAACTTGGCGAAGATCGTCCTGACCGTCGAGTCGACGAGCCGCGCCTCCATGTTCCACGGCGAGCGAGCGCGTGACGGGCTCGGGTCGCCGCTCTGCTCCGAGTGGTACTCCATGAGTGGCGCGAACGCGGCCATCGCCGCGCTCCGCAGGTACAGCTCCTTGGTCGGAATGTCGCCGTTGAAGCCCGCGATGTCCCAGCCCCAGAACGGTACGCCGGAGATGCTCGCCGAGAGGCCGGCGCGGATCGAGTCCTGGAACGCGCCGAACGTCGAGCGCTCGTCGCCCGACCAGTAGCCCGGGTACGCCTGCGCCCCGGCGGTGCCGGCGCGGCTCAGCAGCGCCCCGTTGTTGCTCGTGTTCGCCTGGACGAAGGTGTTGAACGCACTCAAGTACTCCTTCGGGTAGGCGTTCCGCATCTCGTCGCCCTTCTTGCTGTTCGAGAAGGTGAGGTTGCGGCCGAAGACGTACTCTCCGCCGTCGGTCTTGAACCCGTCGATGCCGACGCCGCTCATGTTGAAGAGGTAGCCGCGCTTGCAGGTAGTCCACCAGGTGCGCGCGGAGGAGCTCGTGAAGTCGGGCAGCAGGCTGTTCTCGAACCAGCGGCCCGCAGGAATCCGGTACTGGCCGCCCGAGCCGTTCCCGACGGCGTAGCCCTGCGAGATCATGTACGACTCGTCGTTGTCCTTCTGCGTGTGCGCGGTGCTCATCCACTTCTGCACGGGCGCCTGCCAGAGGAGGACCTTGATGCCGGCGTTGTGCGCGTTCAGGACGAGCTGCCGCGGGTTCGGCCACTTTCCGCCCGGCGGGAACGTGAAGTCGCCGTAGGTCGGGCAGTAGCTCCCGGCCTGCGCCGTATAGGTCGCGTCGTTCCAGATGTAGAACGTCGACTCGTCGCTCCACGCTTCGATCGTCACCGCGCTCGCGGGGATGTCGTACGTGTCCGTGTTGTCGATCTGCGTCTGAACCTCGGACTGACGGTTCCACTCGTTCGCCTGCATCAAGGGCCCGAAGAACCACTTCGGCGGCAGCGCCGGCTTGCCCGTGATGTCGGTGTAGCGCTGGACGACGTCCTTCGGCGTCGGCCCGTAGATGAAGTAGTAGTCGAGCGTCTCGCCCAGGCCCCCGCCGGTGGAGCGCGTGAACCCGTACATGTCCGTGAGATACGTCGCGAGGTTGAAGGCCGAGTAGTACGTCGAGTTGAGGTAGATGCCGTAGCCTGCGCTGTTCACGAAGAACGGCACGGCGAGGTATGTCTTGTCGCCGTGGTCGAGGTACTGGTCGTAGATGTAGGTGTTCACGTCGCGGCCGCGTTGGTCGAACGCGGCGTAGCGCTCGCCGAGCCCCCAGAACTTCTCACTCGTCGGCGAGTAGAAATGCGTGCCGATCTTGGTGACGGCGGTGTCGCCGTTCGTGAGCCACTCGAAGATGCGGAACGACGCCGGGTCGTACTCCTTGGCGATCAACGTCGTGCCGTCGGACTTGTAGACGAACGTCCGGTAAGGGCTTTTCTGGATCTTGAGGACGAGCGCGCTCGTGGAGATCGTGATGTAGGTGGCGTCCGATGTGACCGTGTAGCTCGTCGAGCCGGTGATGTTCAGTCCGGAGCCGTTCGGCGAGAACTGGACGCGGTAGACCTCGGGCGACGGGAACGCGATCCGCATCTTCGGCGTGAAGTTCAGGCCCGTGTCCGTGAGCGTCAGCTCGACGTTGTTCGTGTTGTTGACGTGGCTCGTGACGTTGCCGACGGTGCTCCAGTCGGTGACCGTGAAGCTGAACGGGCCCGTCGTTTTCTGGTTCGTCCCGTTCCGGTTCGCGTGCACGTAGTACGTGATGTCGTCGCCCTTGACGAAGGGCCCGAAGTTCACGCGCCAATAGCTGTTGTTGCCGCTGTTGTACTGCCAGCTCGCGCCGACGTCCGACTGGCCGACTCCGTTCTTGGTCCACGTGATCCAGGCTGCCTGGCCGGATTCGACCGGCCAGGTGGTCAAGTTGATCGCAATGCTCTGACCGGCCTGCGGGTCGCGAGGCGCACGCTCTGTCGGATCGGTCGAGTAGATGTCGTCTTGGCCGTACGGGCTGTGGTAGACGCCGTCGATCGCAGAAGCGATAGACGGGAAGGCGAACGCGATCGCTGCGACGGCGATCGTGACCGCGAGCAGCGACTTCCTGGGCGAGAGACCGAGCACGGCGAGCTCCTTGCGGGCGGCGGGCTTGGGCGGCGGGTTAGTTCGAGGTCCGAACTTAACACATCGTGGCGATCCGTGCGTGACGCGATGGAGTGAGGAACGCGGGAGGCGAGACGCCTGGGCAGATCCGTCCGCGGGAATGCAGACGAGGGCGCACCGAGGGCACACCGCACCGCAATACGGGGCGATCCGCGGTTACGCGCGACACTCCAAACCGCATGGTTGAGCCGTTGTCGGCTACACGACTCGACCCACGGACCCCCTCGTGGGAAGGGGTCGGCGGTTCGAGCTCGGGAGAGGCTCCGCGAGACCATCGGCAACAGAGGTCATCGACGGTAGTCGAGCGCGCCTATCGGGAAGCTCTCGATGCTCTAGAAACACCGGCTGGTGGGTCTGCGCGGCCGACCATCACGATGGCTGCGGCGCGATGAGTAGCAAGAATGAGTAGCAGAACGGCTCAGACGCCTTGTCTGAGCCGTTCGTACTAGAAGAGCTGGTTCTCGCCGCCGAAGATCGCCGACACCGACTCGTCGGCGAAGACGTTCATGATCGTCTCGGCGAGCAGGCCCGACACCGGCAGGACGGTCATGTTGTCCGGCTTCGTGCGCGGGTCGATCGGGACTGTGTCCGTGATCACGATCCCGGCCAGCTCCGCCTGGCCGAACCGCTCCAGCGCATCCTTCGCGAAGATCCCGTGCGTCGCGAAGACCCAGACGGCGGTCGCGCCCTGCTCCAGCAGCGCCCGAGCCCCCGCGAGCAGCGTGCCGCCGGTCGTGATCATGTCGTCCCCGACCAGCGCGACTTTGCCGCGCACTCGGCCTGTGACCTCGGTGACTGCGGCGACGTCGTGCGCCGGCCGCGTCTTGTTCATGATCGCGAAGTCGGCCTCGATCATCTCCGCGAAGCGGACGGCGACCTTCGCCCGGCCGGCGTCAGGCGCGACGGAGACGATGCCGTCCCCGTGCAGGCCGAGATCGCGGAAGTGGCGCGCGAACAGCGGTAGTGCCGTCATGTGGTCGACCGGGATCGAGAAGAAGCCCTGGATCTGACCCGCGTGCAGGTCCATCGTCAGCACGCGGTCGGCCCCCGCCAGCTGGAGCATGTCGGCGACCAGCCGGCCGGAGATCGGCTCCCGCGGCTTCGCCTTCCGGTCCTGGCGCGAGTACGGGAACCACGGGATCACCGCAGTGATCCGCTTCGCGGACGCGAGCTTCGCCGCCTGGATCATCAGCAGCAGCTCCATCAGGTTCTGGTCGACCGGGTGGCAGCCGGTCTGCACGAGGAACACGTCTGCGCCCCGGATCGACTCGAGGTAGCGGCAGTACGACTCGTCGTTCGCGAACGAGGTCAGCTTGATGCCGCCGAGCTCGACCCCGATGTGCGCGGCGATCCGCTGGGCGAGCTCGGGATGAGAGCGCCCGGCGAAGACCATCAGCCGCTTCTGCGGGCCGCGCTCGATCCAGTGCCCCGGCTCGGGCTGGGCCTGCTCGCCCGCGCCTTCCAGTCCGGGCAGCAGTGACTGCTCAATCATTCCGGTTTCCACCGCGCCCTTCCTTGTTGACCTGGCGGGCGCGCGCGATCGCGAGCGCCCCCGGAGGGACATCGTCCGTGACCACAGAGCCTGCGGCCACCCACGCATCGTCGCCGACAGTGACGGGAGCAACGAACGTATTGTCTACCCCGGTCCTGACGTTCCTGCCGATCGTCGTCTTCCCCTTCGGCTCGCCGGGCTTGTGGGCGAAGTTCGCAGTGATGTTCCCTGCGGCGATGTTCGAGTCCGCGCCCACATCGGCGTCCCCGACGTAGGAGAGATGCGGCACCTTCGTCCGCGCTCCGATTCTCGAGTTCTTGATCTCCACGAACGTCCCCGCCTTCGCGCCCGCCTCCAGGACCGTCCCGGGGCGAAGGTAACAGAACGGCCCGACCACCACGTCAGGCCCGATCGTGGCGTCCACGGCGACGGCGTGCGGGCCGATCTGGGCGCCGGCCGCGACCTGCACGTGCCCGCGCAGGACCGTGAAGGGGTGGACGACGACATCCGCCTCGAGCTCGACCGTCGGCTCGATCCAGGTCGAGCCCGGATCGGTGATCGAGACGCCCGCGAGCATGTGCTCGAAGTTGATCCGGTCGCGCAGCGCGGCGGAGGCGGCCGCGAGCTCCGCACGCGTGTTCACGCCCTCCGTCTCCCGCGGGTCCGGGGCGACGTGGACGGCCACCGGCTGCCCTCCCTCGACGAGAGCGCGCACGGCGTCGGTGAGGTAGAGCTCGCCCTGGGCATTCGCGGGCGTCAGCCGGTCGAGCACCGGCCAGAGCGCCTCGTCGCGGAAGACGTAGATCGACGAGTTGGCCTCGCGGATCTGCAACACGGCGGACGAGGCGTCCACCGCCTCGACGATCGCGTCCAGCCGGCCGTCGGGATCGCGGACGATCCGACCGTAGCTGCGGATGTCTCCAGGGAAGAAGGAGAGCACGGTCGCGACCGCGCCGGAGCCACGATGGGCGGCGACGAGCTCCTCCAGCAGCCCGGTCGTGAGGAGCGGCGTGTCCCCGGAGAGGACGAGCACGTCGCGGGCCGCGCCTGCGAGCGCAGCCTGCGCGGCGCGGACAGCGTCGCCGGTGCCGAGCGGCTGCTCCTGGACGGCGACCTCGATGTCCTCGAAGGCGCCGGCACTGTCGGGCGAGACGACGACGACGAGGCGGCGAGGCTCGAGCGGGCGCGCCGCCTCGAGCACCCAGTCCACCATCCGCCGGCCGAGGATCGGATGCAGGTGTTTCGGCACCGCGGAGCGCATCCGCGTACCGAGGCCGCCGGCCATGACGAGCGCTGAGAGGTCGGGTCCTGTCATGTTGGCGTGTCGGGAATGGCTGGGGCGCCAGGATTCGAACCTGGGATCACGGGACCAAAACCCGTTGCCTTACCGCTTGGCCACGCCCCAAGGCTTGCGTGCTCAATCTACCGGCGTTCGCTGAAGAGGAGGACGAGAGCCAGCACGGCGAGGGCCGCGACGGCGATCAGCGCAAGCGCACCGACGACGATCACGAGCACCGGCACGAGCGCGACCAGCGCCTGCGAGACAGCGAGCACCCACGACGCCGCGCGCACGTTCTCGGAGCTCTGTCGGCGGGCCCACGCGAAATAGCCGACGAGGACGAGAGCCGCGACGAGGATCGCCACGAGCCAGGGGATCACGCCCACCGCGACGAGGACGCCCTCGGCGATCGCGATCCACAGCGCAAGCCGGGTCCGGCGGTCGTGCAGCCACCGGCTCGAGCGCGTGCTCCCGTGCTCGATCATCCGCACCTCGGCCACCTCGTCAAACCTACCACGCCGGAGCCGTCAACCAGACCTGCCCTCGGCCCCGGAGTGCGCTGCACGCCACCTTGGCCTGCCGGTGGTGGAAGAAGAGGCCGAAGACGACCGGACCGGCCCCCGAGACATCCGCGCGGAAAGCCCCAAGGCCGCGCAGGTCGGCCGCCAGCGGCGACGAGGCGAGGTCGTTCGGAGGCAGTGCGGCGAGGTCGCCCTCGTGGGTGACGGAAGCGAGCGCCCGCTCGAGCTGGGCCCGCCGCTCTTCGAACCCCCGCCCTCCGCCTCGCTCGTCGAAGTGGCCGTAGATCTCGGCGGTCGACACCTTGCGCGCGCCCTCCGGCAGCACGAGCAGCACGAAGTAGTCCTGCGGAAGCTCGAGCTGGGTGAGCTCTGAGCCGTCGCCGGTCCCGAGCTGCGGGCCGCTCGCGAGGAAGAACGGGCAGTCGGAGCCGAGCTCGGCCGCGAGACGGCGCAGCTCGCCGGCGGCCAGCGGTTGCGGCAGCAGCTCGTTCGCAAGCCGAAGCGCGGCCGCGGCGTCCGAGCTGCCACCGCCGAGCCCGGCAGCGACGGGGATCCGCTTGTCGATCCGGGCGGCGAAGCGCGCCTCGACGCCGGCGGCCGCCGCCAAGCCCTCGAGCGCGCGCCGGACGAGCGTGTCCTCGGCGAAGCCCGTCACCTCGAGCCGGTCGGCGGTCGTCACGGAGACGCGGTCGGCCAGATCGACGCGTTGGAGCACCGTTGCCACCTCGTGCTTTTCGTCCTCACGCAGCGGGCCGACGACGAGTGCGAGGTTGATCTTCGCAGCGGCGAGCGCCTGCCTCACGGCAGAGCCTCGGCGAGCGCGACGAACTCCGACGGCTCGAGCTCCTCGGCGCGGCACGAGCGCGCACGTCCGAGCGTGGCCAGCGCGTGCTCAGCCTCCTCCCTGCTCGCTGTCCCGGCGAGCGCCAGCGAGTTCGGCAGCGTCTTGCGCCGGTGGGCGAACGCCGCCTCGACGATGCTCTTGACGCGCACGAAGTCGGGGGGCGCCTCGATCCGGCGGAAGGCGACCAGCGCCGAGTTCACATTCGGGGGCGGCCGGAAGACCGTGCGGGAGACCGGGTGGAAGCCGGTGCGCCGCGCACAGAGCTGGATGAGCACCGAGACGGCGCCGTAAGCCTTCGTCCTCGGCTCGGCAAAGAAGCGGTCGGCGACCTCGCGCTGCACCATGACGCACCACAGACCGACCGCCGGGAGGCCGTCGAGGCTCTCGACGACGACCGGTGTGGCGATGTTGTAGGGCGGGTTCGCGACGAGCTTTGCCGCGGGCGGCTCCAGCCCGACGAGATCGAGCGCGAGCGCGTCTCCCCAGAGCACGGCGACGTTTGCGGGCAGATCGCGCAGGCGAGGCTCGAGCGAGCGGTCGAGCTCGACCGCATGCACGTGCGCGACGCGCTCGGCGAGGTAGCGGGTCAGGACGCCGAGGCCGGGGCCGATCTCGAGCACGACATCACGCGGCTCGAGTTCCGCGAGCCGGCCGATCACGCCGAGAATGTTGCGATCGGCGAGGAAGTGCTGGCCGAGGGCCTTCTTCGGGAACACGCTCACGGCAGGCGGAAGGCGGCGGTTGCGTTGGCGTCGATCCGCGCCGCGAGCTCGACCGGGTCCTCGCCGCGCGCCTCGGCGAGGACGGCGAGCGTGCGGGCGACGTTGGCCGGCTCGTTCGGCTGCCCGCGCAACCCCTGCGGAGCAAGGTACGGGCTGTCGGTCTCGGCGAGGATCCGGTCGGCCGGCACGCGCGCCGCGGCCTCGCGCAGCTCGGTTGCACGTGGGTAGGTCACGTTGCCCGCGAACGAGAGGTAGTAGCCACGCTCGAGCGCCGCCGCCAGCAGCCCGGGCTGCGAAAAGCAGTGCAGCACGACCGTGCCGGCGAAGCCGGCGAGCGCGGCCTCCGTCTCGGCGTCCGCCTCGCGGCTGTGGACGACGAGCGGCTTGCCGAGCTCCTCGGCGAGCGCGAGGTGCGCCTCGAAGAGGCGGTGCTGGTCGGCGGGATCGGCGAAGTGATGGAAGCCGTCGAGGCCGGTCTCCCCTACCGCGACCGCCTTCGAGCCGGCGAGCAAGGCACGCAGCTCGTCCAGCCGACCCGCCTCGGGCGAGGAGGCCTGGTGAGGGTCGATCCCGAGCGCTGCGTAGACGCCTTCGTGCGCAGCGGCGAGCGCGAGCGCCGCCCGGCACGAGTCGATCCCGGTTCCCACGGTCACGATGCGCGTCACGCCCGCCGCGCGCGCTCGGGCGACGAGCGCCTCCGCCGGCTCTGCGCACGCGTCCAGGTGCGCGTGCGTGTCGATCACGACGCGGCGGTGGGAGGATCGATGCGCGGGAAGAGCGGCACGGCCGCCTCGATCCCGGAAACGGCGACCGCGCGGCCCGGCAGAACGCCGTCCCAACCCACGTCGGCCGGCTGCCGGAGGGCGGCGAGGATCTGCGCCGCCGTGGTCGGGATGTACGCGGCGAGCGCAACGGCGACGCCGCGCAGGCCGTCGGCAAGGCCGTAGAGGACCCCGTCGAGCTCGCTCGCACGCGCCGGATCCTTCGCCAGCTCCCACGGCTTGGTCTGCTCGACGTAGCGGTTGAGCCCGCGCACGACATCCCAGATCCGCTCGAGCGCACCCGTCAGGTCGAAGGCGTCGAGCTGTCCGGGCACATCGCGGTGCAGCGCGGCAGCAGCCTCGGCGAGCTCGGCCGAGCCGCCGGGACCGGCGCCGAGCGTGCCGTCGCGGTAGCGGGCGATCATCGCCGTCGTGCGCGACAGCAGGTTGCCGAGGTCGTTACCCAACTCGCGCTCGTAGCGCTCGTGCAACGAGTCGAGCGAAACGTCGCCGTCCTGGCCGAACGAGACCGAACGCACCGCCCAGAAGCGGACCGCATCGGCGCCGTAGACGTCGATCAGGCCGAGAGGGTCGACGACGTTGCCGAGCGACTTCGAGATCTTGCGCTTGTCGAGGTTCAGGTAGCCGTGAACGTAGAGTTGCGCGGGCGGCTCGTAGCCCGCCGAGAGCAGCAGCGCAGGCCAGTAGACGCAGTGGAAGCGCAGGATGTCCTTCGCGAGCAGGTGGCGGACATGCGGCCAGTAGCGCCCCGCGAGATCCTCGCCCGGCCGCGCGTACGCGAGCGCGCTGCGGTAGTTGACGAGGGCGTCGGCCCAGACGTAGGCGACCTGCTCCGGGTCCCACGGGATCGGGATGCCCCAGGACTGGCCCGCGCGGCTGATCGAGAAGTCCTGCAGCCCGCCTGCGATGAAACTCCGCGCCTCGTTGTAGCGGAAGCCCGGCAGCACGAAATCGGGTCGCTCGTCGTAGAGCGCGAGCAGCCGCTCCTGGTAGGCCGACAGCCGGAAGAAGTAGTTCTTCTCCTCGATCCACTCGGGCTCGACCTCGTGGTCCGGGCACTTGCCGTCCACGAGCTCGGATTCGGTCTTGAACGCCTCACAACCGACGCAGTAGAGGCCGGCGTAGACATCCTGGTAGACGTCGCCGTTGTCATGGACCCGCTGCAGGAACTCCTGCACGAACGCCTTGTGACCGTCATCGCTCGTCCGGATGAAGAAGTCCACGGAGGCGTTCAGACGCGCCGGCAGCGCTCGCCACGCTTCGACGATCCGGTCGGCGTACTCCTTCGGGGCGAGCCCCTGCTCGGCGGCCACTCGCGCGACCTTTTCCGCATGCTCGTCCACCCCGGTCAGGAAGAACGTGTCCTCGCCGCGCTGGCGGTGATGCCGAACGAGGATGTCGGCTGCGATCGTCGTGTACGCGTGGCCGATGTGCGGCGTCGAGTTGACGTAGTAGATCGGTGTTGTCAGGTAGTACGTCATCCCGGCCAATGATAGGGAGTCGCCTCACGGCCGCCCGGGCGGGCAGAACCGCCGCGGCGAGTAGCCCAAGCACCGTGAGCGCGACCGGCAACGGGCTCCGGCGACCGTCTGCAGCGACAGGGGTTTCCGGCACCGCCCGGTCGTGGAGGTCCGTCGAGGGCGCGACGGCCGGCTGTGCGGCCCTTGTCCGACGCGGGGCTACGGGCAGCGGACGCTCCAACGCCGGCCGACTGCCCACTATGCGGATCGTGGGCATGGGCCGCAGGCGACGCACGGCTGGGACGGGGCGGGGCCGCTGCGCCGCCGGGGCGGCGGCCGGCTCGAGCGCGGGGACGGCCGCCCCGACGACACGAGCCAGAGTGGCTCCGCTGCGGCCGAGCGTGAGCGGCTCCGGCTCCGCCTCCTCGACGGGTCGCTCTGCCGCCGAGGGCTGCTCGCTCTCCGGCGGAGCGGCCGGCGGCGCGAGCACCGCGTCCGGCGGAGGAGCGAGCGAACCGACCGGGACGGGGGCTGCCGGCGCGGGCGCGGGCACGGCCTCGGCCGGTGGTGCAACCGGAGGCGAGGCCGCGGCCGGCGGATCCGCGGCGAGCGGGGGCGGAACAGGCTCGGCCGGCGGGTCTGTGGGCGCCGGCGCGGGCACGGCCACGACCGGCGGCGACAGCACGGAGAGCGGGTCGATGTAGCCCTGCGGGTTCGCAGCGACCCGGACACCGAGGTGGACATACGGACCGACGACTTCAGGCTCCCCGGTCGGCCCGACCGTTCCGACGGCGGCCCCTTCCTCGACGACGACGCCCTTGAGAACCCCGATCGTTCCCAGATGTGTGAGCGTCACGGCGTAGCCGTCGGCGGTCTGGATCGTGAGCGACCTCCCGCTCGTCGGCACGGTCCCCGCGAACGTGACGGTTCCGGCCGCCGGGGCGCGGACGAGGTCGCCGGAGCCGGAGGCGCCAATGTCCAGCCCTCGGTGCTGGCCCCCGGAGTACGGATCATCGCCGAGCGTGAACGGGCGCAACACGGGCCCGGAAACCGGCCACGTCCACGCCTGCGCCGCCGGGGCGAGCGCGAGCAGGGCGAGCGCGCCGGTGCAGGCGAGGCGTCGCATCTTTCCTCCTCGTTGTCAGATTAGAGAACAGGAAGCGCAACGGTAGCAACGCCACCGGACGTTGTCAATCCCGACTACAGAGAGCCGCGGTAGAGGCGGTTGCGCGTGGCCCCGGTGAGCCGGGCGACGAGGTCGGCGGCCTGCCGGCGGGGCACTCCGGCCGCAACGAGCTCCGTGACGGCGGCGACTGCCGTGCCCTCGTCCGGGCCGGTCACCTCCCCGGGGCCGAGCACGAGTGTGACCTCGCCTTTCGGCGGCTCCGGGAAGCGGGCGGCGACCTCTGCGGCGCTACCGCGCACAACCTCCTCGAAAGCCTTGGTCAGCTCCCGGCAGACGGCGATCTGCCGCTGGGGCAGGGCCGTTGCAAGACTGCGCAGAGTCGCAGGCAGCCGCTTCGGCGATTCGAAGGCGACCGCCGGGTGCCGCCAGCGTGCGAGCTCCTGCCACGTCGAGGCGAGCGCTGCGGCCCCGCGCGGGAGGTAGCCGAGAAAGCGGTACTGCTCGGCCGCGTAGCCGCTCGCGACGAGCGCGGTCTCCACGGCGGACGCCCCCGGCAGGACAGTCACCGGCACTCCTGCCTCGAGCGCGGCGGCGATCAGCCGCGCGCCCGGGTCGTTCACCCCGGGCAGGCCGGCGTCCGAAACGAGAGCGACGCGCTCACCCGAGAGCAGGCGCGGCAGCAGCTCCGCCGTCCGCGCCGCCTCGTTGTGCCCGTGGTAGCTGAGCGTCCGCGCCTGGATCCCGTGCCGGTCGAGCAGGATCCGCGTGCGGCGGGTGTCCTCGCAGAGCACGAGCTCGGCCTCTGTGAGCTCGCGCAGGACGCGCAGCGTCACGTCCTCGAGGTTGCCGATCGGCGTGGCGCAGACGGCGAGAGGCATCAGCAGCCCCTCAACGCTCGCCGTCGAGGGCTTCGAAGCCGACGAGGCCGGCACCGGCCAGGCCCGCGGCCGAACCGAGCTCCGCGTTGACGATGCGTACGCGCTCCGCCGCAGGGGCGAGTGCCTCTTCCACGGCGGCCTCCCGGGCCGGCGCCAGCACGAGCTCGCCCGCCGCCGCACCGAAGCCGCCGCCGACGACGACGACATCCGGATCGAAGATGTTGATCAGGGAGCCGATGCCGACACCGAGCAGCCGCCCCACCCCGGCGAGCAGCTCGGCCGCGCGTCCGCCGCCGGCCCGGGCGGCCTCCACGAGATCGTGCGCCGTCGCTCCGTCGCCCAGCTCCGCCGCTGCGAGCCTGTCGACCGCCTGCCCGGACGCAAAGGCCTCGAGGTGGCCGTGACCGCCGCAGCTGCCGAAGCAGGGCGGCCCGCCCGCGACGACCACCATGTGCCCGAGCTCCGCCCAACCACGGTAGAGCCGGCCACCGAGCACGAGTCCTCCGCCGACGCCGGTGCCGAGCGTGAGCATCACGAG
>CAYGLV010000034.1:0-26359 GCA_964351025.1 uncultured Gaiellales bacterium | reverse complement strand
ACACAGTGTTACTTGACGAGGAGCGGTTGTGGCTAGGAGGCCGCGCCCTCGGGGGGCGGCGGCTGCATCGTCGCGCTGGGAAACGGCACGGGCCGCGGAGTCGGCTTCGGCACACGCTTGGGCTCTTCGCCCTCGGTCGCGGGCGCGGGTGGCACATCCTCGACAAACACCGAGTCCTCGGACTCGCCGGCAAGCAGCCGCTCGAACTGCTCCTTGTCGATCGTCTCGCGCTCGATCAGGATCGCCGACAGCCGGTGCAGCTCGTCGAGGTGCTCGCGCAGGACGCGGTGCGCCGACTCGTGCGCCTCCTCGATCACGCGCCGGATCTCGTCGTCGATCTCGCGCGCGATCTCGTCGGAGTAGTCCGGCTGGGCGCCCATCTCGCGCCCGAGGAACGGCATGCCGTGATCACGGCCGAGCACACGCGGGCCGAGCTTCTCGCTCATCCCGTAGCGCATGATCATCTGCTTCGCCGTGGCGGTGACCTTCTCGATGTCGTTCGCCGCGCCGGTCGTCACCTCGTGGAAGACGAGCTCCTCCGCGGCACGGCCGCCGAGCGTCATCGCGAGCTGATCCATGAGCGTGGACTTTGTCGTCAAGTAGCGGTCCTCGCGCGGCAGCGAGATCGTGTAGCCGAGGGCCTGGCCGCGGCTGATGATCGAGATCTTGTGGATCTCGTCGGTGTGCTCGAGGTAGTGGCCGACGATCGCGTGGCCCATCTCGTGGTAGGCGGTGATCTTGCGCTCCTCCTCCGAGAAGAGGCGCGTCTTCTTCTCGGGCCCGGCGATCACGCGCATGACCCCTTCTTCCAGCTCCTCCTGCTCGATCATCTTCTTGCCGCGGCGCGCTGCGAGCAGCGCGGCCTCGTTGATGAGGTTGGAGAGGTCTGCTCCCGTGAAGCCGGGAGTGCCGGCTGCGAGCGTGTCGAGGTCGATCTCGGGGGCGAGCGGCTTGCCCCGCGAGTGCACCTCGAGGATCTTGCGGCGGCCGATGCGGTCGGGCCGGTCGACGACGATCTGGCGGTCGAAGCGGCCCGGGCGCAGCAGCGCCGGATCGAGGATGTCGGGGCGGTTCGTGGCAGCGATCAGGATGATGTTGTCCTTCAGCTCGAACCCGTCCATCTCGACGAGGAGCTGGTTGAGGGTCTGCTCGCGCTCGTCGTGGCCGCCGCCGAGGCCCGCGCCGCGGTGCCGGCCGACGGCGTCGATCTCGTCCATGAAGATGATGCACGGTGACGCCTGTTTCGCCTGCTCGAAGAGGTCGCGCACACGGCTCGCGCCGACGCCCACGAACATCTCGACGAAGTCGGAGCCCGAGATCGAGAAGAACGGCACGCCCGCCTCGCCGGCGACCGCGCGTGCGAGCAGCGTCTTGCCGGTGCCGGGCGGCCCGTAGAGCAGAACGCCCTTCGGGATCCGCGCACCGAGAGCCTGGAACTTCTTCGGGTTCTCGAGGAACTCCTTGATCTCGTGCAGCTCCTCGACCGCCTCGTCCACGCCCGCCACGTCCTTGAAACCTGTCTTCGGCGCGTCGGGCGTCATCCTCTTCGCGCGGCTCTTGCCGAAGCTCATCACCTTCGAGCCGCCGCCTTGCATCTGGTTCATGAGGAAGATCCAGAAGGCGATGATGAGCACGAACGGCAGCATCGAGGAGAGCAACGACCACCAGGCCGACGAGCCCTTGCCCTTGGAGTCGAACTTGACTTTCTCCTTCTGGAGCAGCTGCTGGAACTCGATCTGCGACTGGTCGGTCGGGTAGTTCACCTTGATCTTCTGCCCATTCGCCAGCACGGCGTTGACCTGGTTCCGGGTCGGCGTGAAGACGACCTCGTTGACGTTCCCCGCCTCGACCTGCTGGATCAGCTGCGAGTACGTGACCTTCTCCTCGGTCGCACGCCGAGGGATCAGCGTCTGGCTCGCCAGATAGACGAGCAGCACGATGACAATGAGGGGGAAGAGGGCGCTGCGGAAGAAACGATTCATACGAAAACCCTACGGCCAGGGTAGCAGCATGAATGTGAAAGCCCCGTGTAGCCGGGTATCGGCTCAGGCGCCCGGAGGGATGAGATCCGGGTGCAAAACGGCTACGAAAGGAAGGTTGCGGTAACGCTCGCCGAAGTCGAGCCCGTAGCCGATCACGAAGCGGTTCGGGATCTCGAAGCCGACGTAGCGCACCGGCACGTCGATCCGCCGCCGGTCGGGCTTCGTCAGCAGCGCGCAGATCTCGAGCGACGCCGGACGGCGCGCGCGCAGGTTGCGCATCAGGTACGAGAGGGTAAGGCCGGAGTCGATGATGTCCTCCACGACGAGCACGTCGCGGCCGGCGATATTGATGTCGAGGTCTTTGAGAATCCGCACGACGCCGGAGGAGTCGGTGGCAGCACCGTAGGACGAGATCGCCATGAAGTCGATCTCGCAGGTCACGGTCAGCTCGCGCATCAGATCGGCCATGAAGAAGACCGCCCCCTTGAGGACGCCCACCATCAGCAGGTCGCGCCCCTCATACGCGGCGGAGATCTCGACGCCCAGCTCGGCGATGCGCGCCTGCAGCGTCGGCTTGTCGATCAGGACCTCGCCCACGCCCTTCTCCAGCTCGGCCTGACTCACGCGCGTCCCTCGCCGACGCCGGCTCCCGCCGGGCGGAGCCCGGCTCCGCCGCCGCCTGGCGCCGCTCGCGGCACCGGTCTCTCCGGCGCCGTACTAGTCGTACTGTCCCCTCCGGCCCGGCACCGCGAGCGGCGCCCGAGGAACGCGCGGGCGTGGGAGGTTGACACAGGGCGGTTCACTCGCCGACCCTCCTCGCGGTCACAGCGTGCTCGTAGCCGGGTGCGACCGCGATCCCGGGCACGGCCACCACGTCGTCGCCGCGCACGACGATCGGCCACTCGTCCCGCTGCGCCAGGGGCACCTTTGCGTCCACGAGCAGATCCTGCACCTTCTTGCGACGGCCTGCGAGCCGATCCCCCGGCCGGCGCGTCCGCACCTCGAGCCCACGCAGCGGCGAAGAGAGCTTCCACGGTCCCCACGTCAACTCGCCCTCGAGCCGGAGCGTGCCGTACTCCCGCACGGCGCGGACGCCGCCGCCGAGGTCTGCCGCCTTCGAGCCTGCGCGGCTCTCGAGCAGGGAGACGAGCTCCGCCTCGAGCTTGCGCGGCAGGCGAGAGCGCTCGCCTGCCAGCGCGAGCAGGTTGGTGCGCGCGCCGGGATGGACACGCTCGAGCAGCGGCAGGATCTCGGAGCGGATGAGGCCACGCACCGTGTCGGGGTTCGACGAGTCGAGCCGAAAGGCGATCCCCTCCGAGTGGCAGTAGGCCTCGGTCTCCTCGCGCCAGAGCGGCAGCAGGGGACGGACGACGCCGTCCTCGCGGTGCGACTTGATCCCCTTCGCCGTGCCGCTGGAGACGAGGCGGTAGAGAACCGTCTCGACCTGGTCGGAGGCAGTGTGGCCGGTCGCGCGCAGGCCGCGGCCCGCCGTGAGGGCGTAGCGCAGGTTGCGCAGCCCCGCCTCCGTCGCCTCAGGCGGCGCGGCGATCACGTCGGCGCCGAGCACCTCGGCGCAGAAGCGCGCGTCGGCCTCGGACTCCTCGCCGCGCAGACCGTGGTTCACGTGGACGGCCGACACGCGGTAGCCGAGCGCCCGCAGGGCATGCCAGAGGCAGCTCGAGTCGGCGCCACCCGAGACGAGGCAACAGACCTCGCCGCCGGGCTCGATCAGCCCGCGCTCCCGGATGTGCGCCTCGATCCGTGCGCGCAACTCCTTCATCGAGCCATTGTGACCTAGAAGGCGGGCGACGCGCTCCAGGTCTCGAGCAGCGCAGCCGCGGCCCGCACCTGCCCCTCGGAGAGCCGGTACGGCTCGGCGTAGGGGATGAGATCGACCTTCGCCTTCGGCGGCCGCCCCTCGGCGGCGCCGAGTGTGTACGCGATGGGCAGCGAGTGGGCGACGAGCAGGATCAGGCGCTCGGGGCGGTCGAGCAGTGACGCCAACCCTGAGGCGTAGCGGGCGGCGATCTCGCCGCGGCTCTCACCGCCGGGCGGCGCGTCGAGCGGACCATGCGTCCAGACCCACTCGCGATAGCCGTCGAGCAAGTCGCCGTCGAACGAGCCGTAGCCGGGGTCGGCGAGCTCGGGGATCACAATCCGGGGCACGTCGCGGCCGGCGAGTGCGAGGTCGGCCGTCTCCTGCACGCGCTCGAACGGGGTCACCGCGCACAGCTCCAGCGCCTCGCCGCGCAGCGCCTCGCCGAGCGCGCAGGCCTGCTCCCGCCCTGCCTCGGTCAGGGGCCCCGGCACGGCCGGGTCGCCGTTGACGAGACCGGCCGCGCTGAAGACCGACTCGCCATGACGAGCGAGGATGAGCTCGTCCATTAGAAGAGCACGCTCCGGTAGTCGAGCGCGTGGCGCATGCCGATCCGCTCGTAGAGCCGGATCGCGACCTCGTTCTCGGGCCGGACGAAGAGGCAGACGACGGGCGTCCGCTCGAGCAGCAGCCGGCAGAGGTCGGCGAGCGCGCGGGCCGCGTCGCCGCGACCCCGCGAGCCCGGATCGGTCCAGACCTGCTGGAGCTGGACCGCCCTCGGTGTCCACGCGGAGGCCTCGGCCTTGAAGCGAATGACGCCGTCCGCCTCCCAGATCCACGAGCGGCCCTCCTCGACCTGGACGCGAGTGCGCCACCGAAAGCCGTCCGGGTCCCGGCGCAGCGGGTCGATCCCGAGCTCCTCCTGGTGCGCGGCCGCACAGGCGGGTACGAGCAGGTCGAGATCGGCCAGGGTGGCCGGGCGCAGGCCGGTGTCACCCGGCGCGGGCGGCTCGTCGAGCACGTATACCGGCTGCCCCGGCCGATCTTCGCGCGGAGCCGGCAGGCGCGGGGCGGCCGCCTGCCAGAGCTCGGAGACCGCCGCCTGCTCGCCGATGATCATCCGCGTCCGCGAGCTGGCAGCGGCGTCCGCGAAGGCCGCGCAGCCGCGGCCGGAGGGGACGAGGTTGGCGCCCACGTGACAGAGCCCGAACAGGTGCCCGTCCTCAGCGGCCCCCGCGAAGCGGCCGAGCCCGCGGCGGGCGACGTCCTCGAGGAACACGCGCTCGACGGGCTCCTCGGCGCAGAAGTCGAGGATCTGCTCGAGACTTGGTTCGATCAGCTTGCTGGGCACGGCGGGGAGACTCTAAGAGACGCGCGCCGTTCGAGCCGCTTCGCGTGCAACGGGAAACGATTAGGCTTTCCCCGTGCCGATCCACCTCACAGGCAAGCCGGGCGACTACGCCGACGCGTGCCTCCTTCCCGGCGACCCCCTGCGTGCGAAGTACATCGCCGAGACGTTCTTCGAGAGCCCGGTACAGGTGAACGAAGAGCGGGCGCTCTGGGGCTACACCGGGACGTACAACGGAGCGCGTGTCTCCGTGCAGGCGAGCGGCATGGGCTGCCCGACGGCCGCGATCGTGATCGAGGAGCTCGCGCAGCTCGGAGTGAAGAAGATCCTGCGCATCGGCACCTGCGGCGGCCTCCAGCCCGACCTCAAGATCGGCGACCTGATCGTCGCCATGTCGGCAGCCGCGGCCGACTCGACCGCGCCGCACTACGTCGGCAACGAGGCCCACGCGCCGACGAGCGACTTCGAGCTGCTCCACGGCGCCGTCCACCACGCCAAGGAGCTCGGCAAGGCCGTGCGCGTCGGGCCGATCGTCTCGAGCGACATCTTCTACAACCCCGACGGCGGGCAGTACCAGCGCTGGTCCGACCGGGGTGTCCTCGCCGTGGAGATGGAGGCGGCGGTGTTGTTCACGCTCGGGGCGCTGCGAAAGGTGCAGGCCGGCTGTCTGCTGATCGTCAGCGACGTCGTCCTCGAGGGCGAGTTCGTCCGCATCTCGGACGAGGACATGAAGCGGGCCGTGGACGAGATGACGGAGCTGGCGCTGCACACGGTGACGGCGCGGTGACCGGCTTGCGCCGCTCGCCGCGCTAGCGCGATGAGTGCGCAGCGCTCAGCGCGCACGGTCTTCCTCGTCAACCCGGCGTCCGGCAACGGCGCCACGGGCCGGCGCTGGCCCGAGCTCGCCCACCAGGCTGCGACCCTCGGGCTGGAGGGCGACACGCTCTTCTCCGAGCGGCCGGGTCACCTGACCGAGCTCGCGCGGGACGCGGTCGCCGGGGGCGCGGAGCTGCTCGTCGTCGTCGGCGGCGACGGGTCGGTGTACGAGGCCGCCAACGGCGTCGTGGGCTTGGAGCACGTCGACGTCGCGGTGATCGCGAGCGGCAGCGGCTGCGACTTCGGCACGGCCTTCGGCATCCCCCGCGATCTCGAGGGCGCCGTGGACGTCGCGCTGCGGGGCGGGACGCGAACCGTCGACCTCGGCCGCACCGTCTACCGCGCCTGGGACGGCAGCGAGGGCGTGTCGTACTTCGCGAACGTCGCGAGCGCGGGCATGAGCGGCGCGATCGCCAAGCGCGCGAACGAGAGCACGAAAGCGTTCGGCGTTAAGATCTCCTACTTCTGGGCGACGCTGGCGGTCTTCGCGCGCTGGGAGGTGTGCGACGTGCGCGTGGCCGTGGACGGCGAGATCCGCGGTGGGCGGATGCACGACGTGATCGTCGCGAACTGCCCCTCGTTCGGCGGCGGCATGAAGATCTGCCCGGAGGCGGTGCCCGACGACGGCCTCTTCGACGTGCTGCTGCTGGGAGACCTCACCAAGCGCGACCTGCTCCTCACGCTGCCGAAGACCTACAAGGGCAAGCACCTCCCGCACCCGAAGGCCGAGCTGTTGCGCGGGCGCGTGGTGACCGTGGACGCCGACGAGCCGCTGCCGATCGAGCTCGACGGCGAGCAGCCCGGGACGACACCGGTTCGCTTCGAGATCGTGCCCGGCGCGTTGCGCGTACGCGTGCCGGCCTAGAACTCGTTTCGGAATGACGGCTCGCCGACGGGGCGCGATGGGCGAGTGCGAGACGAGGACGCAGGGAGCCTCGATAGCAGCGCTATCGAGGCGACTGAGGACGACGTCCTCGCGCCGCCCAGCGTGGCCCGGCGGCACAGCGCTTCATTCTGAAACGAGTTCTTAGCCGCCGGGCGTGCGCGGCGCCGTGCTCTTGGGCTTGGCGGCCGGCGCCCTGCGCTTCTTCAGCGCCCCGAGCTCCTTCTCGAGCTTCGTCACGCGCCGCTCGAGCTCCTCGAGCCCGCGCATGCGCTTCTGCAACTCGTCGAGCCGGTCGCGCACGCTCCCGACCGCCTCGACCGCGCGGTGCGCGCCGGGCATGTCGCCGAGCTTCTGGATCGCCTCCTCGCCCGCGTCCGCGAGCCGCGAGAGCAGGTCCTTCTGCCGTGCACGCGCCATCTCTGCTCCCTTCGTCGTCGCTGTCGGAGAAGTCATAGCACCGCCGGGTCGCGCGCGGCGACCGGCCGGACGAGCTCGTACGGTGCCCCGCTCGGCGGCCGCGGGTCGTCCTCGCCGCGGTTCGGCCAGAACGACAGAGCGCGCTCCGCTTGCGCGGTGATCGTCAGCGACGGGTTGACGCCGAGGTTCGCGCTCACCGCCGAGCCGTCCACGACGTGCAGGCCCGGGCAGCCGTGGACGCGCAGCCACGGGTCCACGACGCCCCGCTCCGCGGTCTCTCCGATACAGCAGCCGCCGAGAATGTGCGCCGTCGTCGGCACGTCGAGCAACACTTCGTTGGCCGAGCTGCCCGCGTGGCCGCCGATCAGCTCTGCGACGATCCGCGCCGCCTCGTTTGCCTCCGGGATGTACGCCGGATTGGGCTCTCCGTCGCCCTGCTCCGACGTGAGCCGGCCGCGCCGCCAGCGCACCCTCAGGCTGCTCACACGCGACTGCATCACGAGCAGGATCACCGTCCGCTCGGACCAGCGCCGCACCGAGAGGCTGCGCAGGAAGAGCAGCGGGTGGCGCACGACCTCGGCGAGAAAGCGAAGCTGACGCGGCACACGGCCGCCGCCGTCGACGAGCAGCGTGCCGAGCAGCCCCATCGCGTTCGAGCCCTTCGGGTAGCGGACGGGCTCGATGTGCGTGTGCTCGTCCGGGAAGATCGAGGAGCCGATCGCGACGCCGGCCGAGTAGTCGATCTCTCTCGTGCGCGAGGTCGCGCCGACGATCGCCTCCGAGTTCGTGCGCACCGCCTCGCCGAGCCGAGGCGAGATTCCCGACAGGTGCCCGCGCTCGTGCGCGCGGAAGAGCAGCCGAAGCGTGCCGAGCACGCCCGCGGCGACGACGACCTGCGCCGCGCCGAAGCGCTCCTCCGGGTGCGTGCCGCGGCCCGGCCGGCGGGCCACGACCTCCCAGCCGCCGTTCGCGCGCGGCACGACGTCCACGGCCTCCCGCTCCGGGAAGACCTCCGCTCCAGCTCGCTCGGCGAGCCAGAGGTAGTTGCGGTCGAGCGTGTTCTTGGCGCCGTGGCGACAGCCGACCATGCAGCCGCCGCAGCGAAGACAGCCGCTCCGCGGGGGGCCCGCGCCGCCGAAGTACGGGTCCGGCACCTCGACCCCCGGCTCGCCGAAGTAGACGGCGACGTCGGTCGGCCGGTACGTCTCCGGTACGCCGAGCCGCCCGGCGAGCTGCGCCAGCACGCGGTCGGCCGGTGTCTCGAACGGCACGGTCGCCGCGCCCAGCATCCGGCGCGCGGTCGCGTAGTGCGGAGCCAGTTCCTCCCGCCAGTCGGCGATCCCCGCCCACTGCGGGTCGTCCCAGAAAGCACCGAGCGGCTCGTAGAGCGTGTTGGCGTAGACGAGCGAGCCGCCGCCCACACCCGCCCCGGAGAGGACGAGCACGTCCCGCAGCAGCGTCAAGCGCTGGATTCCGAAACATCCGAGCCGCGGCAGCCAGAGGAAGCGGCGCGCGTCCCAGCTCGAGCGCGGGAAGTCCTCGGGCCCGAAGCGGCGGCCCGCCTCGAGCACGGCGACCCGGTAGCCCTTCTCCGTCGCGCGCAGCGCCGCCACGGAGCCGCCGAAGCCGCTGCCGACGACGACGACGTCGTACTCGTTAGCCAAGCTCCGACACCACCTCGCCGAGGATCTCACCCGCGCCGCCGTCGAGCAGCAGGGTCGAGCGCCCGTCATACGGCGTCGGCCCGCGGTTGACGATCGCAAGCGCACCCCCCGCCTCGAGGGTCTCGGCCGGCAGCCCCGCAACCGGGAACACCTCGAGCGAGGAGCCGACGACGAGCAGCAGCCCGGCTCTGCGGGCGAGCTCGGCGGCGCGGCCGATCGCCCGCTCCGGCAGGAGGTCGCCGAACATGACGACATCGGGCTTCAGCACCTCGCCGCAGGCGGGGCACAGCGGCGCGGGCCGTCCGTCCGCAAGCTGGACCAGCACCTGTGCGAGAAGCTCCTGCATCCCGCAGCGCAGGCAGACGGCGCGCCGGATCGAGCCGTGCACCTCGATCACGTCGCGGCTGCCTGCCCGCTCGTGCAGCGTGTCGATGTTCTGGGTGACGAGGGCCTGCACGAGCCCGCGCCGCTCGAGCTCCGCGAGCGCACGGTGCCCGGCGTTCGGCTCCGCGTCGGCGAGAAAGCGAAGGCGCGGACCGTAGAACGCCCAGCTCCGGGCCGGATCGCGCCGGAACGAGTCGATGGAGGCGTAGTCGTAGGGGTCGAACTCCGACCAGAGCCCGCCGGGCGAGCGGAAGTCCGGAATGCCGGACTCCGTGCTGATACCGGCGCCGGTCAGCACGACGCAGGGCTGCCGCTCGCGGATCAGTGCGGCCAGGCGAGCGACGCTCACACGGACGATTCTACGACGCGGAGCACGCGTTTCCCGTACGTTTGACCCGCACCGACCGGGGACCCTCCGGAGAAAGGACGCCGTGAACCTCGCCCGTCTGAGATGGCTCTCCATCGTCGTGCCGGTGGCGCTCCTCATCTTTTTTGCGATCCTGCTGCGTTCCCCGTTTCACGACTTCCTGCACGACTTCCCCGGAATACTGATCCTCGCCGGCATCCTCGCCGTCGGCGTCACGATCTTCTCCTTCGCGATCTTCGGCGCCATCGGCCGGGTCGAGGACCGGATCATCCAGCGCAACCGTGAGCTCGCAGCCGTCCTTGCCGTCGGGCAGGCAACAGCCTCGTCCGTCGAGCTCTCGGAGATGCTCGACAAGGCGCTCGACGCGATCGTCGACGTGACTCCCGCCGACACGGCGGAGATCTGGCTGATGACCGACGCCGGCGAGCTCGCACTCGAGCGCCAGCGCGGAGTCGGCGTCGACGTGCCGCGTGCGAGGGATCGCCTGAGACCGGGAGAAGGGCTGTCCGGCCTCGCGGTCCAGCAGGGCTCGACCGTCGTCGTCCACGACCCGGCATCCGATCCCCGTTTTCTCAACCGGGAGATCGCCGAGCTCGGGCTGCAGACGTACTGCGCGCTGCCGCTCCGGCATCGCGCCGAGACCGTCGGCGTGCTCGCGGTGGCTTGCCGTGACCGGAGCGCGTTCTCCGACGCTTCGGAGCTCCAGCTGCTCGAGGGGATCGGAGAGCAGATGGCCGTGGCGATCGAGAACACGTGGCTCCTGAACCGCGTGCTCGACCGCGCCGTGCTCGAGGAGCGGGAGGAGATCGCGCGCGACCTGCACGACGGCCTGGCTCAGGTGCTCGGCTACATCAACACGCAGGCGCTGGCGATCAAGAAGCATCTGGCTTCAGACCGTCCCGAGGAGGCGCGCGAGCTCGTGGGCTCGATGGAGGAGGCGGCGAGGCACGTCTACGGCGACATCCGCGAGGAGATCATGGGCCTGCGGGCCGCCCGGGACGGCCTCGTCCCCAGCCTGCACGCATACCTCTCCGGCTACGGCCGCATGGCCGGCGTCGCCCCCGACGTGCAGATCACGCCTGCGGCCGCGGCGCTGCGCCTGCCCGGGGCGACCGAGATCCAGCTGCTGCGCATCATCCAGGAGGCACTGAGCAACGTCCGCAAGCACGCGGGCGCCGGCAGCACGACCGTCAGCCTCGAGCTCGCCGGAGAGGCACTGCGCCTGGAGGTGGCAGACGACGGCCGCGGCTTCGACACGGTCACTCCGTCGCGCACGGGTTGGCCACGCTTCGGGCTGCAGACGATGAGAGAGCGCGCGGACGCCGTCGGCGGTACGTTCGAGCTCTCCTCGAGTCCCGGCGCGGGGACGAGAATCGTCGTTCACGTACCGGTGCCGAGCCGGGAGGAGGTGGCGTATGCGCGTACTGCTCGCTGATGATCACGCTCTCTTCCGAGCCGGCATCGCCAGCTTGCTCAAGGCGTGGGGCATGGAGACGGTCGGGCAGGCGAGCAACGGGCTCGAGGCGCTCGAGCAGGCGCGGGCGCTCCGCCCCGACCTCGTCCTGATGGACATCGGGATGTCGCCGTGCAACGGGCTCGAGGCGACGCGCTTGATCAAAGCCGAGCTGCCCGAGACGAAGATCGTGATCGTTACCGTCTCGGACGACGACGATGACCTGTTCGAGGCGATCAAGAGCGGCGCCGAGGGCTACCTGCTGAAGGACATGTCCGAGGAGGAGCTCGGCCGAACGCTGACGGGGATCGCCACCGGCGAGCCGGCCCTCTCGCCGGGCCTGGCCGCCAAGATCCTCGACGAGTTCGCCCGCGTCTCACGCGACGGCACGCCCAAGGAGGTCGAGTCCGACGGGCTGACGCCGCGGGAGCGCGAGGTGCTCGAGCTGGTGGTCACCGGCGCCACGAACCGGGAGATCGCGGCGGCGCTCTTCATCTCGGAGAACACCGTCAGCTTCCACATGAAGCACATCCTCGCCAAGCTTCATCTGAAGAACCGCGCGCAGGCTGTCGCGTACGCGATTCGCAGCGGGCTCGTGACCATCTCGGACGACGAAGCACCGCAGCGCAGTAGCGGGTAGGCACCCACCTACCAATCCTGGTGGGTTCAGCGCCGCGAAGAACTACCGCTTTTCCCTGGAAAACGACGTGTTCTCGCCGTTGCGCGAGGACGCCGGCGCGGGGAAGCTGCTTTCGCAAGCGGAAGTTACTCGTCGGGCACTAGGGGTCACGCCCCGCCTGGACCTCGAAAGGAGAACGGAATGGGCAAGAAGCTTTGGCTGCTCGCGGCGATCGCCGTCGGCATCACCGCGATCGGGATCGCCTCCGTCGCCGTCACCGACAGCGACGCGAAGGCCACCGCGAAGACGCGCATGATCTACATGAGCGCCGTGGAGTGGAAGGGCTCGAGCAACGTCTCGAAGGAGGCGTACCCGACGGCGCCCCTCCCGGCCGGCGGCGGCTACGAGTCGTTCCCGCCCGGGCACCCCGAGGTCGCGAGCGAGGCCGGTAAGTGGGCAGTCGAGACCTACCGCTTCGACACCGCTGTCGTCGCCGCCTGCAAGGGCGAGCGCGTCGTGCTCAAGATCTTCGGCGTGAACGCGAAGTCGCACGAGATCGTGATCCCGGACTTCGACAAGAACTTCACCGTGTACCGGGGCCAGCTCGCCACGTCGGTCTTCAAGGCCAACAAGGTGGGGATCTTCCCGATCATCTGCATCACGCACAAGCCGTCTCACACCGCCGACCTGGTCGTGCTGCCGTGCTAGGGACGCGTCCCGTGAGCAGGCTCAAGACAGCTGTCGGGCTCGCCGTTCTGACCGCGCTGACGATCAGCCTGGGAGCGGCGGCGGCAGCGCCGGCCCGCGTTCAGGCGCCCGCGAAGGTCAGCGTCGTCCTGATGGAGTGGAAGCTCATCCCGTCTACGAAGCGCGTCAAGGCCGGAAAGGTGACGTTCGTCGTCAAGAACACGGGCGCCCTCGAGCACGAGTTCGTCGTGCTCCGCACCGACGCGCACCACCACGCCCTCGTAGTCAAGGGAGGCGAGGCGCTGGAGAAGGGTCTCAAGGGTGAGATCGAGAAGGTCCCCGCCGGCCAGAAGCGGGCCGTCACCCTGAACCTGAAGCCCGGCAAGTACGTGCTGCTCTGCAACCTGCTCGGCCACTACAAGGCGGGCCAGTTCGCCGCCCTGCGCGTGAGCTGAGCACCGACCAGGTCTCTCCCGGCGCCGTCCCCACGGACCACCGGCGCCGGGAGAGAGGCCGGAGGCGTCGATGCCCGCTGCTGCGAACGAACCCGGCCCTGGCCCCGGCGATCTGCTCCGCCGCAAGTGGGCTCCGGAGATTGTCGCCGCGCTTCGGTCGGGCCCCCGCCGCTTCTCGGAGTTGCGCGCCCAGGTTCCCGGCCTGGGCGACACCGTCCTGAGCCGCCGGCTCGCGGAGCTCGAGCACGCCGGGGTTGTCTCCCGTGCCCAGTTCTCGGAGATCCCACCCCGCGTCGAGTACACGCTCACCGGATCCGGGCTCGCTCTGGAGCGCATGCTCGCGGCGCTCGGCCGCTGGAGCCGCGAGTAGCACGCCGGCGCGGAAGGCCGGACGACTAGGGTTGCGCCCGTGGACGGCTTCAACTTCTCGACCGACGTGAGCGTGCGCTTCGCCGAGACCGACGCGCAGGGGATCGCCCACCACGCCTCGTTCGTGGTCTGGTGCGAGGTCGCCCGCATCGCCTACCTCGCCGAGTACGCGGGCGGCTACCTCTCCATTCAGGCCCAGGGGATCGAGGCGCTCACGACCGAAGTGCACCTCCGCTACGTCCAGGCAGCCCGCTTCGACGACCGGCTGCGGATCTGGACGCGCTGCCGCGACGTCAGGGGCGCCCGCTTCCGCTACGAGTACGCCTTCGAGCGCGACGGCGAGCTCGTCGCCGACGGGTGGACCGGGCATGCGACCGTGGATGCCGTAACCCACCGGCCGACGCGCCTTCCGGCCTCGTTCACCGAGGCGGTCGCTAGGGCTGAGTCGTAATGCCGGCGGCGGCGGCCGCGGCGAGCAGCGCCGCGAGCTGCTCGGCCGACGCCTTCGGCTTCTTCGTGCCGACGCGGATCACCCTGGACTCGCCCCGGTAGGACGTGTTCCAGGTCTCGTCGTACAGGAGGTCGCCGTTCTCCGCGTACACCGTCCGCTTCACGCTCGTCGCGGACGACTGCGTACCGGGCTCCTCGACGACGGTCTTGCCCTTTGCGAGCGTCGGGTCCTTGACCCGTTTCACCGGCGGAGGGCCGGTGAACCGCAACGAGGAGGGCACGCTGACGACCCGCCGGCGCTCGCCGCCGTAGATGCTCACCGTGATGCCCTGGTCGTCGTAATCGCCCTTTACGAGCAGCCAGCTCTTCGTGCTGTTGGCGAACTTGACGTCGAGGTCGGGCCAGTTCACCGTCGCGTCGCGGCCGAGCTGGTAGCGGCTGATGTAGAACGCGTGCGGATTGCGCTCGGTGAGCTTGAGACCCGCCTCCCAGGCGGCGTTGAACACCGTCGTCGCCACCTGCGAGACGCCGCCGCCGATGTCCTCGCGGTACTCATTGCCGTAGATCACCGGCGCCGACCGGTAGCCGCCCTCGGCCGTGCGCTCGCCGACGGCGGCGTTGAGCGAAAACGTCCCGCCGGGCGGGAGGAGCGTCCCGTCGAGCGCGGCCACCGCCAGGCGGAGGTTCGTGATCCGGCCGGCCGTGCCTGCGTTGGATGTGCGGTAGCTCGAGAGGCGCTCGGTAATGCCCATCGCCTGTGCGTCTGCGGTCGTCCGCGCCGCAGACTCAGCGCGGACGGCGAGCTGCGCGACGCGCTCAGTCGGCGAGATCGCCGCTGTGAGGAGCGCCTTGGCGGTAGCCGGCACGTCGAGGATGATCCCGTCCTTCGCCGGCACCACCTGCGGCACGCTCGCCTTACCGATCCTGAAACCCGCGTCCACGGGGTCGCGCTCGACGGTCTTGCGGAGCTGCTTGAAGTACGTCTCCGCGCCGGGCCCTGCGATCGCAATCCGCGTCGCGCCGGCCTTCGGCAGCGAGAGCAGCGAGGCGATCCGGGAGCGCGGCAACCGCCAGCGGGTCTTGCCGGAGACGAGACGCACGGGCGCCGAGACGGCCGTCTGTGCCTGCGCCGCGGCGACCGCGAGGTCGGCGGCCGTAACCTCGACGGGGTCAACCTGCACCGGGAGCGCGACCGGCACTCCGCGCTCGAGCGAGGCGAGCGAGCGCACGATCGTTCGGCCCGCACCCTGCCGGTCGAGCCGGAGGCCGCTCTGGCCGGGCACCGTCACGATCTGGAGGTTCTCCAGCTCGATCCGGGCCTCGACGTGGTTGCGATCGATCGTGGCGGCGAGCTGCTCGAGCTTGTAGTCGAGCGCCGCGGCGTACGCCGTCGTCGCCGGTGCGATCTCCGTGCCGAAGAACCTGGTGACGAGTCGCTTGAAGCCGCGGACGGGGCCGAAGCCCTCTCCGTCACGCTGGGCGCTTGCCACGGCGCCGGCCCAGTCCACGCGCACGCCGAGCTGGGCGGCCTCGACTGGGAAGCGCTGCCCCGAAGCGGTGAAGACAACGGGCACGCGCGCGAGGGCCGACGCCTGTGTCTCGAGGCGGGCGAGCGCCTCTGCGGCGTCGAGCCCACCGACATCCACGCCGGCGATCGTGACCCCGACCGCGAGCCGCGAGGGCGAGCCGGCGAAGACCTGGCCGACGAGCACCACCAGCACGATGGCTCCGGCGAGGCCGGCAAGGAGCCAGCGCGCGACCCGGATCGGGCGCACGGCGACACCCGCGGTTGAGGAGTTGACGGCCAAGGGAGAAAGTCTAGCGGCCGCTGAAGCGGGCCTTGTCGCCCGCGAAGAACGCGGCGACACCGGTCTTCGCGTCTTCCGAGAGCAGCAGCTCGCGGAAACCCTGCTTCTCGACCTCGAGCCCGTCGGGGCGGTACGCGGCCGCGATCGAGCGCTTGATCGCCCGCAGAGCGAGCGGGGCCTGGGCCGCGAGCCGCACGGTGAAGTCGCGGGCTCGCGCCGCGAGCTCCTCCGGCTCGGCCAGCTCGTGCACGAGTCCGTCCTCGAGTGCCTGCTCGGGCGTCAGCTGAAGGCCCTTCAGCATCAGCATCGTCGCCCGCCCGGCGCCGACGAGCCGGGTCAGCCGCTGTGTCCCCCCGGCGCCGGGCAGAAGGCCGAGTCGCACCTCCGGCAGGCCCACGAGCCCAGGCCCCCGCGCCAGGAAGCGGAAATCGCAGGCGAGCGCGAGCTCGAAACCGCCGCCGAGCGCGTGACCGTTGATCGCCGCGACCGTCGGCATCGGCAGCTCCGCGAAACGGGTCATCACGTCCTGGACCTGGCTCACCCGCTCGACGTCATCGGGACCCACGGTCTGCACCGCCTCGAGGTCGGCGCCGACCATGAAGACACCCTCGCACGCGCTCTGGACGAGAGCCGCGGCCACGTCGGCCGGAGCCGCGCCCTCGAGCTCCTCGATCGCGGCGAGCAGATCGGTGGCGAGCCCCTCGTCGATCGCGTTCAGGGGCGGCCGGTCGAGCGTGACGACGGCGATCCGCTCGTCTGGGAAGCGCTCCACACGCACGACGCTCATCTGTCGCCCCCGGCGAGTGCAGCATCCGCGTAGCCGGACATGCGCGCGACGCGGACGCGTGGCCTGCGCACCCAGATCTGCTCCGCGAGCTCGGGACATCTCATGCGGGTCACACGATATCGGTCAGCGAGCACGGCTCCGATCAGCTTCCGACGACGGGATCGTCCCGGACGAGCAGCACGGTCTCCGAACCAGCCGCGCCCGCCCGCGCCGCGGCCCCTCCGGTCTCCGGGAGGCCGTCGCCCACAGCCTGCGGCAGCGCGACGCGGAACACCGTGCCACGGCCTGGCTCGCTGTCGACGCTGATCCGGCCGCCGCTCTGCTCGACGATGCCGAGCACCGTCGAGAGCCCGAGCCCCGTGCCCTTGCCTGCCTCCTTCGTCGTGAAGAAGGGCTCGAAGATGCGCGCCCGCGTGCGTTCGTCGATGCCGGAGCCGGTATCGGCGACCGACAGCTCGATCTCGCGCGCCCCCGGGAGGTGACTGATCGCGAGCTCGACCCGCCCGCCGGCAGGCATGGCGTCACGCGCGTTGATCACGAGGTTGACGACGACCTGCTCGAGCTGGCCGGGATCGGCCGTGACGAGCGCAGGGGCCGCGGACGGGACGACGGCCAGCGCGACGTCCTCGCCGATCACGCGCCGCAGCATGCGCTCGAGGTTGCCGACGAGCTCGTTCAGGTCGAGCACGGTCGGGTTGATGACCTCGCGACGGCCGAAGGCGAGCAGCTGCCGGGTCAACACCGCCGCCCGCTCGCCGGCGGCGCGGATCTCCTCGACCTGCGGGCGCAGCTCGTGATCGGCCCCGAGCTGCTGAACGACCAGCTCGGCGTAGCCGTTGATCACCGTCAGCAGGTTGTTGAAGTCGTGCGCGACACCGCCCGCCAGCAGCCCGACCGCCTCCATCTTCTGCGCCTGCAGGAACTGCTCCTCCAGCCTCGCTCGCTCGGTGACGTCGATCGTGACGAGCCCGACGCCGTGTATCTGCCCCCGCGCACCGAAGACGGGGTAGTAGCTGGTCAGGAAGCGGCTCGTCTCGCCGGGTCTCGAGGCGACATCGCCGACGATCTCGACCCCGACGAGCGCCTCGCCGGTCTCGAGCACGGCTCTCTGGCTCCGCATCGCGGGCCCGGCAACCCCGGGCACGAGCTCGGCTGTCGTCTTGCCCGCGTACTCGTCCGGGCCGCAGCCGATGATCCCCGCGAGCGTCGGGTTGATCCTCACGTAGCGCAGCTCCGTGTCGAGGAAGGCGATGCCGACCGGCGCGCTCTCGAGCAGCGAGTCGAGCAGGCTGACCGTTTCCTCGAGCCGGCTCTCGGCCAGCTTGCGGCTGTGGATGTCCACGCCGACGCCGATGTAGCCGAGGAATGACCCGTCCGGCGCGTGCCGCGGCTCGGCGCGGGCCAGGACCCAGCGGAAGCTGCCGTCCGCGAGCAGCAGTCGGTGCTCGTTCTCGACGACGCGGCGCTCGGCGACACCGAGGCCCCATTCGGCCCGCACAGCGTCGCGATCGTCCGGATGGACATCCTCGAGCCAGCCGTCCCCGAGCTCGTCCTCGAGCTCCCGTCCAGTCAGGTCGAGCGCGGTCTTGTTCATGAAGGTGCAGCGACCCTCGACGTCGTTGAGCCAGATCATGACCGGCGCGCTGTCGGCCAGCGTGCGGAAGCGGCTCTCACTCTCGACGAGGGCGGCGAGCGCCCGCCGCTCGTCCGTGACGTCGGTGTTGACCCCGACGACGTGCGTGACCGCGCCGTTCTCGTCGCGAACGTAGCCGAGCTTGATCTCGTTCAAGAACGTCGAGCCGTCCTTGCGATACTCGAGCAATGTGACGGTGACGTCGCGGCCTTCGGCAGCCGCGCGCAGGAGCTTCTCGACCCCGGCCGGATCGGTCTCCGGACCATGGAGGATGCGGATGTCGCGCCCGACGATCTCCTCGGGCGGATGTCCCGTGATCCGCTCGAAGGCGGGGTTGACGTAGACGATTTCGTGTTCGGGTGAGCGGGCGTCGGAGATGACGAACGCATCGCCAGCGGTCTCGACCGCGTGTTGCAGCAGGCGCATCTGCTCGGCGACCTCGTGCGGGCCCGTCACGTCCTCGACGATCGCCTCGTAGTGCGTGACGTTCCCGCCCGGGTCGCGCACGGCGACTCCGTTGAGCCGGAGCCACATCGCCGTCCCATCCGCTCTGCGTATCTCGTACTCGTAACCTCGCAGGGCGCCCTCGTCGGCGAGCGCGCGCCAGCGCGCGCGGTCGTCCGGATCGGCATAGGACGACCTTCCTCCCGCCTCCAGCTCAGCGGCGCTGGAGACGCCGAACATGGCGAGCGCAGCCGGGTTGGCCTCCAGCACGCGCCCGTCGGACGTGACGCGGAAGATCCCGATCGGGACGCTCTGGAACAGGTCCCGATAGCGCCTCTCCGCGACGTCCGCCACGCGACGCTCGGGTGCTCGCTCGAGCGCAGCCCGCACCGCAGGCACGAGCCGAGCCAGGTGCTGCTTGAGCACGTAGTCGTCGAGGCCGGCTTTCATCGCCTCGACCGACATCTCCTCGCTACCCGTGCCCGTCAGCATGATCACCGTGCAGCCGGGCAGCCGCTCCTTGACCGAGCGCAGGACCGCGAGTCCGTCGGCGAAGCGCAACGAGTAGTCCGTGATCACCACGTCGCTGGCACCAGCGAGCGCCTGCTCGAGCGCGTCGGCGTCACCCACCTCGACGACCTCGACGTCGGGCCACTCGCGTGTGAGCACACGCCGGGCGAGGGCACGATCGTCGGGATTGTCGTCGACGATGACGATGCGCACTGGGTCGAAGCTCACGCGCTCATCGGTTGTCTCGTTGAAAGTCATCAGACTGGCGCCCACATCTGTTAAGACGTGCACATCCGCTCATTGTGACTGAAAAACCGGGCGGAAGAGGTCTAGCGCGGGCGCTCGGTCCAGCCCTGGGCCAGATACGTGGCGACGATCTGGCGCTGGATCTCCGAGGTGCCCTCGACGATCTGCAGCACCTTGGCGTCGCGTAGCCACTTCTCGACCGGGTGGTCGCGCATGATCCCGGCGCCGCCGAGGATCTGCACAGCGTCGGTTGCAGCTCGCATCGCAGCGTCGGCGGCGAACGCTTTGGCGTAGGAGCCGAGCAGCCCGGCGTCGCGCCCCTCGTCGAGCGCCGAGGCCGCGCTCCAGACGAGGAGGCGCGAGGCCTCGATCTGCATCGCCATCTCGGCAAGCTTGAACGAGACGCCCTGCTTCGAGATCAGGGGCTTGCCGAACGCGTGCCGCTCGCGGGCGTACGCGGTCGCGTATTCGAACGCCGCGCGCGCGATTCCGACAGCGCCGGCCGCGACCTGCGGCCGCGAGTGCTCGAAGAAGTCCATCGCGATCAGAAAGCCCTGCCCCTCGTCCCCGATCAGACGGTCGGCGGGAATGCGGGCGTCCTCGAGCAGGATCGAGCCCGTGCGCGAAGCGCGCAGCCCGAGCTTCAGCTCCTTGCGGCCCGTCGAGACGCCGGGGTCACCGGCCTCGAGCATGAAGGCCGTGATCGCGCCGTCCACCTTCGCGAAAACGAGCGTCAGCTCCGCGATACCACCGTTCGTGACGTAGCACTTCTCGCCGTTCAGAACGTATCCGCCGCCCTCGCGCCGCGCCGTCGCCTGGATCGCGGCGAAGTCCGAGCCAGCGCCCGGCTCGGTGAAGGCGATCGCCGCGAGGCAGCCGCCCTCCGAGGCGAGGCGGGGCAGCCACCGCTGCCGCTGCTCCTCCGTGGCGGCAAAGAGCAGCGGCCGGACGAGGAACATCGTCGCGCCGATCGGAGCGGAGAGCCCGGCGCAGCCCCAGGAGAGCTCCTCGGCGATCAGCGCCGAGGTGACCGCCGGGACGCCGCCGCCGCCGTACGCGGTCGGAATCGCGTGGCTCGTCAGCCCGAGCCGCGCCGCCTGCGTGACGAGCTCGCGCGGGAAGTCCTCCCGCTCGTCCCACTCGAGAGCGACCGGCCGCAGCTCACGCTCCGCGAACTCGTGGGCGAGCGCCCGCAGTTCGCGCTGCTCCTCGGTGAGCGTGAAGCCGATTCCGGCCCCTGCTTGCGTTTCCGTCACTAGAACACGAACAGCTCGATGCCGCCGCTGACGTTCAGCTCGATGCCCGTGATGTAGCCGGCGAGATCGGAGCAGAGGAACGCGATCGCGTTGGCGATGTCCTGCGGCTCGCCGGGCCGCTTGAAGACCGTGCGGGCGGCGATCCGCTCGTTCATCGCCGGGTTCGCGAAGTGGAACGCTTCGGTACCGATGATTCCCGGCACGATCGCGTTCGCCGTGATCCCGTGCTTGCCGCCCTCCATCGCAAGCGTCTTCGTCAGCCCGAGGATCCCCGACTTGGTCGTCGAGTAGCTCGCCTGGCCGAAGCCGCCGAGCGTGCCGGCGACCGACGCCATGTTCACGATCCGGCCCCACTTGCGTTCCTTCATGTGCGGCCACACGGCCTGCGCGCAGTTGAACGCGCCCGTGAGGTTGACGCGCAGGTCGCGCTCCCAGAGCTCCAGGTTCTGGTCGTGAATCTGGCCGACGTGGTCGAGCGTGGCGGCGTTGTTGATCAGGATGTCCACGGCGCCGAACTCGTCGACGACGCGGGCGACCGTCGCCTCCACCTGCTCGCGGTCGGTGACGTCGCACTTGATCGCCGCCGACCGGCGGCCCATGTCCTGAATCTCGGCCGCGGTCTGCTCGGTGAAGACGAGCCCCTGCGCCTTCGCCACCTGCGCGAGCACGCCGTAGCGCTCGGCCGTCTCGGAGGACTCGTCCGACTCGACCTGGATGTCGGCGATCACGACGTCCGCCCCGGCGCGGGCGAGCGTGAGCGCGTCCGCACGGCCGAGGCCGCGAGAGCCACCGGTGACGAGCGCCACGCGGCCTGAGAGATCTATGTCGAGGGCCACCTAGTCACCCCTCGGCAGGAAGATCTCCTTGGCGATCACGAGCCGCTGGATCTGCGAGCTGCCCTCGTAGATCTGGAACAGCTTCGCGTCGCGCATCAGCTTCTCGACCGGGTACTCCTTGATGTAGCCGTAGCCGCCGAGGACCTGGACGGCGTCGGTGGTGACCTTCATCGCCGTGTCGGCCGCAAACCGCTTGGCGAATGAGGAGTAGAGAGTCGACTTGCGGCCGTAGCCCTGGTCGATCATCCAGCAGGCCTGCCAGGTGAGCAGGCGCGCCGCCTCGATCTCGCACGCCATGTCGGCGATCAGGAAGCTGATCCCCTGGTGCATCGCGATCGGCACGCCGAACGACTGGCGCTGCCTCGCGTACTCGACCGAGTGCTCGTACGCCGCCTGCGCGACGCCGACGGCCCCGATCGCGGTGCCCGGCCGCGTGAAGTCGAGCGTCTGCATCGCGATCTTGAAGCCCTCGCCTTCCTCGCCGAGACGGTTCGCGGCGGGCACGACGACGTCGGTCAGCGCAAAGGCCGACGTGTCGGTCGCGCGCTGGCCCATCTTGTCGAGGTGCTTCTCGCGCGTCACGCCGGGGGCGTCCAGCGGGACGATGAACGCGCTCAGGCCCTTGTGGCCCGCGCTCATGTCCGTCTTTGCGAAGACGACCGACCACGCCGAGTAGCCGGCGTTCGTGATGAACATCTTCGAGCCGTTGAGGACGTACTCGTCGCCGCGCCGCTCCGCGGTCGTCTTGACGCGTGCGACGTCGGAGCCGGCGTCGGGCTCGGTGAGTGCGAAGCAGCAGAGAAGCGGCTCCTCGAGCAGCGGCGGCAGCCAGTGCTGCTTCTGTTCGTCGGTGCCGGCGAGCAGCACCGGCGCCATGCCGAGGCCGTTGGCGCCGATCGAGGTGCCGATGCCCGAGCAGCCCCAGTTCAGCTGCTCGCTGATCAGCAGGCCGTCGAAGGCGGAGAGGCCGGCTCCCCCGAGCGACTCGGGGATGTGGAGGTTCATCAGCCCGAGCTCGTGGGCCTTCGCGATCACGTCGGCCGGGTGCGTCTGGTGCTCGTCGTACTCGGCCGACTTGGGCCGAATCTCCTTCTCTGCGAATTCGCGCGCGAGCTCGCGCAGCGAGCGCTGCTCGTCCGTCAGGGCGAATGAGACACCACTCGCCACCCCGTGCTCGATCGTGGCCATGTTCTTCGCTCCAAGAGTTCGATTGACTAGTCAGTCAATGATGATAGGGCTGGCCCCGGCGAGCCGTCAAGGCGGTCGGCATCCGCACAGTCGGTGTTTTTTCTATAGGATTTTGGCCTTCGCTCTCTCGACACCGGAGGTGTCCCGCCGTGGCCGTGACCACCGAGCTCCCTGCGCTCGATCCACTCGACTTCCTCGGATTCGATGCCCTCCTCGATGCCGAAGAGCGCGCGATCCGCGACACCGTGCGGCAGTTCGTTCGCGAGCAGGTGCTGCCGAGCGTCGGCGACTGGTTCGAGCAGGCGATCCTGCCGCGCGAGGTCCTCTCCGAGCTCGCGAAGCTCGGGCTCTTCGGCATGCACCTCGAGGGCTACGGCTGCGCCGGCGCAAGCGCCGTCGCGTACGGCCTGACGTGCCTGGAGCTCGAGGCCGGCGACACCGGCATCCGCAGCGCCGTGTCGGTCCAGGGCTCGCTCGCGATGTACGCGATCTGGCGCTGGGGCTCGGAGGAGCAGAAGGAGCGCTGGCTACCGCTGATGGCAAGCGGAGAGGTGATCGGCTGCTTCGGGCTCACCGAGCCCGATGCCGGGTCGGATCCGGGCACGATGCGCACCCAGGCGCGCCGGGATGGGTCGGACTGGGTTCTCAACGGCGCGAAGATGTGGATCACCAACGGCTCGATCGCCGACATCTCGATCGTTTGGGCGCGCACCGGAGACGGCGAGATCCGCGGGTTCATCGTCGAGCGGGGGACGTCCGGCTTCACCACACCGGAGACCCACAAGAAGCTTTCGCTTCGCGCCTCGGTGACCTCTGAGCTCGTGCTCGCCGACGTGCGCGTCCCAGGCGAGAGCATGCTCCCGGGGGCCTCGACGCTGCGCGGCCCGCTCTCGTGCCTCAACGAGGCTCGCTACGGCATCGTCTGGGGCGCCGTCGGTGCCGGGCGCGCCTGTTTCGAGGCCGCCCTCGACTACGCGAAGGAGCGCATCGTCTTCGGCAAGCCGATCTCGGCCTACCAGCTGACGCAGCAGAAGCTGGCGGAAATGGCCCTCGAGTTGAATCGCGCGTCGCTCGTCGCCCTGCATCTCGGCCGCATGAAGGATGCGGGAACGCTTCGGCCCGAGCACGTGAGCATGGGCAAGATGGGCAACGTGCGCGGCGCGCTCGAGATCGCCCGCTCGGCCCGGACGATCCTCGGCGCCAACGGCATCACGCTCGAGTACCCGGTGATCCGCCATATGAACAACCTCGAGTCCGTCCTCACGTACGAGGGCACCCACGAGGTGCACACGCTCGTGGTGGGCCAGTCGCTCACCGGCGAGAGCGCGTTCCGCTAGGTCGCCAATGAGCGCCGCCCCGGTCGCAGCCCGGTCGCCGACGGCTCAGGACCGCGCCGCCGCCACCTTGCGCGCGGCGATCCTCGAGGGCGGGCTGCGACCCGGCCAGCGCGTGAACCAGGAAGCCTGGGCTGCCCGCGCCGGCGTCAGCCTGATTCCGCTGCGCGAGGCTCTGCGCGCGCTCGCCGGCGAGGGCCTGGTCACGTACCGGCAGCGACGGGGCTACGTCGTCACCGAGTTCGACATTCACGAGCTGGAGGAGGTGTACGCGCTCCGGCGGCTGCTCGAGAGCGAGGCGCTACGGCGCGGTGTTCCCGGTGCGACCGCCGCGGACGTCGCGGCACTCGGGGCCGCGGCGGAGACCTGGTGCGAGGCGACCGACGGCGCGGGCCGGCTCGCGGCGAACCGCCGCTTCCACGGCCTCCTGCACGAGCTCGCGGGCAGTCGCCCGCTCTCGCGGTTGATCGACCTGCTCTGGGACTCGACGGAGGCCTATCGGGCCCTCTACTACGCGCTTCCCGGCGAAGCCGTGGAGGCCGACCGGGCGCACCGCGCGATCCTCGACGCGGTGGCGTGCCACGACGCGGAGCGCGCCGTCGCGCTCCAGGACGTCCATCGCGAGCGGGCCCTCGAGCGCCTGCGCGAGACGCTCGCCGGGAGCTAGACCTCCACGGCCCGAGTCTACGGCCCGGCGTAGTCGCAGTTGCACGCTATGAAGACCGTCCCCCCGCAGCTGCCAGGGCTCAGCCGCCGTCATCAGTAGCTGAGGACCGTCGCGCCGTCTCCGATCCACTCCCAGAGCGGCGTCGCTCCGGCGAGCTTCGCGTTGGCGACGATCGCAGTCTCGTCGAGGGAGCGCGACTTGACGCAGATCGGGCAGAGCCAGAGCTCGCCGCCGCCGTCGGCGAACTGCTGGAAGAGGTGCTCGAGAGCCGGGCACCCGATGCAGTGCTCTCCCCGCGCGACGCCCGGCAGGCCGAGCTTGACGGCATCCTTCGTCAGCCACATCACGACCTGCTTGCCCTGGTCGACCGCGGCCGTGGCGACGAGGAAGGCAACGGTGACCTTCTCGGCGTCCTCCATCCCCGTCGCCAGGTTGACGAGCGCTTTTCCGCCTGTGGTCATGCTGCCTCTCCCTTCTTGAAAGCCTTCACGGCGGTGCCGTGCGCTCCGAACTTGATCGCCTTGCGGCGCGTGTCCTCGAATGCCGAGTTGGCGTACGTGGCGACGAGATTGCCGCTCTCGATCCGCTCGAACCCGTGCCGTTCCAGGACTCCTGCGTACTCTGCCTCCAGCAGAGCGCCGGCGATTCAGCCGGTCCAGAGATCGATGTTGCGGCGGCCCTCTTCGGACACCGGCTGCTGGATCGTCACGTCGGCGACCTGGATGCGGCCGCCGGGGACGAGCACCCGATGGATCTCGGAGAAGACGGCGTCCTTGTCGGGGATCAGGTCGATCACGCCGTTCGAGATCACGACGTCGAAGCTGCCGTCGGCGAACGGCATGCGCTCGGCCTCGCACTCGATGTACGCGACGTTGCCCGCGCCGAGCTCCTCGGCGGCGCGCCGCGCCTTCGCAAGCATCTCCGGCGTCATGTCGATGCCCGTCACGGAGCCCTCGGGGCCGACCATCTGCGCCGCGACGAGCGAGTCCATCCCCGCCCCGCAGCCGATGTCGAGCACGCGCTCGCCGGCCTGCAGCGCGCCGAGCGAGAACGGGTTGGCGACCCCCGCGAACGACTCTGCCGCCGTCTCGGGCACCCGCGCGAGCAGCGCCGGCGGGTAGCCGAGATCCTCGGCCCAGGCTCGCCCCGTCGGGAACGCGAAGTCCTTCTCGGGCTCCTGCGAGACCGACGCGTACGTTTTCTTGATCTCGGACTTCAGCAGCCCGAGGTCGATCTCGACGTTCACGGCCATGCGAGCCCGGAGACTACGGGATCGCGGGCCGCCGGTCTAGCCCATCCCCGTTATGGCAGCTATCGCCTGTGCAAGTGGCTCAGAAGACGAGCACGCGCTCGGCCCAGAGCGTCCAGTCGGTCAGCTCCTCGAGCGAGGAGTGGCGGGCGCTCTCCGCGATCAGCTCGTCACGGATCCCCCGCGCCTTGAGGCACGTGCCGCAGCAGCCGACGTCGCCACCCCGGCCGGCGAAGGCCTTCAGCATCCGCTCGACGTTGTAGTAGCCGTCAGGTGTCTGCTGGCCCGCCATCGCGCAGACGACCGCATCGCCCGTCAGGAAGACGCGCACTTCCTCGCCCTCGCGCTTGATCAGGGAGTACGCGAGCCGCAGAGCGTTGTAGGAGCGCTCGCTGCCATAGGGCGAGTCGTTGAGAATGAAGAGATGTCGCATGACCCAAGCGTGCCCGCACGCCGCCACGGCGGCATCGGAAGATGCCGCAGAGCCGTTGCGGATGCTCCGCACGCTCGGCGCGCCGCAGTCGCCGCCGTCCTGGCGGCGGGGTTCGTCTTCGGCCTCGCCGGGCCCGCCGCGGCCGAGCCTCCGGGTGCCGGGGTCGTCGTGCCGGGACGCAGCCTGGGCGGGCTG
>CAYGLV010000033.1:0-26592 GCA_964351025.1 uncultured Gaiellales bacterium | reverse complement strand
GGGTGGGATCATCCGAGACATCATCGCGATGGGCGCGCGGCCCGTCGCGCTGCTCGACGGCCTGCGCTTCGGCGAGCCCGACTGGCACTTCGAGCGCGCGGTGGGCGGGATCTCCCATTACGGGAACGCCGTGGGAATCCCCACCGTCGGCGGCGAGGCCGTCTTCGACCCGGCCTACGCCGACAACTGCCTCGTCAACGCGATGTGCGTCGGCCTGCTTCCGGTCGAGCGCGTGATGAGCGCGCAGGCGACCGGGGAGGGCAACCTCGTCGTGCTCTACGGAGCGACGACCGGGCGCGACGGGATCGGCGGGGCCTCCGTGCTCGCGAGCCAGGAGCTCGGCGAAGGTGCGGCCGAGAAGCGCCCTTCCGTCCAGATCGGCGACCCGTTCACGGGCAAGAAGCTGATCGAGGTCTCGCTCGAGCTCGTCGAGCGCGGGCTCGTCGAGTCGCTGCAGGACTGCGGCGCCGCGGGGATCGCGTCGTCGCTGTCGGAGATGGCGCGCGAGTACGGGATCGACGTCCACCTCGACCGCGTCCCGCAGCGTGAAGAGGGGATGGAGCCCTGGGAGATCATGATCTCCGAGAGCCAGGAGCGGATGGTCGCGGTCGTCCGGCCCGGGCTGCTCGAGGCGGTGCAGGTCGTGCTCGACCGCTGGGAGGTCCATCACGCCGTTGTCGGCGAGGTCACCGAGAGCCGGCGGCTGCGCGCCCTCTACGACGGCGACGTTGTGGGCGACATCCCGGCGCGCCTGCTGACCGACGAGTGCCCGCGCTACGCCGTCGAGCGCACGCCCCGGCCGGCGCCCGCGCCCGCGCCGGCGCCGCAAGCACCGCCGCCTGAGCGCGCGCTGCCGGAGCTGCTCGCCTCGCCTAATCTCCGCAGCCGCGCCTGGATCTACCGCCGCTACGACCAGCTCGTGGGCTCGCGCACCGTGCGCCGGCCGGGACTCGACGCGGCCGTCCTGCGCCTGCGGCCCTCGCTGCGCGGGCTCGCCCTCTCACTCGACGGCCAGGGGCGACTCGCGAGGCTCGATCCACGCGCGGGCGGCGCGCTCGCGATCCTCGAAGCGGCGCGCAACGTCGCCTGCGCCGGCGGCGAGCCGCTCGGCTTCACCGACTGCCTCAACTTCGGCAACCCGGAGAAGGCGGAGATCGGCTGGGAGCTGGCGGAGGCGATCGAGGGCATGGCGGAAGCCTGCGAGGCGCTCGGGCTCCCCGTCGTCTCCGGCAACGTCTCCCTCTACAACGAGACCGAGGGCCGCGCGATCCACCCGACGCCGGTCGCCGGCTGCGTCGGGCTCATCCCCGACGTGCGGCTTGTGCCGGGCGCCTGGCGCGAGGGCGACGCGATCCTGCTCGCCTCGGCCTCGCCGCTCTCACTCGCCGGCTCCGAGTACCAGGCGCTTTACGGCGCACTCGGTGGAATTCCGGCTCGCCTCGACCTGGCGCTCGAGGCGATGCTCGTCGAGTTCCTCTGGCGCGCGGCGCCGCTCTGCTCGCTCGTCCACGACGCCGCTGAGGGCGGGCTGGCCGTCTGCCTCGCGGAGGCGGCGATCCACTCCGGGCTCGGGGCCGAGCTCGACCTCCCCGGCGATGCGTTCGCCTGGTTCGGCGAGGGCGGCGGCCAGGCTGTGCTCGCCTGCGCCGAGGAGAACGTGCTGAAGCTCGGCGGGGTGCCGCTGCGCAGGATCGGCACGGTGGGTGGGGGGACCCTCTTGGGAATCGAGGTCGACGAGTTGCAGAGGGCCTGGCGCACCTAGATGTGCGGCATCTTCGGTATCCGCTCCGAGGAGCGCGAGGTGGCTCGCATCACGTACTTCGGGCTGTTCGCGCTTCAGCATCGCGGCCAGGAGGCGGCGGGCATCGCCGTCTCCGACGAAGGCCGCCTGACGGTGCTGCGCGACCTCGGGCTCGTCGCCCAGGTCTTCGACGAGCAGAAGCTCCAGGCGCTGACAGGAGAGGTCGCGATCGGGCACACGCGCTATTCGACGACCGGGTCGAACGCCTGGACGAACGTCCAGCCGCTCGTCCAGCACGGCCGCGCGCGCACGGTTGCGCTCGGCCACAACGGCAACCTCACGAACGCCTCCGAGCTGCGCGCGGAGCTCGACGCGGCGGGCGTCAAGCTCGGCGCTACCTCCGACACGGAACTGATCGCCGCGCTGCTCGCGCACGACCCCTCGCCGCTGCCGCTCGCGGTCGCGCAGACGATGGCACGCCTCGAGGGCGCCTACTCGATCGTCGCGCTCGCCGACGGTGTGCTCGTCGCGTTCCGCGACCCCCACGGGATCCGCCCGCTCTCGCTCGGACGGCTCGGCGAGGACTGGGTCGTCGCCTCGGAAACCTCCGCTCTCGACCTGATCGGCGCCGACTTCGCGCGCGATCTCCGGCCCGGCGAGCTGGTCGTCGTGGATGCGGAGGGTCTGCACTCGACGCAAGCCCTGCCGGAGGGCGCCGGCGCGGCGTGCATCTTCGAGCACGTCTACTTCGCACGTCCCGACTCGAGGGTCGGCGGCGTGGACGTCTACGGCGCGCGTGTCCGCATGGGCGAGCAGCTCGCGGCCGAGTCACCGGTCGAGGCTGACCTCGTGATGCCGATCCCGGACTCGGGAACCCCGGCGGCGATCGGCTTCTCGAAGGCCTCGGGGATCCCGTTCGGCGAGGGGCTGATCAAGAACCGCTACGTCGGCCGCACGTTCATCGAGCCGGACGAGGAGCTGCGCCGGCAAGGGATCCGCCTCAAGTTCAACCCGCTCGCGGAGATCGCCGGCAAACGGCTGGTGATCGTGGACGACTCGATCGTGCGCGGCAACACGATGCGGGCACTGGTGGAGATGCTGTTCGAGGCGAAGGCGGCCGAGGTGCACGTGCGCGTCTCCTCGCCGCCGGTCGTCTCGCCGTGCTTCTACGGGATCGACATGGCGGAGGAAGCTCAGCTCGCCGCCGCCCATCGCTCCGTCGAGGAGATGCGGGTGCACGTGGGCGCGACCTCGCTGCACTACCTCTCGCTCGACGGCATGACCGCTTCGACGACGCTGCCCGAGGACGCGGTCTGCCGCGCCTGCTTCACACGCTCCTACCCGACGCGCGTGCCCGCCGGCCGGAACCTGGTGAAGCTGCGCTTCGAGCCCGCGCAGGCCTAGATTAGGCCGCGTGGCCGGGGATGTGCACGATCTCGAGCTTGATGCCGTCCGGGTCGTAGAAGAAGACGGCGTAGTAGCCGACCTGGTAGCCGTACTCCTGGGGCGGCGTCTCGATCTCGGCGCCCGACGTCACGAGCCAGTCGTAGCGCTCGTCGACGACTGAGCGCGCGACGGCCTCGAATGCGAGGTGGTGGAGGCCGACCCGGTAGCGGTCGTAGGCTCCCTCGCTCTGGGCCTCGCGCAGCCCGATCCCGCTGCCCGGCCCGATGAAGTACCAGATCGTCTCGCCGCGCTCGCCCTCGACCTCGCTGATCCGGTGGTAGCCGAGCGGCCCCAGCAGGTCGCGGTAGAAAGGCAGAGAGCGCTCGACGGAGCTGACGACGATATCCACGTGGTGGACGCCGGTTGAGCGCATCCAGACGGAGTTCAGCGTCGGCCGGCCAGATCCTCCCAGCGCCTGTAACGGACGACCCGCTTCACCGTGCGCGCGTCGTGGCCCGCCTCCAGCAACTCCTGGCGCACCTGGCCCTCCTGCGCGAGGCGGAGGAAGAGCCAGGCGAGCGCGACGATGGTGACGACCCCGCCCTCGGCCATCATCACGACGCCCGCGAGGTTCTGGTCCTGCTCGGGTGAGATTCCCCAGCGCTCGTTCGTGTGGACGTAGACGCCGTAGAAGACCGTGCCGGACCACGCAAAGACGTTGCCGGCGATCGTCTCGATGCCGCGCACCGCGGCGACGTAGCCGAGCTTCGGTCCCGTGCCGAACCATTCGGGCGCGGGCAAGGTCTCGAGCACGGGGAGCCACACGACGATCCCGGCTGCGAGGAACACGGTGTGCTCGAGGGCATGCAGGGAGGAGTGCCGCACCGCGCCCTCGTAGAGCGTGGGCACGTGCCAGAGGACGAGGAGCGCCGTCCAGAGCGGCAGCGCGACGACCGGGTTCGCGAGCGCCCGCAACCGCTCGACCGCCCGCAGCGCGAGCAGCGGCCGCAGCAGCGGCCCCGTCAGCCCGGCGAGCAGGCAGAGCGGCGCTAGGTCGCCCAGCACGACGTGCTGGATCATGTGGAAGAAGAAGAACTCGTCCTCGGCGAAGGCGGCGATCGGCGAGGTGAGCGCGAGCACGATCAGCGCGACGCCGAGCGCGAACACGGCGACGCGCAGTCCAGGCACCGGTGTCCCGCGTCGCCGCAGCGTCCAGGCCCGCACTGCATAGGCGACCGCGACGAGCGCCGCCGGGGCGAGCTCGAGCGGCTCGAAGCTCCAACTCGTGAGGAGCGAAGGTCCGTCCACGGCAGCACTCTAGAATCGGCGGGTGGGCGGAGAGCGCACCTACGAGGCGGCGGGCGTCTCGCTTTCGACAGCAGAGGCGATCGTCGAGCGGCTGCGTGCCGCCGTCGACTCGACCGCGACGCCGCAGGTGGCGGGCGTTTTCGGCGGCTTCGCGGGCCTCTACGCGCTCGACGAGCGGCGCCTGCTCGCAGCTTCGACGGACGGCGTCGGCACGAAGCTGATCCTCGCCCGCCGCCGCGGACGTCTACGCGACTGCGGCGCCGACCTCGCTGCGCATTGCATCAACGACGTGCTGACGACGGGCGCCGAGCCGCTCTTCTTCCTCGACTACGTCGCCGCGGCGCGGATCGAGCCGGAGCAGGTGGCCGAGCTGCTCGAGGGCGCCGCGGAGGTCTGCCGCGCCGCGGGCTGCGCGATCATCGGCGGCGAGACGGCGGAGCTGCCCGACGTCTACCGCGAGGGCGAGATCGACTTTGCAGGCACGTGCGTCGGGCTCGTCGAACGCTCCGACGTGGTCGACGGCTCCCGGATCGAGGTCGGCGACTTCGTCGTCGGCCTGCCGTCGGCCGGCCTGCACGCGAACGGCTTCACGCTTGTCCGCCGGCTGCTGGCCGAGCGCGACGACTACGACGGGCCCGACCTGCTCGCACCCACGAGGCTCTATCTCGACGACGTGCGTGCGCTCCGGCGTGAGGCCGACGTGCGCGGGCTGGCGCACGTGACCGGCGGCGGGATCGAGGGGAACCTCACGCGCGTGCTCCCGCCCGGCCTGCGGGCGCGGATCGACTGGGACGCGTGGGAGCGGCCTCCCGTCTTTGCGTGGCTCGCTGCGCGTGGCGTGGCCGAGGAGGAGCTGCGGCGGGTCTTCAACCTCGGGATCGGCTACTGCGCGGTCGTCCCCGACGGGGGCGGCCGGCTCGTGATCGGGCGGATCGAGGCGGCGTGATCGGCGTGCTCGTCTCCGGGCGCGGCACGAACCTGCAGGCGCTGCTCACCGCGGGGCTGCCCGTGGTCGCGGTCGCCTCCTCGAAGCCGGGTGTCGAGGCCCTCGGCCGGGCGCACCGCGCCGACGTCGAGACGGCAGTCTTCGCCCTCGAGGACTACCCCGACCGCGATGCGCGCGACCTCGCGCTCGCCGACTGGCTCGAAGGCCGCCGCGTGGACGTCGTCGTCACGGCCGGCTTCATGCAGCTTCTGCAGCCTCTCTTCGTCGAGCGCTTCCGGAACCGGATCGTCAACGTCCATCCGGCGCTGCTGCCCGCCTTCCCCGGGCGGACGCCGGTCGAGGACGCGCTCGCCCACGGCGTGAAGGTGACCGGCGTCACGGTTCACCTGGTGGACGAGGGCGTGGACTCGGGGCCGATCGTCCTCCAGGAGTGCGTTCCGATCGAGCAGGGCGACACTCCCGAGACGCTGCACGCACGGATCCAGGCGGTCGAGCACCGGCTGCTGCCCGAGGCGGTGCGGCATCTGCTCGACGGTCGCGTGCGCGTGGAGGGGCGGAAGGTCATGATCACCTGATGGCCCGCGCGCTTCTCTCCGTCTACGACAAGTCAGGCCTGGAGGAGTTCGCACGCGGCCTCGTTGAGCTCGGCTTCGAGCTCGTGGCGAGCGGCGGCACCGCGGAGGTCCTCCGCGAGGCCGGCCTCGAGGCGACGCTGGTCGAGACCCTGACCGAGGTGCCGGAGCTGCTCGGCGGCCGCGTCAAGACGCTCCACCCCCGGATTCACGCCGGCATCCTCGCGCGCCGCGACGAGGCCGCCGACGTGGCGGCCCTCGAGGAGCACGACATCGAGCCCTTCGATCTCGTGGTCGTCAACCTCTATCCGTTCGAGGAGGTCGCGGCCCGCCACGGCGTACGTGAGGAGGACGCGGTCGAGATGATCGACATCGGCGGGCCCTCGATGCTGCGCGGCGCGGCGAAGAACTTCGCCCACGTCGCCCCGGTCTGCCGGCCGGCGGACTACGGGCCGGTGCTCGAGGAGCTGCGGCGCCGCGGCGAGCTGTCGCTCGAGACCCGCCGCTCCCTGGCGGCGACGGCCTTCGCGCGCACGGCCGCCTACGAGGCCGCGATCGCCGCCTGGTTCGGCGAGCGCGAGTCCTTTCCCGAGCTCTTCATTCCCGCCTTCGAGAAGGTCATGGAGCTCGCCTATGGCGAGAACCCGCACCAGCGCGCCGCCTACTACGCCGAGCGGCGCGCCCGCACGCACCTGCTCTCGCGCGTCACGCAGCTGCACGGGCGCGAGCTGTCGTTCAACAACCTCAACGACCTCGACGCTGCACGGCTCCTCGCCCGCGAGTTCGCCCTGCCCGCGTGCGTGATCGTCAAACACGCGAACCCGTGCGGTGTGGCCGTCGGGGCCTCGATCGAGGAGGCCTACGCCGCAGCCCTCGCCGCCGACCCGATCTCGGCCTATGGCGGCGTCGTCGTCCTCAACCGGCCCGTCGGGGCCGGGCTGGGGGAGCGGCTCGCGGAGCAGTTCGTAGAGGTGCTGCTGGCGCCCGGCTTCGACGAGGCGGCGCTCGAGGCGCTGCAGCGCAAGGAGTCGACACGGATCCTCGACGACGGCGAGCGGCGGCGGCCGGACGCGGCCGAGGCCGGCTACAAGCGTGTGCTCGGTGGGCTGCTCGTGCAGGATCGCGACTGGGACGTCGAGGACCGCGAGGGCATGGAGGTCGCGTGCGGCGCGCCGAGCGAGGCCGACTGGGGCGACCTGCTCTTCGCCTGGCGGGTCTGCAAGCACGTCAGCTCGAACGCGATCGTGCTGGCCGGAGGGCTGCGCACGATCGGCATCGGCGCGGGCCAGATGAGTCGCGTTGACGCCGTGCGGATCGCCGTCGAGAAGGCGCGTGAGCACACCCACGAGCTCGCCGGCGCGGCGCTCGCCTCCGACGCGTTCTTCCCCTTCCCCGACGGGCCCCGGGTCGCGCTCGAGGCGGGCGTGACGGCCTTCATCCAGCCGGGGGGCTCGAAACGCGACGAGGATGTGATCGCGGCGGTCGAGCGGGCGGGTGCCTGCATGGTCTTCACCGGCCGGCGGCACTTCCGCCACTGATGGACGAGTTCGACCTCGTGTTCTAGCTCGTCCGTAGCCGCCCGCGCCCCGGATCGGGGGAAGCGCCGATGTCACCTGGCGCCCTTCGTCCGACCATGGCCCTACCAAGGAGGTGGGTGTGCGCGAGCGCCTGCTGGGGATTCTCGGCAGCCCGACGCTGACGAACGGCGTGTTTGCGCGGGCGCTGATCGCCCGGGGCATCGAGGCCCGCATACTCTGGCCCGGCGAGGCGGTGGAGCTGCTGGGGCCCGGCGACGTCGCCCTCGTCAGGCTCGACGTGCTGCCCTCGCTCGACGGGCTCGAACCGGGGCTCGAGCTCGTGCCGGAGCTGGAGCGCCGCGGCGTGCGCGTGCTGAACCGGCCCGACGCGCTGCTCGGAGCGCACGACAAGCGCGAGACGGCGCGGCTGCTCGCCGCGGCCGGGCTGCCTCACCCATGGACGTGGCACGTCCCGGCCGCGGGGCCACTGCCCGAGCTCGAGTTTCCACTTGTCCTCAAGCCCCGTTTCGGCAGCTGGGGGCGCGATGTGTTCCTCTGCCCGGACCGCTCCTCCCTCGGGCGGCGCCTCGGGGAGGTAGAAGGGCGGCAGTGGTTCCGCCGCCACGGCGCGCTCGCGCAGGTCTACGTGCCGCACGGCGACCGTGACCTGCGCCTGCTGGTTGCTGGGAGCCGGGTCGTCGGTGCGACGGTGCGGATCGCGGCGCCCGGGGAATGGCGGACGAACGTTTCTCTCGGCGGGCGCCTCGAGCCGGCCCTGCCTCCTCCAGCTGCCCGCGCCGTCGCGGCGGCCGCCGCGCGGGCGATCGGCTCCGACCTCGTCGGCATCGACCTGCTGCCGGACGGCGTCGGCGGCTACGTCGTGCTCGAGCTGAACGGTGCGGTCGACTTCGACTACCGCTACGAGCTGCCGGCGGGCGACCTCTGCTCGGAGATCGTCTCGGCGCTCGGGCTTGAGGAGCTCGCGGCGATCCCGCACGCAGGATCCGGATGGTCACCGATGCTGCGGGCGCTGGACCGCGCCAACATGCAGGCGAAGGAGGCGAACGTGACGAAGAAGGAGAGCACGAGCGCGAAGCCCGGCGACGTGGTCGTCATCTCGGGTCGCGCCGTCGGCGATACGCCGCGTCTCGGCGAGATCGTCGAGGTGCTCGGCGGCGCCGAGCACGAGCACTACCGCGTGCGCTGGGAAGACGAGCACGAGTCGATCTTCTACCCGGGGACCGACGCCGTCATCCGGCGCCGGGAGCGCGTGCCGCGCGCGGTGAAGCCGGCCCGCTAGGGTTCCCGCCGGTATGCCCCGGGAGTACCCCAGCGTCCTCGAGCTCGTCGGCGGGACGCCGATCGTGCGGCTCGACCGGATCGGCCGAGACGTCGCGCCGCAGCTTCTCGCGAAGCTCGAGTACCTGAACCCCGGCGGCTCGGTCAAGGACCGGATCGGGATGGCGATGATCGAGGCGGCCGAGCGCGAGGGCAAGCTGCGCCCCGGCGGCACGATCGTCGAGCCCACCTCCGGCAACACCGGGGTCGGGCTCGCGATTGCGGCCGCCCTCAAGGGCTACCGCTGCATCTTCGTGATGCCCGACAAGATGAGCCAGGAGAAGATCTCGATGCTGCGCGCCTACGGTGCCGAGGTGGTGATCACCCCGACCGCCGTCGAGCACGACTCGCCGGAGAGCTACTACTCGGTCTCCGACCGGCTCGCCGAGGAGATCCCGGGCGGCTTCAAGCCCGACCAGTATTCGAACCTCTCCAACCCGGAGGTGCACTACGAGACGACGGGGCCGGAGATCTGGGAGCAGACCGACGGCGAGATCGAGGCGATCGTGATCTCCGTCGGCACGGGCGGAACGATCACCGGGGTCGGCCGCTACTTCAAGGAGCGCAGACCCGACGTGCTGATCGTCGGCGCCGATCCGGACGGCTCGGTCTTCACCGCCGACGCCCAGCATCCGATGCACCCCTATCTCGTGGAGGGGATCGGCAAGGACACCTGGCCGGCGACGCTCGACCCGACCGTCGTGGACGAGTGGGTGCGCGTCTCCGACGCCGACTCGTTCCTGACGGCGCGCCGGCTCGCCCGCGAGGAGGGCCTCCTCGTGGGCGGCTCCGGCGGTACGACGGTCTGGGCGGCGCTTCAGGTCGCCCGGCGCCTGGGACCGGAGGCCCGGATCCTGACGATGCTGCCCGACAGCGGCCGCTCGTACCTGTCGAAGTTCTTCGACGACAACTGGATGCTGCAGTACGGCTTCCTCGAGCGCCGCGCACGGGCGACGGTGGACGAGGTGCTGCGCTTCAAACGCGGTGAGGAGCACGAGTTGCCCGACCTCGTCACGATCGAAGCCAACAAGAAGGTGAGCGCGGCGATCGATCTGATGCAGCGCTACTCGATCTCGCAGCTTCCGGTCGTCCGCCAGAGCCCGCCCGACTCGCTGTCGGACGTGATCGGCTCGCTCCAGGAGGTCGGGCTGCTGGAGCGCGTCTTCAAGAACGCCGACGCCCTGAACGAGGACATCGCGGTGGTGATGGGGCCGCCGCTCGCCTCGGTGGACGTCTCCGAGTCACTCGACCAGGTCTATAGCGACCTCTCCGGCCGCAGCTCCGCCGTCGTCGTCGCGTCGGCGGGCAGGCCGGCGGCGATCCTGACGCGCTCGGATCTCCTCGACTACCTGCACCACCGCGGCACCGAGACGAGCTAGAGCTAGGCGGCCGGCTCGAGGGGCTCGTTCGGGCCGCCGGTCTCGCGCCGGACGACCGCGAAGACCGAGCCGACGATGAGCAGGGCGCCGAGCAGGGCGGTCCACGAGAGCCGTTCCGAGAGGAACGCGGCGCCGAGCAGCACCGCCACGAGCGGGTTCACGTACTGGTGGGTCACGACCTTTGAGATTGGGACGTTCTGGAGAAGCCAGACGTAGGCGCTGAAGCCGATGAGCGAGCCGGCGACGGCGAGATACGCGAGCGCCGCGAGCGATCGGTGCGAGAAGGCCTCGGGCCGGACGTCGCCGGCCTCACCGGAGGCGAGCCCGAGCACGGTCAGGAACACAGCCGCTGCGAGCATCTCCCACACGGTCGCGACGAACGGGTCGCGGGGTAGTGGAGCCCGGTGCGAGAAGAACGAGCCGAGCGACCAGGAGACCGTCGCGGCGATCATGATCGCGAGCCCGCCGAGCGTGGAGCCGCTCCCGCCCGCCGGCACGACGATGAGCGCGACCCCCGCCAGCCCCACCACGACGCTGGCGAGCGTCGCACGGGCGATCCGCTGGCGAGAGAGGAAGCGCAGGATGACCACCTGGAGCGGCACCGACCCGGCGATGATCGCCGCCACGCTCGAGTCGATCCGCGTCTCGGCGACCGTCACCACACCCACGCCGAAGGTCAGCAGCGCCGCGCCGAGCGCAGCGCAGGCTGCGAGCTCGCGCCGCGTCACGCGCAGGCTCCGTCCGCGGAGCGCCAGCACGGCGGCGAGCAGCAGCCCGGCGAGGGCGAACCGGGCGCCGGTTGAGAGGAACGGCGGCATCGTCTCGACCATCACCTTGATGCCGAGGTACGTCGAGCCCCAGACGAGATAGAGCGTCCAGAGCGCGGTCCAGGTGCGGAGTCGCATACCGGCTAGAACGGACGAGCGAGGTGGAGCGTGAGCATCCTTCGTTAACGTCCGATGAAGCTGACGGCGTGCGCCCGGTCATTCGCCTCGCGCAGCTCCGTCTCGGTGAGCGCGCCGAGCCGCAGCAGCAGGTCGAGCTCGTCGCGCAGGTGCGTGTGCATCATCTCGGGGCCGTCGGTGGCGATCGTGATCGCCACCCCGTGGTCGGCGAAGGCCCGAAAGGTCTCCCGGACCGCGTTCTCGTCCGACAGAGCCTTGGTCAGCAGGTTCGACGTGGGGCAGATCTCGAGCACGATCCCGGCCTCGCGCAGGAGACCCATCAGCTCCGGATCGCCGGCGGCGAGAATGCCGTGGCCGATGCGGTCGGGTCGTAGCAGCTCGATCACTTCGCGGAGCTCGTCGCGGCCCATCTGGCCGCCCTCCTCGCCCACGTGAATCGTGACTCCCAGCCCCGCCGCGCGCGCCGTCTCGATCATCGGCGCAACACGGCCGTAGTCGTAGCGCGTGCCGCCGGGCCGCGGCCCGGCGATGTCCACCCCGACGATCCCGCGCGACGCCCAGCTGACCGCCTTCTGGACGATCACCTCGTTCTGGTGGGTGTCGAACGTGCGGTCCATCATCAAGATCAGCCCGCAGCGCACCTGCGGGTACTCGAGGCTCGCGCGGTCGAGGCCGCGGATCGCGGCCAGGATGATGTGGTCGAGGTCCTGCTCTCCGCCGCGGTTGCGCTTCATCGGGTTGAAGCGCAGCTCGAGCGTCGTGATCCCCTGCGAGCGGTACGCGCCGCCGATCGCCGCGTGCACCGAACGCTCGACCGCGAGCGGCGAGGACTGGATCAGCTCCGTCCAGTGGTAGATCGCGTCCAGCGCGTCGAGGCTCGCGACGCCGCGCGGGTCGGAGATCGTCACGAGGCGGTCGAACTCCCAGTAGTCCTTGACCGGCAGAGCGATCCCCTGCTCGTGGGCCAGGCTCCAGAGAATGTCGGAGGCGACCGAGCCGCCGAGGTGGGTGTGGAGCTCCGCGAGGCCGTTCTCGAAGCGCATCCGTCGAGTCTATGCGCGGGGCGGGTATAACCGAGTCGTGGAGCTGGACCCCCAGGCCCGGGCGTATCTCGAGACGCGGCAGGCGCTGCCGTTTTCGGAGGAGACGGTCGCCGAGAGGCGGCTCGAGGTGGACGTGGAGAGCGAGCGTCTCGGCGGCCCTCCGGAGCCCGTTGCCGGCGTCGACGAGCTCTCGGCGCCCGGTCCGGCGGGGCCCGTGCGGGTGCGGGTCTACCGGCCCGAGGGCGAGGAGCCGTTCGCCGGCCTCATCTGGCTGCACGGGGGCGGCTGGGTGGTCGGCAGCCTCGACAGCCACGACGGTGTCTGCCGCGCGCTCTGCCGGCGTGCCGGCGCGCTCGTCTGCTCGGTGGACTACCGGCTGGCGCCCGAGCACCGCTTCCCGGCTGCGCTCGAGGACGCCTGGACGGCCACGCGCTGGGCGGCGAGCGAGGCCGCGGCGCTCGGGCTCGACCCCGCTCGGCTCGCGGTCGGAGGCGACTCGTCGGGAGGGAACCTCGCCGCCGCGGTCGCTCTGCGGGCGCGTGACGCCGGGCTCCCGCTCGCGCTGCAGGCGCTCGTCTACCCGGTTGTCGACCACGCGCTCGACACCGGCTCCTACGAGGAGTTCGCCGACGGGTACGGGCTGACGCGGGAGGGGATGCGCTGGTTCTGGGAGCGGTACCTCGGCCCGCACGGTGACGGCTCCCTCCCCGAAGCTTCGCCGCTGCGCGCACCCGACCTGCGCGGGGTGGCGCCCGCGCTCGTGCAGACCGCGGAGGCCGACGTGCTGCGCGACGAGGGCGAGGCGTACGCACGGCGGCTCGAGCAGGCCGGCGTGCCGGTGACGTTGTCGCGCTACGACGGCATGGTGCACGGCTTCCTCCGCCACGGCGGTGTCGTCGCCCGAGCCCACGACGCGCTCGACGAGCTCGCCGCCGCCGTGAGTGCGACGTAGCGGTGGACGGCGCGGTCACTCTGGAAGAACTCGAGCCGCCGTGGCGCGAGGCGTTCGCCCTAATGTGGGAGGCGTACCTCGCAGGGACGATCCCGGTCGGAGCCGTTGCCGCCGGTGCAGATGGGACAGTCGTCTCGCGCGGGCGCAACCGGATCTTCGACGCGCCGCACGACGGCCAGCTTGCGGGAACGCGGCTCGGCCACGCCGAGATCAACGCGCTCGTCGGGCTGTCCGCCGAGCGAGCCTACGGCGACCTGACGCTCTACACCGTCCTCGAGCCGTGTCATCTCTGCCTGGCGGCCGCGACGACCGCACGACTCGGTGGTCTCCGCTATGCGGGCGCCGACCCGTACGGCGGCGCCGTCGGCAAGCTCCTGCCGAGCGAGGACATGCGCGTGCATCCGCTCGAGGTCGAGGGTCCGCTGCCGGGCCCGATCGGGGTGTTTCCAGAGCTTCTCCACCTGCGGCACATGCTCTGGCGTGTTCCCGACAGCCATGTCGCAGCGCTGTATCGACGCTCGCGACCCGATCTCCTCGAGCTGGCGCGGTTGCTTCCGGCCCCGCCGGATGCGACGACGCTCGCCGACGCGTTTGCGCTCGCGATCTGAGCGGACGCCGTTACGCGCTGAGCGCCTGCGTGACGAACGCCCGCAGCTCGGGCAGGAACGCAGGGTCGACCGTGTGCGGCAGCGGCGACTCGCGGTAGGTCACGCTCGCTCCAGCGGACTCGAGTGCGGTTCGGGCGGCGCGGCTCCACTCGACTGAGATCACCGGGTCGAGGGTGCCGTGCCCGATTGCGACCGGGTAGCCGTCGAGCTCCGCGAGGTCGAGCTCGAAGCCTTCGACCTCGGGCACGAACCCGGACAGCGCGACGATCGCGGCCGGGCGCGGCCGCCCCGCGCCGAGCCCGAGCGCCAGGCTCATCACCGCGCCCTGGGAGAAGCCTCCGAGCACGACCCGGTCGGTCGGGAACGGCAGTTCGTCGAGCCAGTTTGTGGCCAGCTCGAAGGTGGGGCGGAAGGTCGCCGGATCCGGAGTGGGGATCCCGCCGAGCTGGTACCAGTGCGCGCCCCCGGGCGGCAGCGAGAGCGGCCCGCGCGGAGTCAGCCCGAGCAGGCGACGCTCCGGGTCGAGGGCGTCGAGCAGCGGGAAGAGGTCGTGCTCGTCGGCGCCGCGGCCGTGGAAGAGGACGAGAGCCCCCTCCGGGTCGCCGGCCGCCGGGCGGACGAGAGCGCCAAGGGTCTCGCTCACGCGGCGGGCCAGGCAGCCCGCGGGTCCGGCAGCGGCGTCAGCACGGGCTCGATCCGCGCCCGCAGGTGCTCGAAGGCGGGCGGCAGGATCAGGGCCTCGCCGAGGTGCTCCTGGTCCTCGTCGATCGCGAAGCCGGGCCCGAGCGTCGCGATCTCGAAGAGCACTCCGCTCGGCTCGCGGAAGTAGAGCGAGCGGAACCAGAAGCGGTCGATCACGTCGGTGATCTGCATTCCCGCCGCGGCGATGACATCCCGCCACGCCTCGTGGGCGGCCATCGTGGAGGACCAGGCGACATGGTGCACCGTCCCTGCGCCCGGAGTGCCCGGTCCGGGCGCAGGCTCGTAGGCGTAGAGCCCGCCGCGCCGCTCGCCGCGCACATCCCAGGCCGCGTCACCGTCCGGCGTGAAGCGAAGCGCCCCCTCGAGGAGCGGCCGGCTGCGCTCCGGATCGCGGCTGAAGGCGCGCACTCCGTCGAAGCCCTGCAGTGCGAGGTCGGCCGGGATCTCGGGATGCGCCGCGAGCAGCGGCGCGTCGGCGGTCGCGACGACCGCCAGCTCGAGCCCGAGGCCCTCCGGGTCGGCGAAGCGCAGGCGGGCGCCGTCGCGCTCCGCCGTGAGCCCCTCGTCCGCGAGCCGTTCGGCCCAAAAGCCGAGCGCGTCCTCGGAGGCGACGCGCCACGTGATCGTGTGCACCATCCCTCCACCGGGCCGCCCGCGTGCGGCGCCGGGATACTCGAAGAACGTGATGTCGCTGCCCGCGCTCCCGAGCTCGTCGGCGTAGAAGAGGTGGTAGACCGTCGGGTCGTCCTGGTTGACGGTCTTCTTGACGAGCCGCAGGCCGAGGACGCGCGTGTAGAAGTCGACGTTTCCAGGCGCGTCACCCGTGATGCAGGTCACGTGGTGGATACCCTCCAGGCGCATATGAGCAGCGTACCGAGGAGCGGTAGTCGAGCTGACCCGTGACGCCCGTGCGCTGCTCGCTGTCCAGGGGCTGCGGGCCGCCGCCTACGGCCTTGGCAGCGTCACGATCGGGCTGACGCTCGAGCGCGAAGGCCTGAGCGGTGCGGAGGTCGGGCTCGTGCTCGCCGCGATCCTCGCCGGGTCGGCGCTCGCCTCGGTCCTGCTCGCTCGCTACGCCGAGCGGGCCGGGCGGCGGCGGTCCTACCGGCTGCTGCTGCTCGTGATGGGGATCGCCGGGACGGTGTTCGCCCTCACGACGTGGCCCCCCGCGCTCGTCCTCGCGGCGCTCACCGGCACGCTCTCCACCGACGCGAACGACTCCGGGCCGCTGACGGTGCTCGAGACGGCGATGCTGCCGCACACGGCCCCCGAGGGCGGCGTGGTCCGCCTGTTCGGTCTCTACAACACGGTTGCCGTGCTCGCGGGCGCGCTCGGAGCGCTCGCGGCCGGACTGCCGGGTGGCCAGCGGCTGCTCTTCGCCTACGCGGCGGCCGCGGCTCTCGGCCTCGCCGCCGCGGCGACGCTCTCGGCGCGCGTCGAGGCCGGCCCCCGGAGCGGCCCGCGACCGGCGCTCCAGCGTTCGAGGGGGATCGTCGCGCGCCTCTCGGCGCTCTTCGCGCTCGACAGCTTCGGCGGTGGGTTCGTCGTTCAGAGCTTCCTCGCGTACTGGCTCAGCCGGAAGTTCGACGCCTCGCCGCAGCTGCTCGGCGCCGTGTTCTTCACAACGGGGCTCCTGCAGGCCCTCTCCTTCCAGGCTGCGGTGTGGCTCGCCGGCCGGATCGGGCTGATCCGGACGATGGTCTTCACGCACCTGCCCTCGAACCTCTTGCTCGCCGCCGTCCCGTTCGCGCCCACCCTCGGCACGGCGATCGCGGTGCTCTTCGCACGCTTCGCACTGAGCCAGATGGACGTCCCGACGCGGCAGGCGTTCGTCGTCGCCGCCGTCGAGCCGGGCGAGCGCATCGCGGCCGCCGCGTACACGAGCACCGCGCGCGCGGTCGCCCGCCCGATCGCACCGCTCGTCGCCGGACCACTCCTCCAGAGCACGCTGGCGGCGCCGTTCCTGATCGCCGGCGGGCTGAAGATCATCTACGACCTTGCCCTGTACGCGCTCTTCCGCGACCGCGATCGGACATAGACTCAGCTGGTGAAGGTCGGCATAGTCGTCCCCTTCTCGTGGTCCTTCTGGGGGGCAGTCGTCGAGCACGCGGAATTGCAGGCCGGCGCTCTGCGCGAGCTCGGCGTCGACGTGCGCCTCGTGATAGGCAACGACCCGCCGGGGCAGTTCACCCGCGTCCTCCACCCGCGCGTCGGGCGGCCCGGGGTCGCGCCTCCCGAGGTGATCCCCGTCGGCCGCTCGGTGATCGTGCCGGCCAACGGATCGCTGCCGAACATCGTTCTCAGCCCGCGCACGTTCTTCCGCATGCGGCGGATGTTCGCGGCGGAGCGGTTCGACATCCTCCACCTGCACGAGCCGATGACGCCGGCGATCTGCGTCTCGGCGCTGTCGCTCGCACCCGCGCCGATCGTCGCCACGTGGCACGCCTCCGGCAAGCTCGGCTGGATGCGCGCCGCCACCCCGGTCTGGGGCTTTCTCGCCGACCGTGTCGATCATCGCATCGCCGTCTCCGAGCAGGCTCGGGTCTCCGCAGCCCGCTGGCTGCCCGGCGACTACGAGGTGATCCCGAACGGCGTGCTGATCCCTGACGAGGCCGACCCGGCCGGGCGCGAGGACAGAGTCGTCTTCGCAGGCCGCCAGGAGCCCCGCAAGGGCCTGCAGGTGCTGCTGCGCGCGTGGCCGGAAATCCGCCGCCGCACCCGCACGCGGCTGCGCGTGATCGGCGCCGACCCGCTCGCGGTGCGGCTGCTGCTGACGCGCCTGCGCATCCCCGACGAGGGGATCGACGTTCTCGGCTTCCTCAGCCAGGAGGACCTCACCGCCGAGCTTCTCTCGGCCAAGGCTCTCATCGCCCCGTCGCTCGGCGGCGAGAGCTTCGGCATGGTGCTGACACGAGCCTTCGCCTGCGCGACACCGGTCGTCGCATCCGACATCAGCGGCTACCGGGACGTGATGACCCCCGAGACCGCGGTTGCCGTCCGGCCCGGAGACCCGGCCACCCTGGCAGACGCCGTAGCGGCGTTGCTCGCCGACGAGCCGACCCGCGTCGCGCTCGGCGCCGCCGCCCGGGAGCTCGCCTGCGCCCAGTACGCGTGGCCGGACATCGCGCGCCGGTTGCTCACGATCTACGAGACCGTCCTCGCGGCGCAGAGCGGGCGGGCTGCTGCGTGAACGGGCTCCGGATCCCCCGCAACCCGTGGGTGCGCGTGGCGCTCGTGCTGCCGATGTTCGCCGGCGTCGCGCTTCTCCTCTGGCAGCGAGGGCCTGACTGGAGCATCGTCTACCACGCGTTCGATCCCGTCAACTGGAGCTGGATCGCGTTCGCGGTCGGGCTCAACCTCGTCTCGGTGCTCTCGCGCGCAGTCGCCTGGCGGCTGACCATCGGCCAGGCGCTCGATCCGCCGCAGCCGGCCTTCCACCGCGTCTTCTCGGCTTTCGGCATCGGGCTGCTCGGCAACGCGGTGCTCCCCGGCCGGATCGGCGAGCTGGCTCGCGTCGCCGTGCTCCGGCGCCGACTGCCGCACGGGCGCGGCACGAGTGCCGCGCTCGCCGGCACCGTCTTCGCCCACCGGCTGTTCGACGTCGTGCCGGCCCTGCTGCTGGTCGCGTACGTGCTGCTGACGGCGAAGATCCCGCACTGGGCGGTGACGAGCCTGATCGTCGTCTCGGGGATCGGCATCGCGCTCTTCGCCTTCGCGATGGGGAGCGCCCGACGGCACCACCGGCCCGTCCTGGATGGAGCGGGACCCGTCCAGCGGCTGCTCCAGATGGCGCGGCAAGGGCTTTCGGTGATGAAGGCGCCGCTGGCGGCCGCGGGCGCGATCCTCTTCCAGTGCGCCGGCTGGTTCATGCAGCTGCTCGCCGTCTACGTCGCGATGCGGGCGTTCGACGTGCACGCGCCGCTGCCGGCGGCCGGGCTCGTGCTGCTGCTGATGAACGTCGCCACCATCTTCCCGCTCTGGCCGGGCAATTTCGGCCTCCTCCAGGCGGCCGTGGCACTGCCACTCGTCCAGTACGGCGTCGCCTACAGCGAAGGGTTTGCCTACGGGATCGTCCTGCAGGCCGTCGAGATGTCGGTCGGCGTCGGCGTCGGGCTCGCTTTCCTCGCGCGCGAGGGCCTCTCGTTCGCCACCCTCCGCGGGATGCAGGACGCGACGAACGTGGAGCTCGACGCCGACGCCGAGGCCGATGCGCAGGAGGAGAGCACCGCGCGTGTCTCGCGCGCTGGCGTGCCCGGCTAGCCTCAAGGGCGTCCTCAGTGCGTCCGCCGCGGCGGACGCACTGGCTCGAGGCTTGCGAAGTCGTGGCGCGGAGGTGGACGAGCTGCCCGTCGCCGACGGCGGCGAGGGAACCGCAGACGTCCTCTATTCGGCGCTCGGCGGTAAGTGGCACGAGGCAGTCGTGAGCGACGCGTTCGGGGTGCCGCGGCCCGGACGCTGGCTCGTTTTGCCGGACGGGACGGCGGTCGTCGAGGCGGCCGAGGCGATCCCGCTCGACCCGGCGCGACTCGACCCGCTGACAGCCTCGAGCCGGGGTCTCGGCGAGCTGCTCCACGCCGCTCTCGACGGCGGCGCCGACGCCTTGCTCGTCTGTCTCGGCGGCTCCGCAACCGTGGACGGCGGCGCGGGCCTCCTCCAGCTCTTCGGTGGGCTGCCGGTGCCGGTGCAGGCCGCCTGCGACGTCGCAACGCTCCTGCCCGACGCCGCGCGCCTGTTCGGGCCGCAGAAGGGGGCGACCGAGGAGACGATCCCGCTGCTCGAGCGGCGGCTGGCGGGGATGCGAGACCTTGCTCCGTACGCCGGACTGCCGGGCTCGGGTGCCGCCGGCGGCCTCGGAGCCGCGCTCGCCGCCCTGGGCGCAGAGCTGCGGCCCGGGGCCGAGCTCGTGCTCGAGACGATCGGCTTCGAGCCGAGCGGCTATGACCTCGTCGTCACCGGCGAGGGGACAGTCGACCGCACGACCGCGGAGGGCAAGGCGCCTGCGCTCGTCGCCCGCCGCTGCGCCGAGGCCGGCGTGCGCTGCGTCGTGTTCGGTGGGCTCGTCGTCGAGCCGCTCGCCGGCGCCGAGACGGTCGCGCTCTCAGGCGACCCGGCGCGGGCGCGCGAGGACCTCACGGCCCTTGGGGAGCGGCTCGCGGGGGTTTGAGCTCAGCGCTGCTCGGCGGCGCGGAGCTGCTTCGCCAGCGTCTGCAGAAGTTTCCAGGCGATCTGTGAGTTCGACTCGACGATCGGCCGGAACTCCCAGAAGCTCATCCCGTAGCAGACCAGCTCGGTGTCGGCGGTGACCGTCGCCGTGCGAGCCCCCTCGTCGATGAGCGCGATCTCGCCGAAGTGGTCCCCGGCCTTCAAGCGCCCCACCTCCCCGCCGTGGACGCTGACTGTCGCCTCGCCGCTCTCGATCACGAAGAAGCCGACTCCGCTCTGGCCCTCGGTCGCCACTGTGTCGCCGGCTGCATACTCGCGTGCCTTGAACGACTCGGCGATCTGTCTCAGCTCACGCGGCTCGAGGCCGGCAAAGAGCGGGACACGCTGAAGAACGTCGACGCTTGGCTGAGCCACGGCCCGATTCTATGCAGCGCGGCAGGGCACACGCCACTCCGGCGCTACGTGCCGGGTGCCGACTCCGCCGCCCGCTTGGCCAGCTCCTCGATCTTGCCGTGGGCGGCGTCGAGCTTCTCGGCGCAGAGGCGGTGGAGCTCCTCGCCGCGCTCCCAGAGCGCGATCGCCTCGTCGAGCCCGACCTCGCCGCGCTCGAGCCGCTCGACGATCCCCTCCAGCTCCTTCTGGGCCTGCTCGAAGGAGAGCTCCTGCTCCGTCACGCGGTCACCTCCTCGACCCGGGCGCCGAAGGCGCCTGCCGCCAGCTCGACCTCGACCCGCTCCCCTTCGGTCACCTCGGCGGCCGAGCGGACCACGTCCCCACGGGCGCGAGCGATCGCGTAGCCGCGCTCGAGCGTCGCGCGCGGCGAGAGCGCGCGCAGGCGACCGCCCGCCGCATCGAGCGCGCCGCGGCGGCGCTCGAGCAGAAGCGTAGGGCCGCGCCGCAGCCGGTCGCGCGTGACGGCGAGGCGCTGGGCGTCCCGCTCGAGTAGCCGGCGAGCGCCGCGCTCGAGCCCCGTGCGGGAGCGGACCAGCCGCTCCCGCTCGCGCTCGAACGTCCGGCGGGCGCCGAGCGCGAGCCCCGCGTGGGAGCGGCGCAGGCTCTCCAGCAGCTCGCCCAGATCGGGCACGACGAGCCGGCCGGCCGCGGTGGGAGTCGAGGCGCGCACGTCGGCTGCGAGATCGCAGAGCGGCGTGTCCTGCTCGTGCCCGACGGCCGAGACGATGGGCACGGCGCAGGCTGCGACCGCCCGCACGACCCGCTCGTCGGAGAAGGGAAGCAGATCCTCGAAGCTGCCGCCGCCGCGCGTCAGGATGACGACGTCCACCTCCGGCTCGGCGGCGACCGACTCGAGGGCGGCGACGATCGAGAGCGCGGCGCGGGGACCCTGCACGAGCGTCTCGGCGACCAGGATGCGGGCGGGCGGGAAGCGCGTCGTGATCGTCGTCAGAACGTCGCCCTTCGCGGCCGCGTCATGGCCCGTGACGAGCCCGATCCGGCGGGGGAAGCGGGGAAGCTGCCGCTTGCGCTCCGCCGCGAACAGACCTTCGGCCGCGAGCTTCTTCTTCAGCCGCTCGAGCGCGGCGAGGTGCTCCCCCAGCCCGAAGCGCTCGAGCGCGAGTACGCGCAGGCGGAACTCGCCCTTCGCCGCATAGAGCTCCGGCCGGCCCTGGGCGTGGATGCGCTCCCCGTCGGCGAGCGCGAGGTCGAGCGCGTCGAACGCGCGCCGGGGCATCGAGGCCGGGACGGTCGAGCCGTCCTCCGGGTCTTTGAGGCTGAAAAAGACGCTGCCCCACCTGTCGTGGCGGCGGAGCTCGGTCAGCTCGCCCTCGACCCACAGCGGCGGGATGCGTGACAGCCACTCCGCAACGCCGCGGTTGAAGGCGCCGACGGAGTACACCTTGCGGTCGCCGTAGAGCGTCGGCTGCACGTTCACACCACGGAGCGTAGAGCCTGCGGCGAGGAATGGCACTGTGCCAACAACAACGGGCAGGGATCGTCTCAGAAAGAACGAACGATCCGCACACATGGCCGAGACCACCGAGATCATAGAGCTGGAGAGCGAGCGGGCCAAGGTCGAGTCCTGGCGTCTGCACGTCCTGATCGAGGCCGGCTACCCGCTGCCGCTCGCGGAGCGTCTCGCCGCCAGCGAGGCCGATCTGCACGAGGCTGCTGCGCTCGTCGGCCGCGGCTGCGAGCCGCGGCTGGCAGCCGAGATCCTCCTCTAGCGCGACCGCGCCGCAGTTTGCGCGCCTACTCGCCGCGCGCGGAGGCCCGGGAGGCCGTCTCGTCGATCCGGCGGGCCAGGTCGTGCAAGCGGGACTCGAGCACGAAGCGCTCGGCCTCGGCCTCGGCGACGATCGCGCCGAGGGTCTTGCGCAGATCGAGATCGGCATCCGCGATGCGCTGGGTGATGGCAGCCCCGACCTCATCACGCTGTCGCTCGAAGCCGGCCTGCGCTTGCCGGAGGCGGGCCTCGAGCAGTTTGGCGCTCTGCTCGGCGATCTGGTTGAGGCGCTCCGCGAACAGCGCGTCGGCCTGCCGGGTGACCGTCTCGATCCCGCGCTCGAGCTCGCGCGAGAGCCGCCGTGCCGCCTCCTCGCGAGCGGTCTTCGCCGCGCTCTCGAACTGGACCGAGGCGGCCTCTGCGTGCCGCGCCGTCTCGCGGGCGACGAGCCGTTCGGCGTGCTCGACCTGCCGGCGCTCGAGATCTGCGAACGCGGCTTCCACCCGGCCGCGCGCCTCCCCCTCGGCGCTCTCGATCTGCTCCGTCAGGGAGTGCTCGCGGCGCTGCAGGCGTTCCGCCACCTCCTCGATCGCCCGGCGGCGCTCGAGGGTGTGCCGCTGGAGCTCGTCGAGCGCCTCGGAGATCGCCTCGCGCGCCGTCCGCTCGAGCTCGTCGCGCAGCCGCAGCACGGTGGCCCGCTGGTCATCGGCGGTTGAGATCAGCTCCGCCGCTTCGGACTCGATCCGCGCCTCCGCCTCCGAGATGAGGTGCGTCTGCCGCTGCTCGAGCCGGGCGACGTGACCGCCGAGTGTCTGCTGAGCCGAATCGAGGTCGTCGGCGAAGCCCAGCAGCCGCTCGTCGAACCGCCGTTCGACCCGGGCCAGAACCTCGGCGTGCGCGTCACTTGTTGCCCGCTCCCGTTCAGCCAGCTCGCTGCGGTGCTCCTCGGCGATCCGCCTCTGCTCCTCGCGGAGCAGCGACACCGAATCGGCCCGGGCGCGGGCGAGTGTCCGCTCGAGCTCCTGTGCGCGCGCCGCTGCCTCAGCGTCGATCACCTCGGTGAGCGAGGCCCGGACACGCTCCACGTCGGCGTCGGTGCGGCGCGCCCGGCCCAGGGCCCTCGCGAGCGCGGCAGCTCCGGCTCCGGCGAGCGCTGCGACTGTCAGCCCCCCTGCGGCGACCGCGACGCTGCGGTCGTCCGGGTTGAACGCAAAGCCGACCCACGCGCCGGCAGCACACGTGAGTAGCAGCCCGGCGAGCCAGGCGAGCGGCCGGCCGGACACGCGGCCTGCAGCGGCGAGGCCGAGCGAGAGCGCCGCGAGCACGGCCGCGACGGCGAACGCGGACTGGACGGTCTCGTCGAGCACGCCGTTCATGCTAGAGCCGCACGACGACCAGCGCCGCCGCGAGAGCCACGGTCGCCGCGGTGAGCGCCCGCAATGCCCGCTCGGGCGCGGCGACGAGCCACGCGGCCGTCACCAGCTCGTGCGTGCCGTCGGCAAGCTCGATCGTCCCCTTCACGGCGACGGCACGACGGCGCACGAGTCGCACGTGCGTCGAGAGCTGCCGCTGTGCGAGGGAAAGCAGCGCCGCGAACGCGCCCGCGAGCAGGGCCTCCCAGGTGATGGTCTCGACCTGCGCAAACGAGGCGGTCAGCACGGGAAAGCCGCCCCAGGCGAGCCCGAACCAGAGGTCGGTGTGGAAGAGCCCGCCGGCGAGCTCGAGGTTGTAGGCGGCGACGAGGAACACGCCCGCGCCGACGAAGCCGAGCAGCCAGGGGGTCGCGTCCGCTGCGACGACGATCCCAATCGCGGCTGCGCCGGCGAGCGAGCCCCCCGCGAGCGCCACGAGCACGGTGCCAGGGATGCGCGTGCCCAGCGGCCGCCCGCGCAGCTCGTCGAGCGCGTGCGCTGCGACTCCGAGGGCGAGAGCGAATGCGGCGACCGTCCACCCGAACCGGCTCCAGTCCACGTTGGGCGCGAGGCAGGCGCCGAGCGCGATGTAGGAGAGGTGCCAGAGCGTGTACGGCAGGTGCAGCAACGAGACGTAATCCCGCCAGCCTCCCGGTGCGAGGGAGTAGAAGGTCGGCCTCACGAGCGCCGCCCCCAGACGACGAGCCCGCCGCCGAGGCTGAGCCGCCGCGCCTGCACGCCCTCGATCCCCGCGTCGTGCCAGAGTCCGAGCAGCGCCGACTTCGGGAAACGGGCGTGGAAGTCGCGGATCGAGCCGCCGAGGAAGCGCCCGACCTCGTACCAGCGGGGGCAGATGAGCATCCCGGCGAACGGGAGCCCGATGCGCACGTACAGCTCCCAAAGCGGCCGCCACAGACCGCGCGGCAGACCGAACTCGAGCATGGCAACCGTTCCGCCGGGCCGTACGACGCGCGCGAGCTCCTCGAGCGTCGCGCCCGGCTCGTCCACGTAGCGCAGGAGGTACGTGAATGTGAGGTGGTCGAACGCGGCGTCCGGGAAAGGCAGCCGGTCGGCCGTTGCCTCGACGTACTCGATGTCTCCGCCCTGCCCTCGCGCCTGCGCGAGCATCTCCGGGCTCTGGTCGAGCCCGACGACACGGCAGCCGTGCGCGCGCACGAGCTCGCGTGCGACCGCGCCGGTGCCCGTCGCGACGTCCAGCACCGTCTCGCCCGGTTGGGCCGGGACGAGGGAGACGAGGAGGCGGCGCCAGCGCGGGTCCTGCCCGAACGAGAGCAGGGCACCCGTGCGCTCGTACGTCGGGCCAAGCGGTGCGAAGAGGGCACGGGCGTGGTCGTGGCGCTCGGACACGGGTCTATTCTGGTCATCGTGAGCCTTCCCGACGAGCTGGAGCGGATCGCAGCCCGCGCAGCGGCCCATGGCGAAGGAGGCGCCGAGGTCGCCGCGGTGCTCGCAGCCGAGCCCAGTCCCGGCGGGCGCGTCTACCTCTGTGCTCTCCATTCGGCCGACGGCCACCGCACCTGGCTCGCGCTCGACGGCGCCGGCGAACCGGTTCGCAGTCGCCGCGTCGTTCGCGCCGCCGCGTCGATCGCCGGACTGTGTGAGCTCGCCGAGGAGACGGCGGGCGGCGGCGGGCTCGACGAGCTGCACGCGAAGCTCGTGGCGGTCCGTCTGACCGAGGCTCCGCCCGGGATCGAGGACGCCGAGGAGGCGGTGCTTGCTCTCCAGCGCCAGCTCGGGGTACCGCCGCACGTGGCAAGCCCAGCTCGGCTCGACGCGATCGGACGCGCCGCGCTCCAGCTCGAGCGGGCGCTCGGCCAGATCGATGGCTCCCCTTTCACAGCGGCGATGAAGGCTGCGACGAGCACGCTCGACGCGCTCGTCGCCGAGATCGAGGGCACGTACGGCCTCGCGTTCGAGCAGTAGCCCGTACAGATTCCTTACGGACCGCCCCGTAGCGCCTTTACAGAGAGGTCGCAAGGTCAGCACGTGACTTTCCGGCGCGTCCTCATCCTCGCGACGGCGGTGGCCGCGACCGTTCTCTTCGCGGCTGCCGCTCCTGCACGCGCCGAGCGGGGCCTGCTGATCGGGGTCTCGGACGACCGGCTCAAGTGGCAGTCGCGCTCGTGGGCGACAGTCGCCGTGCTGCGCGATCTCGGCGCCGATGCCGTGCGGGTCACGGTCTCGTGGCAGCCGGGCCTCCGGGTCAGCCGCTACGACTGGGATGGACTGCGGCGGACGGTGACCGCGGCGAACGGCATGCGCGTCGTCGTCTCGGTCTTCGGCCGGGCGAAGGACGCGCCCGCCGACGAGGCCTCGCGGCGCGAGTACTGCGGCTACGTCAGCTCCCTGCTCCAGCGTCTCCCGACCGTGAACGACGTCGTGATCTGGAACGAGCCGAACTCGAACGACTTCTGGCAGCCGCAGTTCCGGGGCGGCGCGAGCGCGGCGCCCGCGGCCTACGGAGCCTTGCTCGCAACCTGCTGGGACACGCTGCACGGGGTCCGGCCGGGCGTGAACCTGGTCTCCTCGACCTCGCCGCGCGGCAACGACAAGGCCTTCGCAGTCTCGAACGCCGGACACTCACCCGGGACATTCGTACGGCGCATCGGGACCTGGTACCGGGCGAGCGGCCGGACGCGGCCGCTGTTCGACACGGCCGGCCATCACCCCTACCCCGCGCACTCATCGGAACGCCCCTCAGCGCGCCATGCCGGCTCGAAGACGATCGGCCAGGGCGACCTGGACAAGCTGATGGCGGCGCTGAAGGAGGCCTTCTCCGGGACAGCGCAGCCGCTGCCCAAGGTCTGGTACATGGAGGACGGGTTCCAGAGTGCCGTGCCCGGGCAGAAGTCGTTCGCCTACAGCGGACGCGAGAACGACGCTGGCGCCGCCGACCGGCAGGCCGAGTTGCTCACCGAGGCCGTGCGCCTCGCCTACTGCCAGCCGAACGTGGGCGCCTTCTTCAACTTCCTGCTCGTGGACGAGCCCAGCCTCTCGGCCTGGCAGTCGGGGCTGTTCTGGGCCGACGGGTACCCGAAGCCCGCCTACGACGCGTTCAAGAAGGCGATCGCCGACGTTCGTGCAGGCGCGGTGCGCTGCGGGTGAAGTAGCCTTGCGGCGATGGAAGGCGGCGGCTTCTTCCCGTTCGGCGGCGACCCCGAGGAGATCCTCAAGGGTCTGCAGGACTTCGCTGCGCAGCAGGCCGAGTCGGTGCAGGAGGCCCAGCGCGAGCAGTTCGCAACGCTGACGCTGAACACGGCGGTCGAGCTGACCGCGGCCGGGCTGAAGCGCGTGGATGTCACCGGCACATCCGACGAGCAGGCGCTCGCGCTCCGCGACGCCATGCGCGTGCTCTTCCCCGAGGCGGTCGCCCTCGTCTCGGCCGCCCGCCAGGGCTTCATGCGCGAGCGTTAGGCC